>NZ_SGTZ01000015.1:0-94208 GCF_005435115.1 Halorubrum sp. ARQ200 | reverse complement strand
GTGGCGGGGCGGAAGGCAGCGCCCGGGCCGGCGGGAGCGTCCCGAATTCGTTCGGGCCGGGAACGCCGCGCTCGACGCTCCATCCGCCCGAAAGCGACCCGTTAAGTGGCCGGCGCCCCAACCGATATCCATGCCAGAGGCAACGGATCTGGAGGAGCTGAAGCGGGGGACCAAGCTGGTCAAGCGCGGCTTCGCGCAGATGCAGAAGGGCGGCGTGATCATGGACGTCGTCAACCGCGAGCAGGCCCGCATCGCGGAGGACGCCGGCGCGGTCGCCGTGATGGTCCTCGAACACGTCCCGGCGGACATCCGCAAGCGCGGCGGCGTCGCGCGGATGCCCGACCCCGAGCGCGTCCCGGAGATCATCGACGAGGTGTCGATCCCGGTGATGGGCAAGTCCCGGATCGGCCACCGAAAGGAGGCGGAGATCCTGGAGTCCCTCGGCGTCGACATGATCGACGAGTCGGAGGTGCTGACGCCCGCCGACGACGAGTACCACACCGACAAGCGCGACTTCACGTCGCCGTTCGTCTGCGGGGCCCGGAACCTTCCGGAGGCGCTCCGCCGCATCCGCGAGGGCGCGGCGATGATCCGGACGAAGGGCGAGGCCGGCACCGGCGACGTGAACCAGGCCGTCAAACACCAGCGCACCATCAAGAACCAGATCCGCACACTCACCGGCCTCAACTACGAGGAGCGCGAGAAGTGGGCCCGCGAACACGGCGCCCCGCGCGACCTGGTCCACGAGACCGCCGAGGCCGAGCGGCTCCCGGTCGTCAACTTCGCGGCCGGCGGTATCGCGACGCCCGCCGACGCCGCGCTGATGATGTACCACGGCTGCGACGGCATCTTCGTCGGCTCCGGCATCTTCGGCGCGGAGGACCCCGAGGCGATGGGTACCGCCGTCGTCGAGGCCGTCAACAACTGGGACGACCCCGACGAGCTCGCCCGGATCGCGAGCGGCACTGGGAAGGGGATGAAGGGTCAGTCCAATGAGGACATGAAAGAAGAGGAGAAGCTCCAGAGCCGCGGCGTTTAAATAGCCGATTCCGATTGGGGTGGCGGCTTTCATATACCAACTGCTGTGGCGCGTGCCGGTGAGCGGCCGCCATCGGCGGCCGTGAACCGCACGCGCGAGGGACGCCGCGAGCGACCGGAGGGAGCGAGCGGCAGCGAGGCGCGACGCGTCTCTGGCAGCCGGCGGCGCAGCCGCCGGCGACGAGGCTGGGGAGGCGTGAGGCTGCGGCGCGGAGCGGTGCGGGGCGGGACTCAAAGGGGCAGTCGCGAGGGCGGCGGAGGCGACGCAAGGACCGCAAGGAACGAGCGGAGCGAGTGACTGAGGACCGCAGCGAGCGTGCGCCGCCCTCGCGGCTGGGGCTTTGGAGGTGTTCGATACCGATCCGCAATCAACGAACTATAAGCGACCGACCGAGTTTATTTGGACCCGCTCGTTCGCGTCGACAGCAGACTAACGATCACTCCGACCGCGTACCCGACGAGGCCGACGACGACCGCGAACTGTAGCCCGAGTCTGACACCGATTTCGATCCCGCCGAGCAGTTCCGCACGCGCGGATTGGTACCCGTATCCCACCATTCGCGGGTACGAGTACCGGCCCGCGCCCGTCCAGTTACCCGTGAGATAGCCGACGAGCGGGGGGAAGGCGAACCACCAGAACCCGACGAGCCACAGCGATCCGACGGTCGGAACGAGGCCCGCACCCGCGATCCCCGCCGCGACGGCGATCCCGAGCGCAAGCGCGATCCACCAGAGGGAGATCCCGGTGTTCAGTCCGACGGCGAACCCGACGGAGGCGAGCAGGAGGAGCCCGACCACCGCCAGCGGGAGCGCCGTCCTCGCCGGAGAACCGCCGATGAGATGCGGAGACAAGCGGACGTCTCGGAGGGCCATAATCGCTGATTGTCCCGCCGCGCGCAAAAGCCGTTTGGGCCGGAAGTCGGTCGGACCACGGGGAGGGCGGTCGACGAAGTCGCCGGGGACGCCGCTCACCGCACGTCGTCGTCGTATACCCACGCTCCCACGACCTCTTCGTCGCCGTCGCGACGCCAGCGGACCGTCACGAGGTCCGGGAACCGGATCCGTATCCGCAGCGTCTCCCCGTTGATCGCGTCGTCGGGTCCGAGGTCGTCGTCCAGTTCGGCCCACGCGACGGTGTCGTTCTCGCCCGCCTCGTAGTCCACGCTGACGTTCGTGACGAACACGTCCCCGGCGCGGAGCCGTTCGGTCCCGCCGGTGTGTTCGATCACCAGTCTGCTCGCCACGTCGTCTGCCCTCTGATGCTCGAACGCGAAACAGGCGAGCTCCTCGCAGTCCGTCAGTTCGCGATACCCGATGGCACCGAATCCGACCGCGCCCGCGCCGAGGAGGAGGACCGCTCGTCGCTTGGGGGACATGGCTCGGGCCGGGACGCGGCGATACATGGGCGTTTTGCCTGAGTCATCGACTCTTATAAATAGCTGATAGTGAATCGACGGGGAACACCGCCAAAGCCCCAGCCGCTCGGCTATACGTGATCGCTCACTCTGCGGTGAACTCCTCCAAAGCCCCAGCCGCTCGGCTATACGTGATCGCTCACTCTGCGGTGAACTCCTCCAAAGCCCCAGCCTCGGCGGACGGCCCGGCGCGGCTCTGCCCGCGCCGGGCCGCCGCCTCCCTCGCGGGCGGCTCGCGCCCTCCGGGCGCTCGCCGGCGCGCCGTTCGGAGTTTAAATGGTCGAGACGATTCGGATTATCGGGCACCCCACAGAATCAGTTCCGCAGCGCCTCGACCGGGCGCTGGTTGGCCGCCTTCCACGCGGGGTACGCGCCGCTGACGAGCCCGACGCCGACGCCGAACACGAGCGCGAGGAGGAGGTAGTACCCGTTCGTCGGGTCGATCACGAGCGCGGCGTCGACGGCGGGCGTCGCGAGGACGAGCCCGGCGACGAGCAGGACGGTGAGCAGCGTGCCGGCCGCGGCGCCGGCCGCGCCGATCAGGCCGGCCTCCGCGAGCAGGACGCGGAGCACGTCGCGGCGGGCGACGCCGACCGCGCGCATCACCCCGATCTCCTGTCTCCGCTCGACGGTGCTCATCAACATCACGTTGAGGATTGAGACGCCGGCGACCACGAGGGAGATGGCGCCGAGCCCGAGCAGGAACGTCGAGAGCAGGTCGAAGAACTCGTTGATCTCGTCGACGAGGGCGGCCAGCTCGAACAGGTCGACGCGCTCCTCGCGGGCGTTCACCTCCTCGCGGATGGCGTTTGCGGCCGCGCGCGCCTCGGCGCCGGTGTCGGAGATGACGAGCGCCTGCGCGTAGCCGTCCGCCGAGAAGGCCGACTCGGGCAGGAAGACGGCGTCGTCGGGCGCCACCGGGCTGAACGTCTGACTCTCGACTAACACCGCGATCACCCGGACCTGCGAGCCCGCGATCTCGACGGTGTCGCCCGCGCCGGCGTCGAGGTCCGCGGCGATGCCCGCGCCGAGAATCGCCCCCTGCCGGTGTCGCTCCGGGAGCCGGCCCTCGGCGGCCTCGTACGCCAGCGCCGGCTCCTCGATCCCGTACACGGTCGCGAACGTCTGGTCGCCCTGCCGCGCGACCGTGGCGCTGTCCGAGTACAGCGGAACGACTGCGGGCTCGCCCACCGCGCGCCGGATCGAGGCCACGTCCGCGTCCGACAGCGACTCCACGCCGGCGTCGGCGTTCGGCGAGACGACGACCTGCGTGCCGATGTCGCCGATGGCGTCGTCGGCGCCGAGCGCCAGCACGTTCCCGAAGATGCCGAGCGCGGCGACCGCGAGCACGCCGATACAGACGCCGAGCACCGCCAGCACCGTCCGCACGCGGTTCCGCCGCAGGTTCCGCGACGCCATCGACACCGCGGGCCGCCAGCCGCGGAGCCAGCCGGCGGATCCGGCGCCCGTCCGGTCGCCGTCGCTCATCGGTCGTCCCCCGCGTCCGGCAGCCCGCCGGTCAGCACGCCGTCGGTGAGGTCGACGACGCGGTCGGCGTACTCTTCGACGAGCGGGTCGTGCGTGACCGCGACGACGGCGACCCCCTCGGCCTTGACGCGCTCGAACTCGCCGAGGATCGACTCCCCCGTCTCGGTGTCGAGGTTCCCCGTCGGCTCGTCCGCGAGCAGCACGGCGGGCTCGTTGATCAGCGCGCGGGCGATGGCGACGCGCTGCTTCTGCCCGCCGGAGAGCTCGCTCGGGTCGTGGTCGAGGCGGTCGCCGAGCCCGAACCGCGCGAGCAGGTCGGCCGCCCGGCCGCTCGCGTCGCCGGGGTCGAACGCGGTCGGCATCGCGACGTTCTCGACGGCCGTCAGCGTCGGCAGCAGGTGAAAGTCCTGGAAGACGAACCCGATCGACTCTTTCCGCGCCCGGGTCCGCTCGGCGACGGAGAGGTTCGTCACGTCGGTCCCGTTCAGCAGGCGCCGGCCCGCGGTGGGGTCGTCGAGCAGCCCGAGCACGTTCAGCAGCGTCGACTTCCCGGAACCGCTGGGGCCGACGACCGCGACGAACTCGCCGGGCCGAACCGCGAAGTCGACGTGATCGAGCGCGACGACCGGATCGCCGCCGCCGCTCGGGTAGCGCTTCACCACGTCCCGCAGCGCGACGCCGAACTCGGCGTCGCCTGCGGAGTCCGTCGTTCGGTCGACCGCACCCTCGGCGGTCACGGCGTCGTCCCTCGCGTCGACTCCGGAGTCGTCGTTCACCGCGTCGACCTCGGAGTCGCCGTTCACCGCGTCGCCCGTCGCGTCGGCCGCGGCGTCCCCGCTCACGGCGCCGACCCGCCGCGTCGCCGCCCCGTCGACCCGCCGATCCGTCCGGTCCTGACCGCGAGGCCGACCGCGCCGGCCAGGCCGACGAGCGCGAGGCCGCTCGCGACCGCGCCAGCGGCGCCCACGCCGCCGACGCCGATCCGACCGAGCGTGCCGCCGCTCCCCCCGTCGTCGTCGGCCTCGGGCGCCGCCACCGTCAGCGTCTCCGTGTACCGGACGCCCCGCTCGGTGTAGGTGACGCGGATCGGTATCTCGTCGGCGACGGAGGCGTTCACCGCGGTCGTCAGGTCGAACCCGACGAAGTCGCTCGCGCCGAGGGTGCCGACGAAGTACTCGCCGCCCGCGGCGGTCGGCTCGACGCCCGGCGCGTCGCCGACAGAGACGACCGCGCCGGTCATCTCGCCGCCGCCGGCGTTGCCGAGGTTCGCGTCGACGACGACGCCGGCGGCGGTCTCGCGCACGGTCGCGTCGGTGACGGTCGGGGCCGCCTCGCGGACCGGGTACGTCACCGTCGACTGCGCGCTGCGGTCCGCGCCCCGGTCGTCGAACCGGTCCGTGTCGGCGCGGAAGGCGGCGGTGACCGTCACCTCCGACCGTCGGTCGAGCGGGCCGAGGTCGACGATCACCCGCCGCTCCTCGCCGGGCGCGACGTCCTCGACGACGAACGGGCCGACCGAGACGGTCCGCTCGTCGCCGTCGACCGCGGTCCCGACCGCGCGGAGGCTCACCCGGTCGGCGGTCGTCGTGCCGGTGTTGACCACCGTCACCTCGACGGGCGAGTCGGCGACCGGGGGCGCGTCGCCCTGGCCGTCCGCGTCGCCGGTGTCGAGGCCGCCGCCACCGCCGAAGATGCCCTGGATGCCGCCGACGCCGAGGTCGCCGGCCGAACTCTCACTTCCCTCGTCGCTCTGGAGGTCCTCTGGGTCGAGCGCGCGGGTCCGCAGGTCGAGCGCGACCTGGGTCGGCCGGACCTCGATCACGGTGTCCCGGCTGACGGTCACGAACTCGCCGGTCGTCGACTGGTTCGCGACCGCCTCGACGGTGAGCCGCTTCGCGCCCGGCTCGTCGAACGACGTCCACAGCGTCGCGTCGAGCGAGTCGCCCGCCGAGAGCGCGCCGACGCCCGTGACGCTGTCGAGCACGTCGCCGTCGGCGTTCCGGACGCGAACCGTCGTGACGTTCGCCGCCGCGTCGCTGCCGCCGGAGTTCGAGACGGTGACGTTCAGCGCCGTCCGCTCCCCGACGGTCGGGTCGCTCGGGGAGGCCCCCACCTCGCCGACGGTGATCCGCGCGTCCGGGACCGCCGCCGCGCCGCCCGCCGCGAAGGCCCCGCCGATCGTCGCGAGAATGGTCACGGCGGCCAGTAGCGCGGCCGCGGATGGTGTACGAGTCAAGGTCATACGATTTACGCGATACCCGTGGATATATCCGTCGGCGACGGAAGCGACGCGCGCGCCGCCTCGCAGCGACGGGCGCGACGGAAACTCCATCGGCGGTCGTTCGGGGGCAGGGGGCCGCCGGGCTCGGGGTTTCGGCGGTCTCCGAGACGTACCGGTTACGGATGCTTTTTCAACGGGCCGACGTAAGTAGCGATAATGAGCGAACGCGACACCGCGCGAGCGGGTGATGGACGATGATGGGGAACAACGACCAGCAGGCGTACGACCGCGGCACGTCGCTGTTCTCGCCGGACGGGCGCATCTACCAGGTCGAGTACGCCCGCGAGGCGGTCTCGCGCGGCGCGCCGAGCGTCGGCGTCCGGACGACCGACGGCGTCGTGTTCGTCGCGATGTCCCGCCCCTCCTCGTCGCTGATGGAGGCCGAGAGCATCGAGAAGCTCCACAAGCTCGACGACCACGTCGGCACCGCGAGCGCCGGCCACGTCGCCGACGCCCGCCAGCTGATCGACCTCGCGCGCCGCCAGTCGCAGGGGAACCGCCTGCGCTACGGCGAGCCCGTCGGCGTCGAGACGCTGACGAAGTTCGTCACCGACCACATCCAGGAGAACACCCAGCGCGGCGGCACGCGCCCCTACGGCGCCGCCCTCCTCATCGGCGGCATCGACGACGGCGAGCCGCGCCTGTTCGCGGCCGACCCCTCGGGCACCCCCAACGAGTGGAAGGCGACGGTCATCGGCGGCGGCCGCCAGGAGATCCAGGGCCACCTCGAGTCGGAGTGGCGCGACGACCTCTCGCTCGCGGCGGGCATCGAACTCGCGGTCGCGGCGCTGGCCGCTCACGACGACGAGTTCGAGCCCGCCGACCTCGCGGTCGCGACCGTGACCGAGGCCGACGGCTTCCGGACGGTGCCGGCCGAGGAGGTCGAGACCGCGTTCGAGGCGGCCGGCCTCGACACCGACGACGAGACGGACGCTGACGGCGAGGCGGGCGGCGACGCCTCCGGAAGCGACGAGTAGCGACCACGCCGATCGGCTCACGTTCGGCGCTCGGCGACGGAGTGCGTGGAATTGTACATCCCACACACAACACTTTTAGCGGCGGAGCGCCTCATGTACGACATAAAATGCCCGATTCGATGTCAGAACAGCTCCAGCGAGACATGGAGTGCGAGGGGTTACTCGAGTGTTTCCACGGCCTGAAGCAGTTGGACAAGGACTGTTACCAGGCGCTCGTCTCGGCGGACGAGGCACTCACGATCGACGAGGTGGCCGAACGCGTCGACCGGGAGCGCTCCACCGCCTACCGCGCGGTTCAGCGGCTCCTCAAGGCCGGCTTCATCCAGAAGGAGCAGATCAACTACGACCACGGCGGCTACTACCACGTGTACAGCCCGACGGACCCGTCTCAGATCGCCGACGACATGCAGCGGATGCTCAACGACTGGTACGCGAAGATGGGCCAGCTCATCGGCGAGTTCGAGGAGAAGTACGACGAGCCAGAGCGCGCCGTCGTCGAGGGCTGAGCCGAGCGTCGCTCGACAGAGGCCGCTCGCGAGACGGTCTCGACGCGGGGGGAGTCGGCGCCGCGGAGTTTCGCGGGAGGCCTCGGGTCGCTACACTGCGTAGACGAGGGCCCGTCGGCACTCGGGACGCACGCACGGGACCGGCGTGATGATCTCGCCGGCGCAGAGGCCGCCGAGGAGCCCGTCGTTCGGTCCGTCGGAGACGATCGAGAGCGTCCCGAGCGCGTCAGTCCCCTGTAGCTCCACCGCCTCTAGCGGCTCTCCGCAGTCCGGACGGCCTCTTCGTCGGGACAGGTGTGCGTTTCGAGCACTTCGTAAGGTGGTTGTGATCCGTACGTCTCCGATTAAAGCTAAGCCCGGTCGTACACCGATTCGGACGCACCGGTGATGAAGAGCAGTCTCGAACGGCAGGGGAAGGGGTTCGAGGATCGAGGGCGTTTCGGACGGCGATGCGTCTACGGGGCGCACGCGCACGAAGGGGAGGTGGAATGGAGCGGACCGACGCGACGCCGGCGTTCAGAACGTGAACACGTGGTCGGCCTCCTCAGCGGCCTCGAGGAAGGTGACCGCACCGGCGAACTGCGTCGTCAAGTCGTCGTCGATGGCGTCCTGCTCCCACTGGAGCATGTCCAGCGTGGTCGTACACGCGACCGAGGTGACCGCCTCTCCGCCGTCGGCGATCAGCTGGTCGAGCATGTCGTAGGGGTTCGGCATCCCTTCGTCGAGCAGCGGCTGGACCGACGAGAGGTCTTTCTCGCCCTCCAACAGGTGCGTCAGTCCGTCGAAGGTGAAGTAGAGGAACACGTCCGTGTCCATCGTCAGCGCGACGTGCCCGAGGTTGGTCGCCATCGCGAGGTTCTTCGGGTCGTCGCTGGAGACGATGATGCCGATCTCGTCCATACTCATGCCTCCTTGCGGACGTAGTGGGTGTACACGTCGTCGCCCTCCTCCTGCTCGAGGAGCGTGACGCCGTCGGTGCCCGTCGCCCACCCGTCGATGTCGCTTACACTCCCGGGATCGGTCGCGACGACCTCCAGCACCTCACCGGGGGCGAGGTCGTCGATCGCGCCCTTCGTCTTCACGATGGGCATCGGGCAGCTCAGTCCTTTCACGTCCAGCGTCTCCGCGATATCGATTTCGGTGCTCATGGTCGATTGTTTGTACGCACTAGACAATACTGCGCGCGTCGGTTTTAATCTTGTGTGTTTAGTCCAATACGGATGCGGGAGGCGCGGCGGTCTGTCCCCGGACCACTCGGCGCAAGAGCCGATAGCGGCACTTACCACGGTCGAGACCGAACGGGAAGCCATGCCGACGACAGTTCGCGTCCGCTGTACCGACTGTGCGTACGACGAGACGTTCGACTCGCTCCGGCGGGCGCGGACCGCGCTCGACGACCACGAGCGCGCGACGAGCCACGCCGTCGACTGGGAGATCGGTGGGCTCTCGCCCGGCGTTGAGCGGGCGGGCGACGACGCCGGCGTCTGCGGTCGAGATGGGTGCGCGAACGCGAGCTCGCCGCTCCTCGATCACGGACCGGCCTCCGCGCCCGACCGGGACGTCTGAGGCGAGTCGCCCCGACGGCGACTTCCCGCCGGGGGTGCGCCGACGCCGGTCGGTCGCCGTGTCGTCTCTCCGAATACCCTATATTGTACAACAAAAGCAATATTACTCGGGGGCACGAACGGTCACGTATGAGGATCGTATTCGCGACGGACCTCTCGGACGCGAACGAAGCGGCGATCGAGTCGCGGACCTGTCTGGAGTGTCTCGACAACATCGGCGTCAGGGAGGTTCACCTGTTGACGGTCGTCCCGGACAACGTGTCCAGCGGGCTGCCGGGGATGGACGCCGCCAGCGACGCCAGGGAGGCGCTCGCCCCGCAGCGGAACGTGTTCGAGCGCGCTGGATTCGAGGTGGAGACGCACGTCGCCCGCGGGACACCGCACCGACGGATAAACGGATTGGCCGAGCGGCTCGACGCGGACATGATCGTCGTCGGGTCGCGCGGACAGTCTCCGCTCCGGAATCGGCTCATCGGCGGCACCGTTCGCAACGTCGCGCGGACGGCGGTCAGGCCGTTGCTCGTCGAGCGGATCGAGGAGACGGCGAGCGGGCACGCGGTCAGGAAGGAACACCTGTTCCAGGACGTGCTGTACGCGACCGACTTCTCGGAGAACGCGGCGCGCGCCTACGACTACTTCCCGTCGCTGACGGGCGCGACAGAGCGGGCGTACCTGCTCCACGTGGGCGATGGGGACGCGGAGTCGACGGCGACCGCCGAGGAGCGACTGGACGAACTGGCGACGGATCTCCGTGACCGGACCGGGTTCGATGTCGAGACCAACGTCAGGTCCGGGAACCCCGTCGACGAGATCACGGCCGAAGAGGAGCGCGTGGGCGCGACGACGACGCTCATCGGCGCGCGCGGGACGAGCCGACTCCGGCGGCTCCTCCTCGGGAGCACCGCGGAGTCGATCGTCGCGCGCGGGACAAACAACGTCTTGCTCGTCCCCCCCGAGGCGGCCGCGCCGCGCTGACGCGGCCGGAGTTTTTAGTCCCGGAGCGCCCAGGAGAGCCTGATGGCGCGAGAGACGGTCACACACCGCGACGGCCACGTGTACGAGTTCGGTCCGGAGATGGACCCGGTGTACGAGGCCGCGGACGGCGAGTCGCTGACGATCGAGACGGTCGACAGCCTGAACGGCGCGATCCAGGAAGCTGACGACCTGCTCGGCGCGATCCCGGAGGAGGTCAACGCCGCGACGGGACCGATCGCGGTCGCCGGCGCGAGCCCCGGCGACGTGCTCGCGGTCGAGATCGAGGCCGTGCGCGTCGCGGAGGACCGCGGCCGCGTGCTCACCGCCCCCGGGTTCGGACTCCTCCGGGACGACCCCGATATCGACCACCCGGCGACGCGGATCACCGAGGTCGACGCCGACGCGGAGGCGGTCGACTTCGAGGGGATCGACGTGCCGATCGAGCCCGTGATCGGGACGATCGGCGTCGCCACGGACGGCGAGACGGTCTCGACGCTCACGCCCGACGACCACGGCGGGAACCTCGACACGACCGACGTGACCGGCGGGACGACCGTCTACTTCCCCGTCTTTCAGGAGGGGGCGATGCTGGCGCTGGGCGACGCGAAGGCCGCGATGGCGGACGGCGAGATGTGCGGGACGGGCGCCGAGATAGCGGTCGAGGTCGACGCGACGCTGTCGGTGATCGAGGACCCCGCGGTCTCGCCCGCCCGCCCCCTCCTCGACACCGGCGACGCCGTGAAGACGGTCGCGAGCGCCGAGACGATGGAGGCGGCCGTCGAGCTGGCGAACGCCGACATGCTGGACCTGCTTTCGCACCACCACGGGTTCTCGCGCACCGAGGCGTACCTCTTCTCCAGCCTCGTCGGCGGCCTGGAGGTCAGTCAGGTGGTCGACCCGCAGGTGACGGCGCGGAACGCGGTGCCGAGCGAGTACCTCTCGCTGCCGCTCTGAGCCCCTACACCGCGGCCTCCTGAGTCGTGCCCGTCGCGTCGACCGGCCGGCCTCAGCGCTCGGACCGCTCGGCGAACCGCCGCGCGGCGTCGCTCAGGCCCCCGTCGGTCGGCGGCTCGGCCCGCTCCGACTCGGCGACCTCGCCGGCCTCGGCCGCCGCCTCTGCGTCGGCGTCCGTCGCGTCGGCTTCGGTGACGACCCCCTCGGTCTCCTCTGGTGCCGCGTCGGCGCCGTCTCGGGCGGCCGCACCGTCGTCGGGGACGGCGGCCGCCCCCTCCCCGACCTCGGCCGGGTCGGCGTCCGGCGGATAGCTCAGTTCGGCGGGGGGGACGAAGGCGGTCTCGACCGCGCGGACGATCTCGCGGACCTGCGCCTCGTCGAGGCGGTCCGCGTACGCCTCGCGGACGAGGTCCGGGACCGCGTACGCGTAGTGGCCGCGACCGGCGTGGCGGATGAGCCCCGCGCGCCGGATCGGCCGGTGGCGGCTGTAGGCGTGCCCGGAGTCGCCGTCGCCGCCGGCGTCGATGTGGGCCGCGACGGGGTCGCTGGCGCCCTCGCGGCGGTAGTGGCGGAGCATGCCGCGCGAGAGCTCCGGGAGCGCCTCGATCCGCGAGCGCAGCTCCTCGATCACCGCCTCCCGGGTGCCGAGCTCGATCGCGTCGTCGAACCGGAGCGCGCTCTCGGCCACGTCGTCGCGGGTGACCGGGTCGACGTCGTCCGGCGGGGCAGGGTCGGACTCGGCCGCGGGTTCGGCGTCCGCGGGTTCAGCGTCGGCGGGTTCGGCGTCCGGGTCCGACGAAGCGCCGTCGGCGGACGCGGCCGGCTCCGCGTCCCCCTCGGTGCCGCCGTCGGCGGAGGGCGCCGCCTCGCTCGCGGGGTCGTCGTCGCCCCTCGTGGCGGCGACCGCCTCGTCGTACGACTTGAGCACGGACTGCCCGTCGGCGCCGTCGGCGACGGCGTCGCCGTCGGGGGGGCTGGCGCCGACCCGGGCCCGGCCGCCGCCGCTCCGGTACGGCGCCTCGGCCTTGCCGAGGAGCGCCTGCGCGAACTGGTCGGCCATGTCGCTCAGGTCGCGGGCCTCCTCCAGTTCGCGTTCGAGGTCGGCTATCCGGCGGTCCTTCTTCTCTAGCTCCTGTTTGAGGTCGGCTATCTCGGAGTCGCGGCGCTCCTTCTCGTCGGAGATCGACTGGAGCTCGCCGACGAGGTCGCTGGAGACGGACTTCAGCTCGGGGCGCTCGAAGTCGTCGAGCCCGGGGGTCGCGCCCGCGTCGAACGTCTCCTTACGATGGAACTGGATCCGGCGGATCGACTCGTCCCAGTCGGTCATCAGGAAGGCCTCGCCGTCGCCTAAGTCCTCCACCGCGCTCGCGTACTTCGACCCGAGGATGCGCCCGACGACCTTCGTGTCGTTGTCCCACGTGAGCCGGTGCCAGCAGAGCCAGTCGCACTGGGTGATGAAGTCCTTTTTCACGTCCGCGGGGCGCTGGCTGATCCCGACGATGCCGAGGCCGTGTTTCCGGCCGCGCTTGCCCACCTTGATCAGCATCTTCCCCGTCTCGTCCATCCCGCCGCCCTCGGGGATGTACTCGTGGCACTCCTCGACGACGAGCAGGAAGGGCTTCTTCAAGCGCTTCTCCTTCGCGAACAGCTGCTTGACGACCTCCAAGAGCAGCTCGTTGGCGGTGTCCTCTTCGAGGTAACCGGAGACGTCTAAGATGATCGGGACGTTCTGCTCTAAGGCGAGGTTCGCGAGCTTCTCGGCGTGTTCCGGGGAGACGACGATGTCGCACTCCTCGTCGGCGCCGGCGTGGAGGATCTCGTATTCCTCCTTAAGTCCGTAATATTCACCGTCTGTATCCACGATGAGAACCGGGAAGCCGCTGTCGAGCAGGTTCTCGATGACGACGCTCGCGGTGTTGCTCTTCCCGGAGCCGGATTTGCCCGTGATGAAGGACCGGCCGGTGAGCACGTCGACGACCGGGAGCTCCACCGGGGAGCCGGGGTCCGCCGTCGCGTCGCCGCCGATCCCCTCGCTGACGTCCGCGACGTGGATCGTCTCCTCCTCGCTCATACCCGTGAGAGGTGGCGCCCGCCTCATAAACTATCGCCTCGTCGCCGCCCGGGCGGGCCGCTCTGCCGGCGGTCGCGTCGCCGACCGACGGCGACCGGGCCGCCTTCGGGCGTCCGCAAGACGTATATCGTCCCCGAGAGTTCGACCGCACATGGACACCGAGAACACCCTCCTCAACGCGGTGGTCGGCGCGATCGCGTCGGCCCTCCTCTCGTTCACCGGCATCTCACCGCTCCTCGGCGGCGCGGTCGCCGGGTACCTGAACGGCGACGACGGGCTTCGGGTCGGCGCGCTCTCCGGCGCGATCGCGTCGATCCCGATCGTCGGACTGCTGCTGCTCGCGCTGGTGGTCCTTCCGTTTCTGGGATTCTTCGGGTTCCCGCTCGAAGCGGGTCTCGCGGCCGGCGGGGTCTTCCTGGTCGCCGCCCTCATCGTGTTGGGCGGCGTCGCTTACAGCGTGGTGTTGAGCGCGCTCGGCGGACTGCTGGGCGTGTACGTGAAAGACGAGCTGTAGGTCGATCGCTGTTATTTATAAATAGTTGAATCTGGACCGGCGATAAACACTACCGTAGTCCCAGTCGTTTGTTTATAACTAGTTGCTGGCAGACCGGCCACGAACACCGCCGAAGCCCCAGCCGGGAGGACAGCGCACGCTCGCTGTCGCCCGAAAATCGAAGATTTTCGAGATGACGAGAGAGCTTCGCTCTCTCGAACCACGCTCCTCACTCGGTCGCTCACTCTGTTCGCTCCCTCTTTGCGGTGCGTGCGTCGCCTGCGCTGTCCTCCCGGCTGCCACTTCGAGTCCCGCCCCCGCACAGCGACCGCACCTCACGCCTCCCCAGCCTCGTCAGTCGCCGTCGCTTCGCTCCGGCGACTTGACTCCAGCGAGGGACCGGAGGTCCCTCTGGCAGCCGGCGCGTAGCGCCGGCGACCTCGCGCGTGCGACTCGCACCCTGCGGGCGCTCGTCGGCACGCACCACCGCACTGTCTATGTATAAAGAGACGGCGTGAGAATCGGCTCGCGACTCAGCGAAGACGCCTCAATGCTCGCCGCCGGTGCCGCGCCGGTCGGAGTCGAGGTCGATGTCGAGGTTCTCAAGCAGCTCCTCGGCCTCCTCGCGCTTCTCCTGGTGGTCTTCGAGGAACTCGCGCATCAGCTCGGCTGCCTGCTCCTTACAGCCGCCACAGAGGCGGTCGCCGTTGACGCACTCCGAGTACACCTCCTTCGTCAGCTCGTCGTCGTCGCCCGCGAGCAGGTAGGCGTACAGCTCGTACACCGGACACTCGTCGGCCTCGCCGCCGAGCTCGCGCTGCTCCTCGGCGGTGTCGCGGCCGCCGGTCGTCGCCGCCTTCACCTTGTCGTACCCGTCCTCGGGGTCGTCGAGCAGCGAGATGTGGCTCGCCGGGATCGACGAGGACATCTTCCCGCCGGTGAGCCCGGTCATGAACCGGTGGTAGATCGAGGAGGGCTGCCGGAAGCCGAACCCGTCGTGGTCGATCTCGACCTCCCGGGCGACCGACTCGGCCTCTTCCCGCGTGAGGTCGAAGGCGTCGACGTGGCCTTCGAACACGCGCTTCTCGCCGTCGACCGACTCGATCAGCGCCTCGAACGCCTCGTCGGTCGCGTTGCGGTCGAAGAAGCGCACCCGGGGGCGGAGCGGCTCCTTCCCGCCGGCTTCGAGCTTGTCGAGCGCGCTCGCCTTCGCGGCCGCGAGGTCAACGCTCTCGCGGTCCGACTCCGGCGGCTCGTAGTCGGCGAGCCACTCGGCGGCGTCCTCACAGCGCACGTCGGGGTCGTCGCCGGCGGCGCGCTCCGCCGCGAGCGCGTCGTAAGCGGCCCGGACCAGCTGCCGCTCGTCGTCGTCCAGCTCGAAGGAGGCGAACGCCTCGGTCACCTTGAAGTAGCGCACGCGGGTCGCCAGGTCGCGGGTGAGCCGGACGTGCGGGTCCTGGTCGGGGCCGACCGGGATCACCGTGGGCTTCGGCTCGTCGACGAGCTGCGGGTAGAGGATGTCCGCCGTCTGGGTGATCACGCTCTGCATGTGCGAGATATTCGTTTCGCCGTCGAAGCCGTAGATCGCCTCGAACTCCGAGAAGTTCGCCTTCGAGCCGAGCTCGAAGCCGAGGTCCTGGACCTCGCGGTTGTCCGACTGGCGGTAGATCTCGCCCTCTTCGGCGTCGAAGCCGAGCGCGAGCAGCGAGAGGAGGTAGTTGCGCGCGTGCTCGTCGATCTCGGACCACGACATGCCGCGCGCCGAGTGGGCTTCGAGGTCGGCGATCAGTCCGAACGCGTCGCCGCCCATCTCCTGGTGCCAGATGATCTCGTCGAACACGAGCTTGTGGCCGATGTGCGGGTCGCCGGTGGGCATGAACCCGGACAGCGCCGCGAACGGCTCGTCGTTCGCCATCGCCTCGGCGACCGCGTCGTACTCGCGGTGGCCGAAGATGACACCGCGGCGCATCAGGTAGTGCGGGTCCGGGACCTCGTCGGCGACCTCGTCGAACGCCTCGATGCCGAACTCCTCGAACAGGTCCGCGTAGTCGCCGACCGACGCCGACCCCCACGGGTCGAGCGCGACGTCCTCGGTCGGCTCGTCCGCGCGCTCGGTCCCGCCGTCGGTCCGAGGGGGCGCCGACGGCCCGGGGGCGGGGTCGGACCCGCGCCCGTCGCCGTCCGGCGTCGCCCCCTCGGGGGTGTCCTCGTCCATACCACCTCTCCCGTCGGTCGACGCAAAAACCGTTCGCTTGCGCGAGAGCGGTTCCCACGCCCCGGCGGGCGATCGACCTCACCGAAACGGACGACCCCACCGACGGGCGAGCCCACCGGACAGCGTCACGCCGCGTGCGCCACCAGTCGCGTCGCGGTCGCCTTCCAGCGGATCGAGACCGAGTCGCTGGGAGCGAGGCCCAGCCGCTCGATGCTCTCGGCGGTGATCAGCGCGGCCACCTCGACGTCGGTCGCGTCGGCCGAGCCCTCGGCCGCCCCGACCGCGATCCGGACCATCGACACCGTCTCGCCGGAGTCGACGCGCGAGACGCGGCCGGCGAGGCGGTTCCGGGCGCTCGTCGCGTCGGGGTCCACCGCGTCGGCCGCGTCGTTGACCGTGACGGCGTCGGCGCCGATCCGGACCTGAACCGCGTCGCCGACGTTCACTCCGCTCGCGCCGTCCCCGACGCCACCGTTCTCGTTCCCGCCGTCCGCGTCGTCTCCCGTTCCCCCGTGAAGCCCGGACAGTTCCCCGACCGGGGTGTCGACGACCGCGAGTTCGCCGTCGACGGCCGTCACGGTTCCCTCGAGCACCGTCTCTGGGACCGCCGCGGCCGCCGCGAGGACGGCCTGGAGCCGGTCGTAGCGGTCGAGGAGCGCGCGGCCGGACGCGGCGAGCCGGCTCCCGCCGCCGCCCTCGCCGCCGCGGCGCCGCTCGACGAGCGTCCCGTAGGCCTCCTCTAAGGCCTCGATCCGCGAGAGTGCGCGGGCGCGCGAGCGGCCCAGGTCGGCGGCCGCGCCCGCGACGGACCCCGCCGCGTCGACCGCGCGCAGCAGCGCCGCGTCGCGGCCGTCGAACTCGACGCCGTCCTCGATGAGCGCGGCCCGCCCGCGTCCCGCCGCCGCGTCCGGACCGGCTTCGGTCGGCTCTCCCATGCCCGGAGGATGCCCCCGGGCCGTCATGGCGTTTTCGCCCCGTCGCCCGCCGCGGCGCGGAAGTTATATGTAGCGTCGACCCACCGTTGTATCTATGTCGATACAACGGAGGCGGTTCGTGACCGCGCTGGTCGCCGGAGCGATCGCGAGCACGGCGGGCTGTTCGTCGACGAGCGGCGACAGCGGCGACGGCGGGAACGGCGGGAACGGGACCGACGGGAGCGGAAGCACGACCGAGTCGGTCGGCGTCGCCGGCGAGACGCTGACGCTCACGACGACGACGAGCACGTACGACACCGGCCTCCTCGACGCGATCCACACGGACTTCGAGGAGATGTACGGCGTCACCGTCGACGCCGTCGCGCAGGGGACCGGCGCGGCGTTGGAGACCGCCCGCAACGGCGACTCGGACATCGTGATGGTCCACGCCCGCGGGCTCGAAGACGAGTTCATGCGGAACGGGTACGGGGTCAACCGGCGGGACCTGATGTTCAACGACTTCGTGATCGTCGGCCCCGAGGCCGACCCCGCCGGGATCGAGGGGATGGACTCGGCGACGGCGGCGCTCACCGCCATCGCCGAGGCGGAGGCGCAGTTCGTCTCGCGGGGCGACAACTCCGGCACGCACACGAAGGAGCTGAACCTCTGGGAGGCGGCCGGCACGGAGCCCGGCGGCGACTGGTACCAGGAGACCGGCACCGGAATGGGCGAGGCGCTGAACATCGCCAACCAGCAGGGCGCGTACACGCTCTCCGACCGCGGGACCTTCATCTCGCAGCGCTCGGAGATCGACCTGACGATCCTGGTACAAGGACCGATCGAGGGCGGGCCGGATATCCTCTCGAACCCGTACGGGGTGATGGCGGTCAACCCCGGGGTCCACGAGAACGCCAACTACGACCTCGCGATGGCGTACATCGGCTGGATCACCAGCCCGGGCGTCCAGGAGGCCATCTCGGAGTACCAGGTGAACGGCGAGCAGCTGTTCTTCCCGGAGGCCGTCTCCGAGGACCCGAACTTCCAGCAGTACGTTCCGGAGGGTTGGAGTAGCGAGAGCGACGACTCGTAGTCGTGCCGTTCGAAGCGACCGTCCAGTCGGTCCCAGCGCTGCTCGACGCCGCGCGGCCCGCGGCGTCGCTCCTCGGCGTCTCGTTCAGGGACGGGTACGTCGGGAGCGTCATCGCCGTCTCGCTGTACGTGAGCCTGACCGCGGTGGCGCTGAGCACGCTCGTCAGCGTGCCGGCCGCCGTCGCCATCGGGCTCACGGAGTTCCCCGGCAAGGGGTTCGTGAAGTCGGTGGTCAACACCGGGATGGGGTTCCCCAGCGTGGTCGTGGGGCTCGTCGTGCTGTTCACGGTCTCGAACCAGGGGCCGCTCGGCTCGCTGGAGCTGATCTTCACCCGCGAGGCGATGATCATGTCGCAGTTCGTCCTCGCGACGCCGCCGATCACGGCGATCAGCCTCGCCGCCGTGAGCGGCGTCGACGACGGGGTCCGCGACGCGGCCCGCGTCCTCGGCGGGACGCGCGTCGACGTGGCGCTCGTCGTGATCAAGGAGGCGCGGTACGGGATCGCGACCGCGGTGCTGGCCGGCTTCGGCCGCGCGATCAGCGAGGTCGGCTCGGTGCTCATCGTCGGCGGGAACATCACGAGCGCGGACGGCATCTCGAAGACGCGCACCCTGACGACGGCGATCCAGCTCGAGGCGCGGCAGGGGCAGTACGAGACCGCCATGGTGCTCGGCGCCGTCCTCGTCGCGCTCGTGTTGACGGTCAACGCGATCGTCGTCCGCTTCGGCGACCGGGGGGTGGCGGGCTGATGCCCCGGGAGGTGACGGACTGATGCTCCGCGCGAACGACGTGTCGCACGCGTACGGTGACGAGCCCGTGTTCCGCGACCTCACGATCGACGTCGACGCGGGCGAAGTCGTCGCGGTGATCGGCCCCTCCGGCGTCGGCAAGACCACGCTGCTCCGGACGCTCGCGTTCTCGCTGGAGCCGGACGAGGGGACCGTCGCGCTCGACGGGACCGACGCGTGGGCGGTCGACGATTCGGAGCGCCTCGCGCTGCGGCGCCGCGTCGGGATGGTGTTTCAGGAGGCGAGCCTCTTCAGCGGGTCGGTCGCGCGCAACGTCGAGTACGGGCTCCGCGTCCGACGCTCGTGGGCCGACCGGCTCACTTCGGCCCTCCGCCTGAACGACGCCACCGACGCGGTCGAGGAGTCCTTGGCGGTCGTGGGGCTCGAAGACGAGATCGACCAGCCGGCCGACGCGCTGTCGGGCGGCGAGGCCCAGCGCGTGTCGTTCGCCCGGGCGCTGGCGTACGACCCCGACGTCCTGCTGCTCGACGAGCCGACCTCGGACCTGGACCCGCGGAACACGGCGGTCATCGAGGAGGCGATCGGCGAGGCGAAGTCGCGGGGGATCGGGGTCGCGCTCGCGACCCACGACATGCACCAGGCCGAGCGCGTCGCGGACCGCGTCGCGGTGCTGCTCGACGACGGTATCACGGAGGTGGGGCCGACCGAAGCCATCTTCGAGGACCCCGAGAAGGAGCGCACCCGGAAGTTCATCTCGGGCGAGTTGGTGTACTAATGAATCCCGAGTGAAGGCGGGACCCGAGTCGAAGCCGGCGATCTGAGATAGATGAACGACGACGCTGCGGTCAACATTCCAAAGTCCCGCCTCGCACCGCTCCGCACAGCACCTCACGCCTCCCCAGCCTCGTCGGACCGGCGCGGCTGCGCCGGTCCGACTCCCTCGCGCGTGCGATTCGCGCCCGCTGGGCGCTCATCGGCACGCGCCACCGCGCCGGTGATTATGAGTAATCGACGCCGCCGGCTCAGATGTCGAAGTCGAGTTCGACCGCGTCGCCCGCGTCGGCGTCTCCCGAATCGACGACGTGCTCGCCGGCCGCGAACCCGTCGTGGAGGTGGTCGTAGGTGCGCTCTATCGCCTCCACGATCACCTTCGTGTCGCCGGTGACGGGCATGAAGTTCGTGTCGCCGCTCCAGCGCGGGACGACGTGGGTGTGGAGGTGGTCGATCGAGCCGCCCGCGGCGTCGCCGCCGAGGTTCTGCCCGGTGTTGACGCCGTCGGGGTCCATGTCACGTCGCAGCGCGGCGAGCGTCGCCGCCTTCAGCCGCGCGTGATCGAGGAGGGCCGCGTCGTCGAGGTCGGTCGGGTCCTCGACGTGTGCGTCGGGAATCACCATCGCGTGGCCGGGGTTGTACGGCGCGTTGTTCAGGATGACGTAGTTGCGCTCGCTCCGGGCGACGATCCGCGCCTCGCGGGCGTCCTCGCGCTCGGGCAGGACGCAGAACGGGCAGCCGTCGATCGGGTCAGCGTCGCGCTCGACCCACTCGATCCGCCACGGCGCGAAGATCCGGTCCATCAGTCGTCGAAGCCGTGGATCCCCGCGGTCGTCACCTCGACGCCGTCCTCGGTGATCAAGAGAGTGTGTTCCGCCTGGCTCACGAGTGCGTCGTCGTCCTCCTTCAGGACGGGGTACCCCTTGATCGCGTTCGCCTGCTTGAGGCGGCGCAGCGCCATCTCGGCGCGGTCGGTCTCCAGCCACCGCGCCGCGAACGGGAGGTCGTCGAACCCCTCGATCTCTTGGAGGGCCTGTCGGGCGCGGCGGTCTCGCACGCTCGCGGAGCCCTGCTGCTCGAAGATCTCCTCGTCGGTCCCCTCGCCGACCTTCCCGCGGCCGTCGGTGGCGAACGGCTCGATCGCGACCGCCTGCCCGGGCTCCAGTTCGACCGAGCGGTCGACGCCGCGGTTCGGCACCGTGGGGCCGGTGTGGGCGTCGTACCGCTCGACGCCGTGGCCGGAGAGGTTGAGGACCGGCGTGTAGCCGTACCCGCGGATCACGTCCTCGATCGCCTGTCCCACGACGCCGACCTCGACGCCCGGGCCGGCCTCGTCGAGCGCGGCCTCCAGGGCCATCTCGGCGGCCTCGACGAGCTCCGGAGTGCCGGTGTGGTCGACCGTCACCGCGGCGTCGGCGATGTAGCCGTCGACGTGGACGCCGACGTCGAGACACACCATCTCCTCGCCGAACGCCGCCTCGTCGTCGCGGCTCGGAGTGGCGTGGGACGCCTCGGGGTCGACGCTGATGTTCACCGGGAAGGCGAGACCGGCCCCCTGCTCGCGGACGAAGTCCTCCGTCCACTCGGCGACTTCGAGGTGGGTCCGGCCCGGTTCGACCATCTCGCGGGCCTCGTTCATCGCCTCGACCAGCACCGCGCCGGCCTCGCGGTAGCTCTTGACCGCGTCCTCGTCCAGAGGTCCGTGACTCATGGACGCGGGTTCGGCGACCGCGCGCAAAGAGGTTGCGGAGAGCGGTCGACGCCGCGGGAGCCGAACCGGCCAGCCGGCCGGGGCTCAGGGGCGCGTGATCTCGACGTGCCACTCGTCGTCGGCGAGGTTCGCCGTCTCGTGTTCGAACCCGCGCTCCGCCAGCACGTCGTACAGCGGCACCGGCTCGAAGCCGTTCACCAGACAGAGCGACTCCCCCCCGTCGAGGCCGTCGAGCGCGGCCACGACGTCGCCGAACGGCTCGCCGTCTATCTCGCGGGCGTCCAGCCGCTCGTCCGCGTCGTCGAACGGGTCGGGGCTCACGGCTGGGTCGTCGGGTCCCGCGGCGATGTAACTCCTCCCGAAATCGTTCGGGAGGGACCGTCGAGCGCCGGGACGCCGCTCGAACATGTTCGCTCGAAGACGGACGGTGCTCGAGCGCTTGAGACGAGACATGTCGAGCACACCGTCCGACCCCGACGACGAACACGACCACGGCGCCGACCCGGTGACCGACCGCGTCCACGAGAACTCCTGGTCCGCGAACCTCGAAGGCCCGGAACACGCCGCGGACCGCGACCTACTCGTGCGACAGACGATCGACGCGGTCGAGCACACGGCCGCGGGCAACCGCGTCAACCTCGTCGCCCACGGCGACCACGGCCACCCGGAGAAGTACCTCTCCGGGGCGCTGGAGTCGGCGTTCGGCGACGCCGTCGACATAGGGTACGTCGAGCAGTGCGGCTGCGGCGGCCACGTCGTCCGCGGCCACGTCTGAGCGGGAACGCCGCGGTGGCGGGCGGGCCTACTCCCTCGCCTCGGCCGCCCGGGGGAGCCACATCCGGACCACCGTGCCGGTCGGCTCGCGCGTGTCGATCTCCATGTCGCCGCCGGACTCCGTGACGATCCAGTGGACGAGCCAGAGGCCGAGCCCGCTCGCGTGTTCGAGCGCCGTCTCCCGCGCCTCGGAGAACACCGTCCGCTCGACCGGCGGGATCCCCGGGCCGTCGTCGGCCACGTCGAGCCGGAACCGGTCGCCGTCGGCGACGACGGTCGCCTCGACGCGGGGGTCGTCGCCGTCGTTGTGGACGACGGCGTTCTCCAGCACGTTCCGCACCGCCGACTCCAAGAGCTCGTCGGCGGAGACGCGGGCCGACTCGGGGACGGACACCGTCACCGTCGCCTCGGGGAACGACGACGACAGCGACGCGCAGAGCCGCTCGACCAGCTCCGAGAGGTCGATCTCGGCCCGCCCCGCGTCGCTGTGGAGCGCGACGTCGATCTCCCGGGCCTGGTCGCTGAGGTGCGTCAGCGTCCGCACCTTCCGGTCGATGATGTCGAGGTACGGGTCGCCCTCCTCGTCGACGTGGTCGCGGAGCAGGTCCGCGTAGCCGCCGATGACGTTTGTGTCGTTCTTCAGGTCGTGTCGCAGCACGCGGTTCAACACCTGAAGCCGCTGTTCGTACCGCCGGGCGTCCGTCACGTCGGTCGCGGTGATGACCACCTCGCCCGCGTCGGCGAACAGCCGCTCGATCACGGTCTCGAACCGCCGCCAGCTCCCGTCGGCGCGCGCGATCCGGTGCGTGAGCGACTGCGGCTCGGCGCTGTCGAAGGCGCGCTCGAAGGCCTGTTGCGCCTCGCGCCGGTCCTCGGGGTGGACGAGGTCGATGATCGGTCGGCCCTCGATCTCCGTCGGCCGGTGGCCGAGCAGCCGCTCTATCGACGGGCTCACGTAGCGGAGCAGGCCGTCATCGCCGCAGACCGCGATCGCGTTGGGCGACTTCTCGATGAGCGCGCGGTAGCGACGCTGGAGCGTCTCCCGCTCGGTGACGTCGCGGAACAGCAGGACGGTCCCCCCGCGAGTCGTCCCCGGCCCGGTGATGTCGTGGACGTCGACCGTCAGGAACCGCGGCGCACTGTCGCCGTCGAGCGTCACGCGGAACTCGTCGTCGGCCGCCGAGTCCGTCACCGCGTCGGCGACCGCGGGGACGTCGTCGAACGCCTCGTCGGCCCGGGCGCCGAGCGCTGCGTCCGGGAACAGCGCCTCCGCCGGGTCGTTGGTGTCGACCACGCGGCCGTCGGCGTCGCAGACGACGACGCCGTCCGAGAGGTTCGCGAACACCGCGTCGCGGGCGATCGGCGAGACGTCGAGGAGCCGGTACCGGAACACGACCCACGCCAAGAGCGCCGAGGTGCCGCTGAAGGCGATGGGGGTGAAGTCGACGAACCCGGCGTCCGGACCGACGACGCCCGCGATGCCGGCCGCGCTGAGCGCCATCGGCGCGACGGCGGCGACGAAGAGGACGGCCGCCTGCCGGCGGAACACGCCGTCGCGGGAGACCGTCGCGTAGCCGAGGACCGCGAACGTGAACAGGTTGACCGCGTAGGTGTAGCCGACGAACCCGAGCAGCGCCGGCGTCGGCGTGTAGCTGAGGACGCGGTACCCGCCGGCGTCGACGAGGGAGGGATCGGCGTAGAAGAGCGGGTCGACGCCGGCCGTCCAGACGGCGACCGCGACCGCGACGGGGACGATCCAGAGGAGCGCGAACCGGCGACGACCGAGCCACGCGGTCCGGTCGACGTACGAGAGGACGAACGCCGGCCACGCGACCGCCAGGCCGGCGGAGCCGAGCCAGACGAAGCGGTTGAAAAACAGCGTGGGCCCGAGCGCCGTCGCCGACAGCTGGGCCGCGTACGCCAGCGACCAGACGCCGGCGGCGACCGCGACGGCGACGAAGCTCCACAGGAGGGCGTGCCCGCCGCGCGACCGGTTGGCGGCCCCGTAGGCGGCGAACCCGAACGACGCGACGGCCGCGAGGAGCAGCGGGGCCGTGTACGGCGTCGGTTGCCACGCCATCGATACCGGTAGGATGCGAGTATCCGGTAAAAAGGGACCGAATCGCCTAACCCCTTCGAGACGGGCAGATACGTATGCTCGAACCGGGCGACTCCGCACCCGAGATCACGCTCACCGACCACCGCGGCGAGACCGTCACCGTCGACCCGACCGCGGCCGATCACACGGTGGTGTACTTCTACCCGCGGGCCGACACGCCCGGTTGCACCGACGAGGCGTGTGGCTTCCGCGACGAGTGGGACGCGTTCGAAGCGGAAGACGTCGCCGTCGTCGGGATCAGCGACGACCCCGTCGAGGACCTCGAACCGTTCGCCGCGAAGTACGACCTCCCCTTCACGCTCCTCTCTGACCCCGACGGCGCGGTGTCGAGCGCGTACGGCTCCTACGGCGAGAAGCAGATGTTCGGGAACACCTTCGACGGCGTGTTCCGGAACACGTACGTCCTCGACGACGAGGGAACAGTGGTCCTCGCGTACGAGGGGGTCTCCCCGGAGGACCACGCGGTCGAGATCATCGACGACGTCCGCGGGCTCGACGGCTGAGCGCCGGCCGGCACGGCACGAATCCACCGACGACCGCCACTCGGTAGTATTATTGCCTGTCAGGAGTCAGGTGAAACGATGCCCTCCAAGCGAACGTTCGCGAAGCGCATAGCGGCGCTCGCGGCGACCGGGCTGGGAGTCGGCGGACCGATCGACGCCCTGACCGAACCCCCAGCCGACGCGGCCCTCGCGATCGAATCGGCCGCGACCGGAGCCGGCGCGCCCGACGGCGATCCGGCGGACGACGTGGCGACGAGCGCCCGCGACCGCGCCGGCTCCTCCGGCCCCCGATCGGCGGTCGCCGCCGGCGCCTACGAGCCGGCCGCGGCCGCGTCGGGCGCCGTCGACACCGTCGTGACCGGCCGGGTCGACCCCGCGGTCCTGACGGCGACCGGCCTCCCGAGCGGGGTGGGGAGTCGACTCCGGCGGCTCCTCGGCCGGTACGAGAGCGCGTCGCTCGCCGACGTGCGGCAGGCGACCGGCGGCGCCGCCCTCACCGCGGACGGCCCGGAGGGGTGCGTCGCGGCGGTCGGCGACGTCGACGCGACCGCGCTCGCCGCCGAGCTCGACGCCGACCCAGCGGTGACCCGCGAGCCGGACGTCGGCTCCGGGTTCGCCCGGTTCCGGGCGGGAGACCTCGGGTCGGCCGTCGCCGTGACCCCCGGTGAGGTCGTGGCCGCCTACGGCCCGACCGCCGCCGTCGCGGCGGCGCACCGCGACGCCGGAATCGGCGGGAGCGTCGGCGGCGGCGCCGGACGACGGGCGGGAGCGACCGCGAACTACGGCCCGCTCCCCTCGCTGCTCGGGGGCGACGCGACGGTGTGCGTCGACCTCGGACCGGACGCCCGCGGCCGCCTCCGCGACCTGCTCGCCGACGCGCCGGACGCGCTCCGCACCGCGGTCGACGCCTCCGGCGCGGTCGGGGCGTCGCTCCGCGTGACCGACGGCGGAGCGCCGGCGGAGAGGAGCGACGCGAACGGCGACGCGGGCGGCGACGAGACCGGAGACCCGGCCGTCGCGCTGCGGTACGGCGCGGTGGCGGACCCCCGACGCCTCGACCGGGAGACCGCCGAGGCGGTCGCGCAGGCCGCTCGCGAAGGAGAGACCGCCCTTTCCGACGCGGAAGTCACGCGACACGGGCGAACCGTGATCGTCGACGCCGCGGCCGAGCGCGACCTCTTCGCCGCCCACGCCTCGCTGTTCGGGGGGACCGTCGGCGACCCGATAGCGGTGGTCGACGCGTGAGCGACCCCGTCGACCGCCGGAATCCCGGCCGCGAGAGCGGCGCCACCGGTCCGGCGGAGCGCGGTGCGGCGCGGTGCGACGGACTGCGGTGGTAACGCCCTTCTCTCAGCCCGGGAACCGGATCCCGGCGGCCGCGTCGGCTATCTCGCGGCGCTTCAGCAGGCCGAACCCGAGGACGATGACGACGAAGCCCGCGACCGTGTACGGCGTTACCGGCTCGGCGAGCAGCAGGGCGCCCGCGACGGTGGCCACGATCGGAACGACGTACGAGACGAGGTTGATCTCGAAGGGGCCGAGCCGGTCGAGCAGCGTGAAGTAGATGGTGTACGCCACCGCGGAGGAGAGCAGCCCGAGGAACCCCAGCGAGAGGAGCGCGGGCGGGGCGGCGGCCGGGAGCCGCTGGCTCTCCCCGATGCCGAGGCTGAGCGCGTGGATGGCGAGCGCGCCGAACCCCATCGCCCACCCGGTGAGCGCGACGCTCGTGAACGACGTCTCGACGGTTCGGAGGCCGACGCTACCGACCGCGACGGCGATGACCCCGATCGCGATCAGCCCGACGCCGACCGCGACGCCCCCGCCGAGGTTCGCGGGGTCCGGCTGCGCGACGAGCCCCACGCCGAGGAACGCTAAGACGACCCCCACAGCACCGCGACGATCGAGGTCGGCGCCGCCGATCCACAGGGCTGCGACCGCCGCGGTCGCGATGGGCACGAGGCTGTAGGTGATGGAGGCGATGCCGCTCGTCGTGTACTGCTGGCCGACGAACAGCAGGGCGTTGTTCGCGGCCACGGAGAGCCCGCCGCTGAACCCGATCGCGGCGAGGTCGCCGCGCGTCCGCGGGAACGGGTCGTCCTGCGTGACCAGCACGTACGACAGCAGCGCGAGCGCCGCCACGTCGAACCGGTACGCGGCGTACAGCACGGGCGGGTAGTAGTCGAGGCCGACCTCGATGGCGACGAAGGAGCCGCCCCAAAGCAGTGCGAGGGTGAAAAACAGGAGGACGTTCCGGTACCGTGACACGGCCGACCGAACGGGGGCCGCTGGTAAAGCGGTGTCCGTCCCGGCCCGGACCGCCGGTGCCGGGTCCCCGGACGGGACCGGCCGCCGGCGCTCGGCTCAGTAGCCGCGGACGATGAGGTAGTCCGCGAGGTCTTCGAGCAGGCCGCGCGAGCCGCTCTCGGGCAGCAGTTCGAGGTGCTCTTTCGACCGCGCCGTGAGCTCCTCAGCGGTGTCGCGGGCGTACTCGATGGATCCGACCTCCTCCAACGCGGCGACCGCGTCGTCGATGGCCGCCTCGGTCACCTCGGCGGGCGTGTCGGCGTCGACGAGGCCGTCGACGTCGACGCCCTGCTGGCGGGCGTGGAGCGTGATGAGCGTCTCCTTCCCCTCGACGAGGTCGGAGCCGCGCTGCTTGCCGAGGTCCTCGGAGGGGACCGTCAGGTCGAGCACGTCGTCCTGGATCTGGAACGCGCGGCCGGAGTCGATCCCGTACTGGTAGAGCGCGTCGACCACGTCCTCGTCGGCGCCGAGCAGGAGGGCGGGCGTCGCCGCGGACGCGCCGTACAGCACCGCCGTCTTCAGCTCGACCATCTCCAGGTACTCGTCCGGGAGGATGTCGTCGCGGTTCTCGAAGGCGACGTCGAGCGCCTGGCCCTCGCAGATCTCGGTACAGGTCGACGCGAGCATCCGCATCGCTTCGAGCCCGTGCTGCGGGTCCGCGCCCGTCTCCGTCATGAACTCGAACGCCTTCGAGTAGAGCGTGTCCCCGGCGAGGATCGCCGTCGAGACGTCGTACGCCTCGTGGACCGCGGGGACGCCGCGCCGCAGGTCGTCCTCGTCCATGATGTCGTCGTGGATCAGCGTGAACGACTGGATCACCTCGATGGCGACCGCGGCCCGCATCACGTCGACGTCGTCGCCGTCGAGCGACGGGAACGCGCGGAAGTCGGCGCCCATCGGCTCGGTCCCGGTGACCGCCTCCGCGGCCAGCGTGGTCACCGTCGGGCGGAGCCGCTTGCCGCCGGCTTCGAGGATGTATCGGGTCGCCTCGTACAGCCGCTCCGGTTCCTGGACCGGCAGCTCCTCGTCGATAGCGGCGTTGACGAGTTCACGCCGCTCGCGGATGGCGTCGAGCACCCGCGCCTCCTTCGTCTCGCTCGTCATTCGACGAGCTGGATGGTGGACCCGTTCTGCGTGACGTGCACGTCGCGTCCGAGCTTGTACCCCTGCGAGGTCGCGAGGTCGACGTACGGCGAGCGCCCCTCCAGCGTCTGGTGGCCCGGGATGAGGTGCTGGGGCTGGAGCGCCTGCAGCATCTCGTAGTGGCCCTCCTCGCGGAGGTGGCCGGAGACGTGGATGTCGTCGTAGAGGCGCGCGCCCTGCATCCGGAGCAGCTGTTCGCTCTGGTAGCGCTGGCCCTCGTTGGTGGGCTCCGGGATGACGCTGGCGCTGAAGACGATCTTGTCGCCGTCGTCGATTTCGTACGGCGTCTCGCCGCGGCCCATGCGGGTGAGCATCGCGCGGGGCTCGCCCTGGTGGCCCGTCACGATGGGGAGGAAGTTGCCCTTCCCCTCCTTCATGATCCGCTTGAACGCGCGGTCGACCGACTTCCGGTGGCCGTACATGCCGACGTCGCCCTGGAAGTCGACGAAGTCGAGCCGCTCGGCCGTGCCGGAGTACTTCTCCATCGAGCGGCCGAGCAGGACCGGCTGGCGGCCGATCTCGCGGGCGTACTCGACGAGGGTCTTCACGCGGGCGATGTGGGAGGAGAACGTGGTGGCGACGATGCCGCCCGAGTAGTCCTCCATCGACTTCAGCGTGTCCTCGACGTGCTTCTTCGCGTACGACTCGGAGGGAGTCCGGCCCTTCCGGCCGGCGTTCGTACAGTCCTCGATGTACGCGAGGACGCCCTCGTCCTGGCGGCCGATCTCGCGGAACCGCTCCATGTCGATCGGGTCGCCGATGACGGGGTCGTGGTCCAGGCGCTTGTCGAGGCCGTAGACGACCGCCCCCTCGGGCGTGTGGAGGACCGGGTTGATCGCGTCGATGATCGAGTGGGTGACGTTGACGAACTCCAGTTCGACCTGCTCGGAGTCGCCGATCGCCATCGACGCGCCCGGCTTCATCTTCACGAGGTCGTTGTCGACCTGGAACTTACCCTCGTCTTCGATCTGCTGGCGGACCAGCTCGATCGTGTACGGCGCCGAGACGATCGGGGCGTCGTAGCGGTGGGCGAGCTTCGGGATCCCCGCGATGTGGTCGAGGTGACCGTGGGTGGGGACGATCGCCTGAACGTCGCCCTCCAGTTCGCTCATGACCCGGTCGTCCGGGATGGCGCCCATGTCGATCAGGTCGAGGCTGTGCATGCTCTCGGTCTCCACGTTGTCGTGGATGAGGACCTTACTGAGGTTCAGGCCCATGTCGAAGATGACGATGTCCTCGCCCGCGCGGACCGCCGTCATCTGTCGACCGACCTCTTCGTAACCGCCGAGTGTCGCAATTTCGATTTCCATGGTGTGTTCGTGTCTGACGCCGTGGTCGGCGCCGGTCACTGAAACCCCGCAAGGAGCCGTCGGCGCACCGTCGTACCGCGCGTCGTTGAGGCCCCGCTACGGCCGAGTCGTCGCGACTCACCGTGTCCCGCGGGAGTGTGGTACCTCGGCGTACTCTCGCCCACGTTAAAAACTCCCGGGTTCGGCCCCGCGACGGTGGTTCGCGTCCGAGCGGGGGCTCGGCGGTCCGACGCGGGAGGGTCGCGTCCCACAAAGCGTTTCACGCAGTCGGGCGAATCACCGCCGATGTCCGAGGTTTCCCGCCGCCGAGTCCTCCTCGCGGCCGCGTCAGGGATCGCCGCCCTGGCCGGCTGCGCCGGCAGCGAGACCGCGTCGAACAGCTACCCGACCACCGGTCCGCCGCTGGAGAACGTCGAGATCGAGCGCGTCCGCGACGAGGACGGCGGCGCGCTCGTCGCCGACGGCGAGACGGTGCTCACGCTGTCGACCGACGAGCGCGCGGTCCAACGGCGGACCACGTCGCGAGTGTTGACCTCCGACGGCGATCGCTCCGCGCTCGCCTTCGCCGAGACCCCGCCGGCCGAGCGGCTCCGCGAGTTCTGCGCCGCCACCGACTTCGCGTCCTCGTCGGTGTCGCTCCACACGATGCCGGTCGAGGCGTGTCGCGAGGTCCGGTTCCGGTCGGTGCGCGTCGAGCGCGGGCCGCTGGCCGAGGGCGACCTCCAGCCGCACGTCGACTTCTGTCGCGCGTATCGCCCGGCCGACGTCGACTGCGAGCGCGACGCGATCCACGCCGTCGGGTTCGCGATCCGGATGCCGGTCGCGGCCGAACGGTCGCGCGGGAGCGGCCGGAGCATGGCCGGCTCCTGCGGGACCGGACGGCGCCCGGCCGCGTTCAACGCGTCGAGAGCGACCGACGGCTCGGACCCGACCGGCGCGTCGACCGCGTCCGACTCCTCGACCGGGACCGGAGGTGATGGCTCGTGACCCGCGATCCCCGGTCACGCCGAGGCTTCCTCGCGGGGCTCGCAACGGCCGGCGCAGCGGCGGTCGCGGGCTGTGCCGCCTCGCCGCTCGCCGACGGTGAGACGAATCGCGGCGAGGCGACCGCGGTGCCGCCGGGCCTCGTCGATGCGGTCGAGTGGCCCCCCGCGCCGTTCCCGGCGACCGTCCCCGATTCCCTCGCGGCGGCTCACCAGTCGCGCGCCCGCGACCTGCTCGACGCCGTCCCCGCGGAGCCGTCGCTCCCGAACGCGGCGGTCGCGGCGGCGATCGCGGACGACAGGGCGCGGGCGGTCGAGCGGGTCGACGCGGAGCCGACCGACCCGTGGCCGACCGAGGCCCTCGCCGCGCGGCGGCGCGCCCGCGGAACGGCGGCGACGGTCCGCGGCGCCTACCGGGCGGCCACCGGCGTCGACGAGAGTGCCGACCTCGCCGCTCGCCGTCGCACAGTCCGCGAGGACCGGGCGGCGCTCGCGGCCGGCCTGGAGTACCGCGCCGAGTCGACGGCGGCGGCGGCGCTCGCGTACGAGCCGGTCGAGTCGCTGCTCGCGGCGTGCGCGCGGCACCTCGTTCCGACCGTCCGGTACCCGGATGACCCGGTCGCGGCGCCGTTCCGTGCCGGCGACGCGGTCGGCGACGTCGAGCGGGCGCGGGCCGCCGCCACCGACGCCGCGGGCCTCCGCGACGCGTTTCACGGAGACCGCGAGGGGATCGACCCGCAGTGGGCGTCGCTGGTCGCGGCCGCGGAGACGCTGGACGGCTCCGTGCGCCGGACGCGCGCGGAAGTGCGTCGACGCACCGGCGACGAGGCGGTCCCGACCGATGAGGACCTGAGCGGGACCGTGGCTCAGGAGCTGGCGGTCGCGACCGAGCGGCGGACGGCGTCGGCGGTCAGAGGCGTCGAGCGGGCGTCCGACGACGGGAACTACGCCACCGCGGTGATCGAAGCCGGGACCGCGCTGGCGACGGTGGAGGCGCGGCGGCGGGCCGTCGGGGCGATCCGCGACGGCGGCCACCGGAACCCGCCGTCGGAGTCGTCGCTCCGGTCGGCCGCGGAGCGGGCGCGCGAGGCCGTCGCGGCGGTCGACGGCGGCGACCCGCTCGCGGCGCGGTTCGTCCGCCCGGCGCTGGCCTCGCTCGGACGCGTCGCCGACGAGATCGACGCCGGGTACGCCGACCCGAGACGGACCCAGGCGGAGCTGACGTACGCGGCCCTGTACGCGCGGGCGGTCCCGCCGGCGACCGCGTTCGTGCGCGAGCGACTGGGGTGAGTGCCGGGCCGAGAGGGGCGGGCCCGCGGTCGTGTCAAACCGACCGGCCTCGGGGGCTCCGTCCCGGTATTTTTATTACCGCGACGGGCGGCGATCCGACAATGAGTGGACGACCCCTCGACGTGCTCGAAGCGTCGCTCGAGGAGCCCGTGACGGTACACCTGAAGGACGGGACGACCTACTACGGCGTCCTCGGCGGCTACGACCAGCACATGAACGTCGTCATCGAGCCCGAAGCCGACGTGGACGACCGCGTCGACGGCGACCTCGACGGCGAGTTCGCGGTCGCGATCGAAGACACAACGATTATACGCGGCGATAACGTCGTCACCATCAAAGCATGACCGGCGCAGGTACGCCCTCTCAGGGAAAGAAGAACAAGACGGTCCACGTGAAGTGTCGACGCTGCGGTGAGAAGTCCTACCACGTCAAAAAGGAGCGCTGCTCCTCGTGCGGCTTCGGCGAGTCCGCATCCCGGCGCGACTACGCCTGGCAGTCGAAGAACGGCGACAACTGAACCGGCGTCTCTTCGGTTTCTTCTCGCTTTCGCTCGCGTAGCTGTGTGTGTAACGGTCGCTCATTTATAACTGAGTGCTGACGGATCGGCGGTGAACGCTGCCAAAGCCCCGGCCGCGAGGACGGCGCAGGCGACGTAAGCACTGGAAGGAGCGAACGGAGTGAGCGACTGAAGCGCGCAACGAGCGTGCGCCGTCCTCGCGACTGCCCCTTTGAGTCCCGCCCCGCACAGCACCGCGCTTCACACCTCCCCAGCCTCGCGGCTCCCTCCGCTTCGCTCCGGTCGCCGCGTCCAGCGAGAATCGAAGATTCTCTGGCAGCCGGCGCTACGCGCCGGCGACCTCGCGCGTGCGACCCGCGCCCTTCGGGCGCTCGTCGGCACGCGCCGCCGCGGGTCGGTTTATAAACGGAGACGTGGTCGTGATCGAACCCGCGCCGCTACTCCACGCGCTCGCGGGCGGCGGCGACGAGCATCGGGAGCATCACCGTCGCGTCGCCGTGGACGGAGGCGTTGCGGGCGTCCTTCTCAAGCTTGCCCCACGAGCGCGCCTCGTCGAGGCTCGCGCCGGAGAGCCCGCCGGTCGCCTCGGGGTCCATCGTGACCTGGACCGCGTAGTCGTAGGCGCGCGGCGTGACGAGCATCGTCTGGAGCGTGAAGTTCTTCGGGACGCCGCCGCCGACGAGCAGGCAGCCCGCGTCGTCGGCCTCGAACGCGAGGTCCGTCAGCTCGGTCATGTCCGCGAGGGCGTCGATGGTGAAGTCGGCCGTCTGGGCGTACATCCACGCCTGAAGCCCTAACACGGAGTCCTGGACCGCCGGGCAGTATATCGGCACGTCGTGCTCGTAGGCGGCGGCCGCGACGCCCGGCCCCTCGGGGACGTCGTCGCGCTCGTTGACCGCGGCGTTCGCGCGGCCGAGCTCGCGCGTGAGGTCGGCGATGGAGACGGCGCCGCTCCCCGCGTCGTCCGGGTCGGCCTCCAGCGCCGGGAACACCTCCTCGCGGAGGTGGCCCTCGAAGTCGGCGAAGTGCTCCTGCGGGAGGTAGACGTTGTAGATGCGGTCGACCCCCTCGTCGCGGAGCCCCTCGTCGTGCTCGCGCGGCGTCTTCTCGGGGTCGCGGGTGCGTCCGTGGTGGTGTTTCCCGCCGATGGCCTCGATGGCGTCGTGGGTGAGGTTCGCGCCCGTGGTCACCAGGGCGTCGACGTAACCGTCGCGGATCAGGTCCGCGACGATCCGGCGCATGCCGGCGGGGACCATCGCGCCCGCCAGCGAGAGGAAGACGGTGCAGTCGTCGTTGTCGAACATCTCCGCGAGCACGTCCCCGGCCTCGTTGACCGCGGCGGCACCGATCCCCGCGTCCCCGTAACCGTCGACGAGTTCGCTCACCGTCATCCCGGCGGCCGCGCGCGTGTGGCCGACCGGGTCCTCGTGGAACTCCTCGCGGTGCGGGTCGTGGCCGCCGTCGTCGCCGTGGTCGCCCTCGTCGCTGTCGGTCATGGCTCCGGATGGGGTCGGCGCGCGTTTGAAACGACCGATCTATCGGACGGAGCGGCCGCCGCTCACGGGCGGGAACAGCGCGAGCTCGTCGCCCGCCTCCAGCGTGGCGTCGAGCCCCTCGTCGTGGCGGACGCTCCGCCCGTTCCGAAGGACGTTGATGTGGTCCGCGACGGCGCCGTCTTCCATCACGCGGTCCCGCAGGTCGGGGTGTGCGTCAAGCAGCGCGTCAAGCGCGTCGCCGACCGTGTCGCCCGGCCCCGGGTCGACCGCCACCGTGCGGTCGCCCGCGATTTCCGCGAGGTCGGCGAACAGCTTCCACTCCATGCCGGATCCCCGCGCGGACGACTCAAGAGCGTTGCGTCCCGTCGGGGTCCGCGCCGCCGTCGTCTGTGTCGCCGGCGCCCCCGACCGCGGCGGCGGTCTCGAACCGCCGGATCGCGCCCGGGCGGCCGACGAGGTACACCAGGTCTCCGGCGCCGAAGACGTACGCTCGCGGCGGGATCGGCTCGACGGAGCCGCCCGCCGGTCGGACCGCGGCGACGACGGCCCCGACCTCCCCGACGGTGCTCCCGTCGAGCTCGCTGCCGGCCGCGACGGTGACGGAGGCCATGGTCTCGTCCGCGTTTCGCAGCAGGGAGGCGAACTCGCGGTCGGCCTGCGGCTCCGCGGGCAGCGTGACGAGCCGGTAGCCGCCCTCGTCGGTCAGCCGCTCGGCGTCCGACTCGTCGAGCGCGACCGTGACGGCGTCGCCGGCGACGCCGCGCAGCTCGCCGGTCGCGACCCGCTCCGGCTCGGGGTCGTCGCGCCACAGCTGGACCGTGTCGCCGACGGTGGCGTTGTTCGGGGGATCCGCGGCGACGGCGACCGCGGCCGACCCCGGCGCGAGCGTCGGGCCGAGCCCGGCGGCGCGGGAGCCGACCGCGAAGTACCCCACGGTCCCGTCCGGTCCGAGGTCGGCGTCGACGTAGCCGACCCCGTACTCGTCTTTGAGCCGGGCGATGAGCCGCTCGCGGAGCTCGGTCTCGGAGAGCTTCCGCGGGAACAGCAGGGTCGTCTCCGCGAGCTCCGCCTTCTTGTCCGCCGAGACCGGGTCGTACGTGTCCATGTCGCGTATCTCGTCGACCGACGGGAGCGTCACCGCCGTGAAGCGCCCGACCGCGCGGACGATACCGCTCAGCTCGCCGTCGAGCTGTTTGGCGCCGGAGAGCGCGAACACGTCGACCGCGAGCCGGTCGCCGGCGTACCGGCCGACGGGCGCGGTCACCGCCGCCACGCCGAGCGAGACGAGGTTGAAGAAGACGCTCTCGGGCGCCAGCAGGGCGGGATTGTCGCCGACCGCCACCGACCCCAGCGAGGTCGTGTTGAGGTACAGCGCGACGACCGAGACGCCGAGGAGCCAGGTCACCCCCTCCGGGATCTCCGTGCGGAAGTACCAGCGGTAAGCCAGGGCGGCGCCGGCCGCGACGATCACGGCGACGACCGCGAACGTGACGAGCGTGACCGCCGCCTGCCGCGGGCGGGCGAAGCCGACGTCGACCGCCCCGACGGCGAGGCCGCTCGCGGCGACGCCGGCGTCGAAGCCAGCGGCGACCGCGGCCGACCCGGCGGGACTCACGCGGCCACCCCCGCGAACCGGTCGAGCGCGTCGCGGCTCCCGACGACGAACAGGTCGTCGCCCGCTGACAGCGACTGCGAGCCGTCCGGCGCGACCATCCACGTCTCGTGGCGCGCCGCGAGGACGGCCACGTCGTACGCCTCGCGGACCTCGGCCTCGCCGATCGTGTGGCCGTCGAGCGGGCCGTCGGCGACCACCGAGACCTTCCGGAACCGCTTCCCGGCGCGACGCAGCAGGGCCGTGAGCTCGTACTCGCGACGGGTGCCCCGCGACAGCACCAGCACGCGCCCGCGGTCGGCCCGGAGGAGCGCCGTCGCCTCCGAGCGGTCGAGCGCGAGCGTGACGCGCCCCTCGCCGCCGGTCGTCGTGGGCGCGGTCGCCGCGGGGGGCGCGGCGACGGCCGCCTCGCCGCCGTCCGTCCGGGCGTCGTCGTCCGGGTCCGGGTCGTCGCCCGCGGCGGCGGGCGTCGACGCGGCGGCGGCCCCGGGCTCCGGCTCCCCGCTCGACCGGGCGGCGATCACGGCGCCCTCGGCGTCGAGGTCCGGGGTTATCACGCGGACGATGTCGCCGCGGGCGATGCCGGTCGGGACCAGCGCCGACACGGACACCGCGCGCTTCCCGGCGGGCACCCGCTTCGAGAGCGCGCCGGTCGGCGGCGCGGCCGACACCGTCGCGCGCGCCTGTTCGTCGATCCGCACGGCCACGTCGGCGAGGTCCAGCTCGGTCCGGAGCCGCTCCGCGAACCGGCTTTCGAGCTCCGCGAGCGGGAGGTCGGCGGGGAACGTCCAGTCGCCGTCGACGATCGCGCGGCGCGTGTCCGTCGGCAGCGGCGGGTACCCCTCCATGTCGTCCACCTCGCCGCTCACCTCGACGGAGACGCGGCCGCGGCCGCCGACCAGTTCGATCACGTCGGTCGAGAGCGTCCGGTCGCGGAGCTGTTTGAGCGAGATCCGCTTGGGGACACTGGCGCCGAGCTTGTCCCCCTGCGCGTGGGCGTACATCGAGAGCATGAGCACCACGACGATCGCCGTCAGGATCGCCGGCGCGCGCTCCGAGGACCGGATCGTCTCGTCGTTGAGCGCGAGCAGCCCGCCGTTGACGCCGGCGATGGCGAGCGACAGCACGACCACCCCGAGCCCTGGAATCGTCACGTCCGTGACGTACTTGAACACGAACCCGAGGGCCCCGGCCACCAGCGCGGGGACGATCCCGGTGATGACGCCGAGGTAGACGCCGAAGACGATCTCGACGGGCAGCGACATGGGCCACCCAACCGCCGGCGGGGTTAAACGTGTGTCGGCGCGCCGATCCGGGCGGGTCGCGGGGGCGCCGCGGGCGACCGCCGTTCCCGCCGGCGGCGAGCGGGTCGGACCGGCCTCGCGGGGTTTAAGTTGGGTCTCGGCGACCCGGGGATATGGAGCTGACCCGGGACTGGGTTACCGTCCGCGCGTCGATCGCGTTGACGTTCGGGGTCGCGATCCTCTCCATCCTCGCCGGGCTCGCGCAGATCGGCGGGCTCGGCGTCGACGGCCCGCTCGCCCCGTACGTCGGCGGCGTCGTCCGGCAGACGGTCGGGTTCACCGGGACGATCACCGGCTTCGCGATGTTCGCGAGCGGGTTCGCGCTGCGGGACGGGTACCGGGTGGGGTGGTACTCCACGGCGGTGCTGCTGCCGCTGACGGCGCTTCAAGGGCTGTTACAGGCGTCCGTCCTGTCGTTCCCGCTCGTGGCGCTGTCGGTCCTGTCCGCGCCGACGCTCGTGATCAACCGGGGGCGGTTCGACCGGCGGTTCAGCCCCTCGCCCACGCAGTTGGCCGCGGGCGCGGCGCTCGTCGGGGCGGTCGCGTACGGAACGGTCGGCTCGTACGCCCTCAGGGACCAGTTCGAGGGGATCGAGACGATCGTCGACGCGTTCTACTTCACCGTGGTCACGGCCTCGACCGTCGGGTACGGGGACGTCCACCCGGCGACCGGCCCGGCCTCCGACATCGCGCAGCTGTTCGCGCTCTCGTCGCTCGTGGTGAACGTCGCCGCCTTCGCGGTGGCGCTCGGGGTCCTCCTCACGCCCGCAATCGAGGCGCAGCTCTCCAAGGCGCTCGGGAAAATGACAGACAGACAGATAGACCTCCTCGACGACCACGTCCTCGTGTTAGGCTACGGGGACCTGACGGAACCGATCCTCGAAGAGCTCGACGCCCGCGACGGCGTCGAGTACGCGGTGGTGACGCCGGACGAAAACGTCGCCAGGCGGCTCACGGACCACGACGTGCCCGTGTACACCGCCGACCCCAGCGACGTCGACCCGCTCGAACGGGTCAACGTCGCCGGGGCCCGCGCCGTCGTCGCCGCCACCGAGGACGACGCGCGCGACGCGCTCGCCATCCTCACCGCCCGCCAGCTCAACCCGGACGTGCGGATCGTCGCGGCGGCGACGCAGCGGGAGAACGTCGACAAGCTCCGCCGCGCCGGCGCCGATCAGGTCATCTCGCCGTCGACGCTCGGCGGGCACATCCTCGTCGACTGCGCGTTCGGCGCGGACAGCAAGGACGCGACCGAGGGGATCTTAGACGACGTCGACCTCGACGACTGAGGCCGGGCCGCGAAAGCTACCGGCTCCGCCGCCCCTTCGTCTGCCGGTAGTCCCGGCTCAACACGTTCTCGCGCATGTGGTCGCGGAAGGCGTCGGCCTCCTCGTCGGTCATCGCGGCCGGCTCGGTCATCGGCACGAGCTCGAACCCACGCCCGCGGATCGTCGTCGCGTGCTCCGCGTCGACGTCGAAGGAGTCCGGTCGGCGCGTCGTGTACTCGACGGCCAGCTCCCTGAGCGGCCGCTCGCCGACCGGCACGATGATCTGGGGGTTGATCATCCGGATCTCAGCGTTGAGGAACGGCTCGCAGGTGTCGACCTCGCGGTCGGTCGGCCCGCGCTCCGGGTGGCGACACCGCGTCAGGTTCGTGAAGAAGACGTTCTGTACGTCCGGCTCCGCGGCGCCCGGCGCAGACCGGACGAAGCCGAGGTCGGCGAAGATAGCCTGGACGCGCTCGCCGCCCCCCTCTCCGGTGAAGGGGACGCCGTTGCGCTCGGCGGCCGCCGTCGGCGCCGTCCCGACCACGAGGAACTCGGCGCCGACGTCGCCGTAGCCGTGGACGACGCGGTCGCGGGCGCCGCACAGCGCCTCGCAGTTCTCGCAGTCGGTGTCCATCGCGAACGGGTTCTCGAACTCCGTCTGGTTCGCGTCCACGGTCGACGTGGGCGCTCCGCCACCCTAAACGCTCCGCTGCGGCGGGGAGCGCGAAGGGAGAACAGCGACGTCGCGGGCCGGAGGTCGCGAGCCGGGGGGCCGCTCGGTCGGCGCCGCGGCCGCGGTCAGTTGGGGACGTAACAGTCGCCGTCGCAGTCGACGAGCCCCTCGTTGCGGAGGGTCTTCAGGATGCTGTACAGGGAGAGCTTCTTCATGCCGAGCGACTCGCCCATCTCCGAGACCGTGGCGTCGCCGTTCGTGGTCAGGTAGAGGTACACGAGTTTGGCGCGGGGCGACTGGAGCTCCCGGGGCAACGCCGGGGCGGCCGCGGACGCGGTTTCCGTCTCGATCATCTTGTCCGATCAGTGTAGTTCGACGATAATAAATCCCCTATTCAACGTTCGTCGAAATCGCCGGAAGGCACAGGAGAGCACGTCTTCCGCCGGTTCCCTCGGGGCTCGTGCGGGCAACGTCGATTAACGAACCGGAAATCGACGCGTATCGACGGCCGGTTTCGACCGTCGACGGATAGGAGACCGTGAACGATCCGGATCGATCGGGTGAAAGCGAGGGGATACCGAAGCGAGTCGCCGGCGGCCGCGCGTCGTTTGACGGCTCAGTACGAGCGGCTCTTCGGCTCGTACGTCTTGTTCTCGCCCTCGAGGACGACCGGCTTGTACCACAGCTCGGGCTCGCCGTCGTTCCACGAGATGAGCGTGTGCTTCAGCCAGTCCTCGTCTTTGCGCTCCTGGTGCTCCTTACGCCAGTGGGCGCCGCGGAACTCCTCGCGCGCGAGCGCGCCCATCGTGAGCGCCTCCGCAATGTCGAGGATGTTCCGCGTCTCGATGGTGTGGATGAGGTCGGTGTTGAACGTCCGCGACGGGTCCGACACCGCGACGTCCTTGTACGCCTCGCGGGCCTCGCGGAGGTCTTCGAGCGTCTCCTCCAACCGGCCCTCCTCGCGGAACACGTTGACGTTGGCCGTCATCGTCTCCTGGACGGCCGAGCGGATCTCCGCGTGGTTGCGCCCCTTCCGGGAGAGCAGCTCCTCGACGCGCTCCTGGGCCCGGTCGACGGCCGCTCCGAGGACGCTGTCGGCGTCGGTCGCCACGGCGCCGCCGTCGGCCGCTGCGGGCCCCGAGCCGCCGGTCTCGCCGACCTCGACGCCGAACTCGTAGTCGGCCGGCTGCCAGTCGCCCGAGCGGCCGGTCTCGATCTCGGCCTCGCCCATCTCCTCGCCGGCGGCGTGGCGGCCGGCGCGCTTGCCGAAGACGATGAGCTCCGGCAGCGCGTTCCCGCCGAGGCGGTTCGCGCCGTGGACGGAGGCGCAGGCGCACTCGCCGGCGGCGTACAGCCCGTCGATGACGGTCTCGCCGAACTCGTTCGTCTCGATGCCGCCCATCGCGTAGTGCTGGCCGGGCTTGACCGGCATCGGCTCCGTGAGCCCGTCGGCGCCCTCGAAGTCCTCCGCGAGGTGGAGGATGTTCTCCAGGCGGTCGAGGATGCGCTCCTCGCCGAGGTGGCGCATGTCGAGGTGGACGTACTCGTCCTCGATGCCGCGCCCCTCGTTGACCTCGGTCAGCTCGGCGCGGGAGACCACGTCGCGGGAGGCCAGCTCGCCCGCGTTGTTCGCGTAGCCGTGCTCGAACATGAACCGCTCGCCCTCGCTGTTGTAGAGGATTCCCCCCTCGCCGCGGACGCCCTCGGAGATGAGGACGCCGGTCGACGGCAGCGTCGTCGGGTGGAACTGGATGAACTCCATGTCCTCCATCGGGACGCCCGCGCGGTACGCCATCGCGACGCCGTCGCCGGTGTTGGCGACCGCGTTCGTGGTGTGGTCGAACACCTGGCCCATCCCGCCGGTGGCGAGGATGACGCCGTCGTTGGCTTGGAACCCGCTGATCTCGCCGCTCTGGATGTCGTAGGCGACGACGCCGTGACAGGTCCGCTCGGCGGGGTCGTCCTCGTCGGTGACCGCCAGGTCCATCACGTGCCACTCGTCGTACACCGTGATCCCGCGTTTGACCACCTGCTCGTACATCGTGTGGAGCATCTGGTGGCCGGTCTCGGCGCCCGCGTACGTCGTCCGCGGGAAGGAGAGGCCGCCGAACGGCCGCTGGGAGACGCGGCCGTCGTCCTCGCGGGAGAACGGCATCCCCCAGTGTTCGAGGCGGATGACCTCCTCGGGGCTCTCTTGGCAGAGCGCCTCGACCGCGGGCGCGTCGCCGAGGTAGTCGGACCCCTTCATCGTGTCGTACGCGTGGTCCTCCCAGGAGTCGGCGTCGCGCAGCGCCGCGTTGATGCCGCCCTCTGCCGCGCCGGTGTGGGACCGGACGGGATGGAGCTTCGACACCATCGCCACGTCCGCGCCCGCTTCCTGTGCCGCGATCGCCGCCCGGAGTCCCGCCCCGCCGGCCCCGACGACGACGACGTCGTGTTCGTACATGGTTGGTATGTAATTTCGTAAGTTCCGGAGTCCCTTGATACTGTCTGTCGGGTTTACCAGAACTTCAGATTGTTTTTGACTGCCTCCCGCTTCAGCTCCTGGATGTGCTCGGTGAGGGGGATGTCCTTCGGGCACACCTCCGTACAGGAGAACTGGGTCTGACACCGCCAGACGCCGTGTTCCTGCTCGATGATCTCCAGGCGCTTCTGTTTCATCTCCTCGCCCTCGCGCTCGTCCATCGCGAACCGGTACGCCTTGTTGATCGCGGCCGGCCCGAGGTACTCGTTGTCTCCCGCGGCGATGTTACACGAGGACATGCACGCGCCACACCAGATACAGCGCGTGGACATCTTGATCTTCTCGCGGTTCGCCCGGTCCTGGCGCTGCTCTTCGAGCTCGCCGTCCGGGTACTCGTTCGTCTGGAAGTACGGCTCGACGGCCTCCATCTGGTCGTAGAAGTGCTCCATGTCGACGACGAGGTCCTTCGTCACCTCGGCGTGCGGGAGCGGCTCGACGCGGACCGGCTCTTCGAGGTCCGAGATCTGGGTCTTACACGCCAGCTTCTGCCCGCCGTTGACGAACATGGCGTCCGAGCCGCAGACGGCCTGCCGGCAGGAGTGCCGGAAGGTGAGCGAGGAGTCGTACGTGTCGCGCGCGTACATGAGCGCGTCGAGGACGGTCATCCCTTTCGTGAACGGGACGTGGAACGTGTCGAAGCGCGGCTCCTGTTTCCCCTCGACCTGCGGGTCGTAGCGGAACACCTTCAGCTCGACCGTGCTCTCGTCGGCGGCCGCCTTCTCCGCCTCCTCCTCCTGTCGCTGCTCGCGGCGCTCGGCCGCGCGGCGCCGCTTCTCGGCGCGGCGCTCGTCGCCCTTCGAAGCGGGCTCCGTCTCGGTCTCGGTCGATTCCTCGGTCTGCTTCGGAATTTGCGTGCTCATTGTCGGTTCAGTAGAGTCCGATGCCCGCCCACGCGTTCGCGGTGCGGATTCCCTGCGCGATCAGCACGACGCTCGCGGCGACGAGCGTCCACTTGATCACGGTGCGTTTCGTGCCGGTGAGTCCCTGGTTCACCAGGGCGTTGTAGACGCCGTTGACCCCGTGGAACGTCGCGGTCACGAGGAAGAGGATCATCAGGGAGTAGTAGCTCAGCTGCTCCATCCGGGCGGAGCTGGCGAGGAACGACACCTCGTCGGCGTGGTGGACGAAGTGGAGCAGGAAGAAGTGGAACGCCAACACGACTAAGAGGAAGACCGCCGTGACCCGCTGGAGGAACCACATCCGGCCGCCCGACTGGAACGAGGAGTAGCGCTCGGCCATCTCAGAACGCCCCCGCGATGAACGTCGGGACGGACGCGACGGTGATCGCTCCCGTGAGGATCAGCGACGCGTAGAAGCTCTTGTCCTGTGCGTCCAGCCCGATGCCGAGGTCGGTGAGGAGGAGTCGCGTCCCGTTGAGCATGTGGAAGACCGCCACCGCGAGCAGGCCGACCTCCAGGAGGCGCACGAGCAACAGCCCCTCCAAGGAGACGATCGTCTGCGTGTACACGTCGTTTCCGGCGGCGATCGCCGCCTCGCTGGCACCGGCGGCCGGGATCCCCGTACTCAGGACCGCGATGTGCGTGAACAGGTACCCGATGAGCACCCATCCCGTGAACTTGTGGAAGATCCACGCCCACATCCCCGCCTCGAACTCCCGCCAGCGGCCGAAGTCCTCGATGAGGCCTCGATTGTACGACTGACTCATACCTAACGGTTCTGAACCGCGCTGGTATAGTAGTTACTAACACGGCGGCCTGCGCGGCCGGATTCCGGACCATTCCGATCGGCGCGGAATCGGAGGGGAGGCGGGGGTCAAGCGGCCGAACTCCGAGACGGATCCGATCCGCGAACGCGGTCCGTGCGAGGGCGTTCCACGCCGCGGATCGTCGCGGAAGCCTTATATGTCACAGTCCCGCTTCTACGGTCGCAATGGCGAAAGGCGAAGTTGACTTCTTCAACGACACTGGCGGCTACGGTTTCATTTCGACTGACGACGCGGACGAGGACGTGTTCTTCCACATGGAGGACGTCGGCGGCCCGGACCTCGAAGAGGGTCAGGAAGTCGAGTTCGACATCGAGGAGGCGGACAAGGGTCCGCGCGCGTCGAACGTCACCCGTCTGTAAGTCGGCGACACCGAGGCGAATCGGCTTTTCGACTGTTCTCGACCCCCGAGCGGCGGCGCCGTCGCGCGCCCTGCGGCGGGCGGGCGTCGCTCGCGGCGCCGAGCGGTCTCGGCGGCGACCGCCCCCGACCGATAGGAATTTACCGTTTGTTGACTGACCGGTCAGTCAATGAGCGACTCGCCGAGCGCGGCCGCGGAGATCATGGACGGGGTGTACAGCGCCCTCCGCGCTCACGGCTACGCCGACCTGACGATGCAGGACATCGCCGACGAGTGTTCGAAGAGCAAGTCGCTGCTCCACTACCACTACGACACGAAGGAGGACCTGCTCGTCGCCTTCCTGGAGTACATCATCTCCGACTCCGAGGACCGGATCGCGGCCCGCGCGGACGACCCGCCCGTCGATCGGCTGGTCCAGTTCGTGGGGTGGTTCGTCTTCGCCCCCGACGAGGCCGACCGCGAGGCGTTCCACATCGCCCTGCTGGAGCTCCGCACCCAGGGTCCGTTCAACGAGCGGATCCGCGAGCAACTGGCGCGCAGCGACCGGCTGCTCCGCGGGACCGTCGCCGACATCCTCGCGGACGGCATCGAGGCGGGCGTCTTCCGCGACGTCGACGTCGAGGAGACGGCGGCGCTGCTCGTGGCGACCCTCGACGGCGCGCGGACCCGGCAGATCACCCTCGCCGGCGCCGAGCGCGACGCCGAAAGCGAGGGCTACACCCGCGAGGTCGCTGAGGCGGCGCTCCGGCGGATCGTCGGCCCGCTGCTCGCCGACGGGGTCGAACTGCCGCCGCTCGACGCGGCGATCGATGCGCTCCGGCGCGACGCCGACGAGCCGGGAAGCGGCGCCGCCGCGGACGCCACCGAATGACCCGCTTCGGGTTCGAGCGGCCGCCGCCGGTCCTCCTCGCGGTGATCGCGAGCACGTTCTTCGTCGGCTTCGGCGGCGGCGTCGTCTTCCCGATCCTCCCGAACCTCGGCGCAGTCCTCGGCATCTCGGCGTTCATGGTCGGCGCGATCCTCTCCGCGAACCGGTGGGTGCGGCTCGTCGCGAACGCGCCGGCCGGCGCCCTCGTCGACCGGTACGGGACGCGCACGCCGTTCGTCGTCGGCCTGTTCGTCGAGGGGGTCGCCACGCTCGGGTACGTCGTCGCGCTCGCTGTTCCGGCGGGGATCGCTCCCGAGGCGTGGTTCCTGCTCGCGCGGGTCCTCTGGGGGCTCGGCTCCGCGGCGGTGTTCGCGACCGCGTACACCATCGCCGCCGACCTCTCCGACAGCGGCGACCGCGGGACGAACATGGGGATCGTCCGCGGCGGGATCACGATGGGGTTCCCGGCCGGCCTCGTGCTCGGCGGGGTCGTCTCGGCGGTCGCGGGCAACGTCGCGGCGTTCGCCGTCGCCGCCGCCTTCGCGCTCACCGCCAGCGTCGTCGCGTACAGGTACGTCCCGGAGACGCACGTCACCGGGGACCGCTCCGGCGACTCGATCAAGCCGTGGGAGGTCGACACCGCCGTCCCGGCCCTGACGGTCGGGCTCGTCAACTTCGGGCTGATGTTCGCGTACATCGGCGCGCTGTTCTCCACGCTCGTGCTGTTCCTCGGCGCGAACGACATCTCGCTGTTCGGCCTCGCCCCGCAGGGGACCTCCGGGCTGTTCATGGCCGGCACGGTCGTCTCGGCCGCGGCCTTCATGCTCGCCGGCGGCCGGATCTCCGACACCCGCGAGTCGCGGACGCCCGTCCTCCTGACGTTCCTCGCGGTCTCGTTCGTCGGGTTCCTGCTGCTCGCCCGGGCCGGGTCGGTCGTCTCTCTGGGGCTCGCCTGCGTCTTCATCGGCGCCGGCCAGGGCGGGACCAGCGGCCCGATGATGGCCCTGCTCGCCGACCTCACCCCCGACGAGCGGATGGGTCGCGCCTCGGGGACGAACAACGTCCTCGGGGACGTGGGGGGCGGCCTCGGCCCCATGGTGTCGCTCCCCCTCATCGAGGCGGTCGGCTTCACGCCGATATACGCCGCCTGCGCCGCCCTGCCGCTGCTCGCCGGCGGCGTCCTCCTCCTCGGCGTCCGCCGAGAGACCGGGACGTTCCTCCCCGGCCGCGTCGCCGACGAGGCGAGAGGGACCGACCCGTCGGGCGTCGTTGACTCGTAGGTGCGGACTCCACTGTCGGTTTCGCTGACTGATCTATAAGAGCGATTTGTGAATTCGGACTGCGGTGGCGCGTGCCTGCGAGCGACCGGAGCAAAGCGGAGGTCGCGAGGCAGCACGCGCGAGGGACGCGGTGAGCGAGGGGCGACCGCAGGGAGCCCGAGCGAACCGCGAGGCTGGGGAGGTGCGAGGCGGGGGCCGTGCGGTGCGGGGTGGGATTCAAAGGGGCAGTCGCGAGGAGGCCGTAGGTGACGCAAGCATTGGAAAGAGCGAGCAACGCGAGCGACTGAAGCGCGCAGCGAGCGTACGGCCTCCTCGCGGCTGGGGCTTTGGAGGCGTTCGGCGTCGGTCCGCAGCCGGTGTCTTGTAGATAGACGATATGATCGTCGACGGGGTATCGCGCGACGTTGAGTGATGATATACGAAACCAGACCGGACAGGCACGCATCGCCGAGCGAGCGGCTCACCGCCGGGGAACCCAGGCGTACGGTGTGCGAACCGCTGACTCCCCCTACCCGAAAGAACAACCGTTAAAAGTCGGCGACGGGTTCGTACGGACATGGCTGGAACTATCGAAGCGCTCGTCCCCGGCGGGCAGGCCAACCCCGGCCCGCCGCTCGGTCCCGAGCTCGGACCGACGCCGGTGGACGTCCAGGACGTCGTCGCGGAGATCAACGACGAGACCGCCGCCTTCGACGGCATGGAGGTGCCCGTCACCGTCGAGTACGACGACGACGGCTCCTTCACCATCGAGGTCGGCGTGCCCCCCACCGCGGAGCTCATCAAGGACGAGGCCGGCTTCGACACCGGCTCCGGCGAGCCGCAGGAGAACTTCGTCGCCGACATGTCGATCGAACAGGTGAAGAAGGTCGCCGAGCAGAAGTCGAGCGACCTGCTCGCGTACGACACGAAGGCCGCCGCCAAGGAGGTCGGCGGCACCTGCGCCTCCCTCGGCGTCACCATCGAGGGCGAGGACGCCCGGACGTTCGACGAGCGCGTCGACGCCGGCGAGTACGACGACGTCCTCGACGAGTAACGCCGCCCCTTTTCGCGAGTCCCGTCCTTCTGCGGCGATTTCGATTCGACCCCGTTACACCGCGGGCCGTTCCGCGGGCTCCGTCTCGGGCGGTTCCGTCCCGACCGGGCGCACGTCGGTCCACGTCCACCCGACGATGGCGGCCGCCGCCGCGAACGCGTAGAACTGGACGAACACCCCCGCGATCGTCCCGAGGATCGGGACCACGGAGAACACGCCCACAGCGAGGGCGCCGGCGAGCACCACGACCGCCGCGGTGACCCACCCCGTCGCGTACGCCCGCTTCGTGACGACGCCCCAGAGGGTCCCGAGGGCGAAGCCGTCGCCGACCTTCCCGGAGTCCGCGACCGCGGCCAGCGCCGCGGGCGTCACGTAGAGCCCGACGAGCGACAGGCCCAGGGCGACGAGCCCCGCGACGAGGACGACGACGCCGACGACGAAGGTGCCGAGGAACGTCCCGGCGCCGGGGTCGCCGGTCCCGGGCACCACGACGAACGCGCCGACGGTCAGGGCCCCGGCGACCGCGAGGACCCCGAGCGGCAGCAGCGAGTAGACGAACGCGACGACGAACGCCTTCAGGCCGTCGACGAACAGGTCGCCCCACGCCTCGAACGCCGGGGGCTCGTCGTCGCCGCCGGCGGTGCGCCGAATGACGCGGGTCACGTAGCCGAAGACGAGGATCGAGGGGATGATGAGCGGACTCGCGAGCAGCAGGAGCCCGCCGATGACGGCGGTAGTGACGGCGTCGTCGCCGTCGCGAAGATAGCTGAGCGATGCTTCTAACATGGTGGTTCTCACGGCAGTGACGCGCCGTGAGGTATTAAACTAGTACGGCGGCGCCCCGGGCCGGGCGGCGTCGGTCACGCTGCGCGACCGACGGAGCCGACGGCTTTTATTCTGACCGCTCCCACCTGTCGGTATGCCGGATCTACACCCGATCGCGAAGCGGATCCACAACGTCCAGCCGCGCCCGATGCGGCTCGAACTCGACTCGGGCGAGACCGGCGTCTACGAGTTCTCGTCGACCGAGTTCTTCCAGCGCGAGTTCCGCGGCGAGGGCGTCCGGACCGACGACGACGCGGACGCCGAGTTCCGCCTGATCAGCTCCGAGGACTACGAGCGGATCCTGCTCGGTCGGTCGGGGCCCGACGAGGAGGGCTGGTCGATGGTCGGCGAGGTGGTCGAAGCGGAGGCGGCGGAGGCGGTCGAGGAGTAGTCCTCAGCGGACGACCGTCACGGGCATCTCGGCGCGGCGGACGACCCCTTCCGCGACGCTGCCGAGGAGAACCCGCGAGAGCCCGGTCCGGCCGCGGCTCCCGACGACGACGTGGTCGAACGGCTCCGGGTCGGCGGGCTGGTCGCGGTCCGTGGTCGGCTCCGTCTCCCCCGCGGCGACGCCGAGGATGGTCGCCGTCGGGCGGCCGACCTCCATGCGGGTGTCGATATCGCGGTCGACGGACTTGGCCGCCTCGCGGAGGACGCGCTCGCCGCGAGCGGTGGCGCTCTCGTACCACTGGTCCGCGGCGCCCGGGAACCCGCCCTCCGCGCCGGTGGTCGAGTCCGCCGGGTTGACCACGTACAGCGCCGTCAGGTCGGCGTCGGGCCACTCGGCGACGGCGAACGAGAGCGCTTCGGCGGCCTCCTCCGACCCGTCGACCGCGACGAGGATGCGTTTGCTCATGCGCGGGAATTCGCCCGCACCGGATAAAAAGGGCGACGGCGACTCCGGGCCGGCGACAATCCGCCGGAATCGGGGCGTCTCGGGACCGTAGAGCGGTCGGTCACAAGACACTTGCCGAGCGCCGGTTCATCCGTCTCGTATGAGTACCCCGTACGCGCAGTCGCAGCTTGCGTCGGTCACCGCTCGCGGCGGCGCGTGGCTCGTCGACATCGTCGCGAGCGTCGCCGTCGCCGCGGTCGTCTCGTTGGCGGTCGGCGCCGTCTCGGCCGTCCTCGCCGACCTCGTGTTCCTCCTCGTCGCGTTCGGCTGGTACGTCGCGTCGGAGGCGGTCTGGGGACACACGCCCGGAAAGTGGGTCGTCGGGATCAGAGTCGTCGACACGGACGGCGACGAGGTCTCCGCCGTCGCCGCGGTCGTCCGGAACGTCACCAAGATCGTCGGCGGCGCCTCGCTGTTGCTGATCCTCGCGGGCGTCGTGTTCATCGCCGACTCGCCGAACAGCCAGCGGCTCGGCGACCGGTAGGCGGACACGCTGGTCGTGCGAGTCTGAGTCGGGTCGGGACCCCCGTCGGCGACCCGACGGGCCCGGGGCGGCCGGCCGTCAGTCGTGCCGCGTCACGCACTCCGAGAGGCCGATCAGCTCGACGGGCTCGGAGTTGTCGGGCGAGTAGACGACCATCTGTCCCTTCTCCATGTACGGCACCTTCCCGGCGAGGTTCGTCGGGATGTTGACGCTGGAGATTGCGTCCTCGTCGCCGAGGTTCAAGACGACCTTCGTGTTCACCTGCTTGAACACCGACTCGGCAACGTCCTGCGGGTCCTGGGTGATCAGGAACAGGCCGAGCCGCTCCTTGCGGCCCTGCTTCGCCGCCTCGGTGAACTTCTGGACCACCTTCTGCGCCTGGACGTTGTCGGCGTCGGCGAGGAAGTTGTGGGCCTCGTCCATCCCGACCAACAGCGGCGTCTCCTTGATCCGGTCGCTGTCCGGGTCGTTCGAGAGCTTGTCGTCGATGAGCAGCCCCGCGACCGCGAGGACGACGATCTCCTTCTGCCGGGAGGTCGGCAGGTGGTAGGTCGGAACGACCGAGAGGCCGCCCGGCCGGACGAGCGTGTGGTCGAGCTCCGTGATCGGCTTCGCGTCCTGGTCGAACACGCCGCTCGGGACGCCCCGGACCCGACGCTTGACGGCGTCGAAGGTGGCCTCGTGGACCCGGCCGCTCTCGTGGAGCTCCTCTTTCAGCGCTGGGTCGTCGAGGTACGAGAGGAACTGGCTGTACGTCCCCGAGTCGCCGTAGCTGTCGAAGAAGCGGTTGAGCAGCGTCAGGAGGGCCGGGTACTGGTTGTCGTTGAGCCCGGAGCCGGCGACGAGCCACGGCATGTCCCGCGCCAGCGAGAAGGGGATGGTGAACTCGACGCGCTCGGCGCGGTGGCCCTCGCCGGGGTACGTCGCGTTCGCGACGCGGGGCACTAAGGCGACGGTGTCGTCGTGGCCGCCGTGGGCGATCCCCTCCCGCTCCAGCCGGCGGGCGAAGCCGTCGTCGAGGTCGGGGTTGTCGTCGTGCATCTGCGCGTACTCGTCCTGCGGGTCGAACTGGACGACCGCCATGCGCGACTCCCGGCCGTCGCCCATCGGGTACGTCCGGTCGTCGTCGAGGTACTGCCGGAGGACGTTCTTCGAGGCGTGGGTCTTCCCGGACCCGGTCCCGCCGGCGACGAGCGTGTGCCGGAACGCGAGCGGGTCGCCGTCGGCGTAGTCGTCCTTCACGCGGTAGTCGACCGTGGGGGGCTCCGCGGCGGTCCGGACCTTCTCGCCGCCGACGGAGAGGTGCCCGAGGAAGACGCCGTCGTCGGGGATCTTCAGCCCCGTCTTGATCTCTGCGTCGTCGGCCGCCTCCTCGACGACCGCGCCGGGCTTCGGGACCCGGTCGGTCATCCGCCGTTTCATCGAGTCGCCCTCGCCGTAGACGACGGACATCGGCTCCAGGTCGGCGACGAACTTGTAGTCGCGCTCGGCGAACTCGTCGCGGCGCATCTGCCGGCGGGCGTGGATCTCGGTCGCGTCGTCCGACTGGAACTCCTGGGCGTACTCCAGCCCCGTGATCCGACAGAACAGCCGCTCGCCGTCCGGGTACGGGATCAGGAGGTACTTCCCGAGCCGCACCGACTCGCGGTTCCCGGTCGTGACGAACGCCTTCAGCGACGTCTCCTCCTCCTCCTCGGCCACGCGGAGCCCCTGCGAGACGGAGACGACGCCGAGCCCCGCGTCGCTGCCGGCCGGCGTCGCGTCGTAGGCGGCGAACTCGTCCTCGGCGTCGCCGCTCGGGTCGGACCCGGACCCGGCCGACGACGCGTCCCCGAGCGCGTCAGCGGCGTCAGCGGCGCTTCCGCCGTCGGCCGCGGAGTCGACATCGTCCGCGCGGCCGTCGGCGTCGTCGTCACCGCTGAACTCGGTGAAATCCTCCAGCGTCATGGCGTATCCACCGGTCGCCGGGCCGAAAGCGTTTGCCCTCGCGCCCTGGGCCGCCGCCCGTCCACGACCGGGCGCAGAGCGCCGGTCACGGGGCCCTTATGCGGCTCGACCCCATACCTGTGGCATGATACTCGTTCGCGGCAGCGGCGGCGGGACGGACCTCACCGGCACGGTGTTCGAGCGCGGCGAGGAGCCGCCCGCGTACAAGGGCGCGCCCGACGAGGACGCCCCGTACGTGTGGGTGTGCGACTCCTTCTACGAGGTCGAGAGCGGCGGCTCGCCGCTCGTCGTCGACGGCGAGGAGATCCGCGTCGCCTTCGAGGAGCCGATGCCCCGCGGGTTCGACACCCGCGACCAGGCGGTCGAAGCGGCCCGCGAGCACGTCCGGACGCAGTTCGCCCGGATCGGCGTCGACCCCGACGCCGTCGAGGTCGAGGTGACCGCGGCCGACCCGGCCTGAGGTCGGACGCGCCGAGCCGTCCGGTCGGGCCGCGGCTCCGCCTCCCGCAACCCCTTTTCGCCCGGGGCCCAACCGGACCGTATGACCGAGCTACCGGACCGCGTCGTGGGCGACGCGCGGACGAGCGACTTCGGGTGGGACCTCCTCACCGACCTGACCGACATCGGGAACCGCATGGCGGGATCGACCGGCGAGCGCCGCGGCGCCGAGCGCGTCGTCGAGGCGTTCGAGGAAGCCGGCCTGCGGAACGCCGGCCTGGACGAGTTCGAGATCCCCGGCTGGTGGCGCGGCGAGTCGTCGCTGTCGGTGACGGGCGCCGTGGACCGCCACCACGAGGGCTCGCACGAGGTGATCGCGCTGCCCGGCACGCCGAGCGGCGAGGCGTCGGCCCCGCTCGTCGACGTGGGCGACGGCACCGACGAGGAGTTCGCGGCCGCGGAAGGGGACCTGGAGGGCGCGGTCGCGATGGCCTCCTCGCGGACGCCGGACTCCCACGACCGGTGGATCCACCGGATGGAGAAGTACGTCGCGGCGGCGGAGCGCGGCGCGGTCGGGTTCGTCTTCCGGAACCACATCGAGGGCGCGCTCCCGCCGACCGGCGAGATCGGCTACCACAACCGGCCCGGCCCGATCCCCGCGGTCGGCGTCTCGAAGGAGGTCGGCGACCGGCTCTCGCGGCTCGCCGCGGAGGAGGGCGGCGACCGCCCGACCGTCTCGCTCGGCGTCGACTGCCGGAACGAGCCGACGACCTCGGTGAACGCGGTCGCGGAGGTCGGCCCCGACACCGACGAGGCGGTGTACCTCACCGCCCACGTCGACGCCCACGACGTGAGCGACGGCGCCAACGACAACGGCGCCGGCTCGGCGCTCGTCGCGGAGGTCGGGCGCCTGCTCGCGACCGTCGAGGGCGACCTCGACACCCGGGTGCGACTCGTCACGTTCGGGTCCGAGGAGATCGGGCTGTGGGGGGCGTACCACGCCGCGGAGACGACCGCGAAGGAGGACATCGCCTGCGTGGTCAACCTCGACGGCGCCTGTAGCTCGCGGGACCTCCGCGTCGGGACGAACGGGTTCGAGGGGATGCGCTCGACGTTCGAGGCGGTCGCCGAGGCGTTCGACGCGCCCCTGACGACCGGCGAGACGATCTCGCCGCACGGCGACCAGTGGGCGTTCGTCCAGGAGGGGATCCCGGCGGTGATGGCCTCCACGACGAGCGACCAGTCCGGGCGCGGCTGGGGCCACACCCACGCCGACACCCTCGACAAGCTCGACTCCCGCGACCTCCGCGAGGTGGCGACGCTCGTGACCGCGGCCGTCTACCGGCTCGCGACCGGCGATGTGGCGGCCGAACACCGCTCGCGGGAGTCGATCCGCGACGCCATCGACGAGGGGTACGTCGAGGAGCTGAAGACGGGCGGGCGGTGGCCGTACGAGGAGTGAGCGCCGCGGAACCGCCGGAACGCGAGCGCGACGGGACGGCCTGACTCACCGGACCCGGAATGGCGAGCGGACCGTGACGGTGCCCTCGGCGCGGACGGTGACGTCGTAGCCGAGGTACGCGAAGCGGATCTCGCCGTCGTCTCTCGTCGGGCCGTCCGGCACCGATCGGAACAGCACGTCGAGGGCGTCGGGGGCGACCGCCTCGAACAGCGGCTCGTCGATCGCCGACGGCGGGACGCCTCCGAGCTCCGCGACGCGTTCGAGGATCCGCTGGGACGGAGTCATGGGATCGCCACGCGGTACGCGATAATGAATCGATCTCACCACGTGCCCTGTTGCCCGGGGTGTAGTGCGGCGCGGCGGCTCACGGACGCCTCGCCGGTTCGGCGCGCGATTCACTCCTCGGCGGAGTCGTCGCAGACGCCGAGGGGGAGCGTCTCGGGGGTCTCGTCGCCGTCGAGGCCGGCGTACGCGTCGTCGATGAGCCGGGCCAGCTGCGTCTCGGGGCTCACGCCGCGGGCGGCGGCGAGGGCCGCGAGGCGCTCGTACTGCTCGTCCGGCACGGAGACGGTTCCGTCGTCCATACGCGGCGCTCCGTCCCGAAGCTACAAAAGCGTTGGTCTGAGCCCGCTCACGGCGATTCCGACCGGTCCGTCTCGCGCACGGCGCCGATCGGCTCGCCCTCCGCGAACCGCTCGAACAGCGCGTTCATCACCGACGACTCGGCGCGCGAGAGGTGTTCCCACACCGTCGTCGAGCCGAGTCCGAGCTCGGCGGCGACCTCCTCGACGCCCACGCCCCCGCCGTGGTCGTAGTAGCCCGCGGCGATGGCGGTCGCGAGCACCTCTCGCTGCCGGTCGGTAAGTCCGTCGAGGAGGCCGGACGCGGGGAGCTGCGGCGAGCGCTCGATCGACGACAGCTCCACGTTCCGCGCGAGCTCGACCTCGTTGCCGCCGCGCTCCATTTCGCGCATCACCGCGGAGAGGTCGTCGTCGTCCTCCAGGTACGCCGTCCAGCGCTCGACGCCGCCGGCGATGGTCGTCCCGGTCCGGTAGTGGATGCCCATCCGCGAGAACCGCTCGCCGATGCCCTCCCAGTCGGCCGCCCCCGCGTCGATCGTCAGGGCGACGTAGGCGTGAGTGCCCTCGATCGGCGCCAGCGGCTCCGCGGAGACGACCAGGTCGAACTCGCGGAACTCCTCGACGAACGCCTCGATCTCCGCCGGCGGTCCGGTGAGTTCGGCGATCCGCTTGCGCTCGGGGCCGCTGCCCGTCATCGAGGAGACGGACCGGTACCGCACCTCCGGGTGGCGCGCGCTCACCTCGCACTCCGGCTCCCCCGCGTGGCGGATCCGGAACGTCACTTCGCGCATGACCGCTGTGAGGCCGCCGAGGTTCAAACGGGTTCCGGACCCGTCGCGATCCCTCCTCGTCGGTGTCGAAGGCGCCGGCGCGGGGGCGGTCAGTCGCCGCGGCCCATCGCGTAGAACTCGTCGTTCGGACGCATGTCCGCGACGGTCGCCATGCGGTTCGAGAGGTTGAAGAAGGCCGCCACGGAGGCGATGTCCCACACTTCCTCCGCGGAGAAGCCGGCGTCGCGGAGTCGCTGGATATCTTCGGCGGCCACGGTCCCGGGGGAGTTCGTGAGTGTGACGGCGAAGTCGAGCATCGCCATGTGGTGGTCGGAGACGTCGGCCCGTCGGTGGTCCGTGGCGAGCTGGTCGGCGATCTTCGGCGCGCCGGCGTAGATCCGACGGAGCGCGCCGTGACCGACCACGCAGTAGAGGCAGTCGTTCGCGCCCGACACCGCGACGACTACCGTCTCGACCTCCTCCCGAGCCAGTGGCGTGTCGGACACGATCGCGTCGTGGTACGCGAAGAACGCCCGGAAGTGGCTGGGCGTGTACGCGAACGCCGAGAACACGTTCGGCGTGAACCCGGCGTCCTCCGTCTCCTCGTCGATGCGGTCGCAGAGGTCCTCGGGGAGGTCCTCGTAGTCGGGCACGGGGAACCGTCGCATCGCGTTTTCGTTCGTACCGTCAGGCGCGCGGCGCGACCACAAGGCCGTTCCCTCGGACCACCCGTCGCCTCGCTTCTCTCCCGCGTCGCGAGCGGTCTCACCGACTTGGGCGGTTGATTTATGCGGGGGCGTGCCGTGCGTCGGCACACGCATGCCCGACCCGAGCGACGCCGGTCCGGGAGCCGGCGACAGCGACGGCCGGCCGGCGCCGGGTTCGGAAGGCGCCGACCGGACGGCGGTCGTGGAGCGGCTGTACGGCGAGGTCCCCTTCCACCGGCGGCGCGACCTGGAGGTGCTCGCCGTGACCCCGGAGCGCGCCAGCGTCAAGCTGGCGTTCGACCCCGGGCTCGTGGGCAACCCCGAGCTCGGCGCGGTCCACGGGGGCGTCGTGAGCGCGCTCGTGGACCTCGCGGGCGCCGCCGTCTTCGTCGGCGGGCGCGAGGCGTTCACGCCCACCATCGACCTCCGCGTGAACTACCTCGAGGCCGCCGGCCGGGAGCCGCTGTACGCGACGGCCACGGTGGACCGGCGCGGCGCCGACATCGGCGTGGCGAGCGTCGAAGTCGAGTCCGGGGACGCCGTCTGCGCGACCGGGACGGGCGTCTACAAGCTCACTGATGACTGAGTTCCCCGTCGGCGACGTCGTGGACGCGCACGTCCACCTGATGCCAGACCGGCTGATGGCCGCCATCCGGGAGGCGCTGGGCGAGGCCGCCGGCTGGGCGTTCGACCACCCGACCGACCGCGACCGGATGGAGGCGGCGCTGAGCGCCGCCGGCGTCGAGCGGTACGCCGCGCTCCCGTACGCCGCGCGCCCGGGGACGGCGGCCGACCTCAACGAGTGGGTGATCGAGGCCGCCGCGGACTCCGAGATGGCGGTCCCGTTCGCCACCGTCCACGCCGCGGACGACGACCCGGGAACCGTCGTCGCCGACGCCTTCGACGCGGGGGCGCGCGGGCTGAAGCTCCAGCTTCCGGTCCAGGGGTTCGCGGCCGACGACCCGCGGCTCGATCCGGTCTACGAGGCCGTCGCCGCCCGCGACGCGCCTGTCCTGCTCCACGCCGGGACGGCGCCGATGTTCGAGGACAGCCCCCACGTCGGCGTCGAGCGCTTCGAGTCGTTCCTCGCCTCCTACCCCGACGTGCGGGTGTGCGCCGCGCACATGGGGACCTACGAGGTCGAGGCGTTCGTCGACCTCGCCCGCGACCACGACAGCGTGTTCCTCGACACCACCTTCGCCATGTCGAGCGTGGCCGAGACGTACATGGACTTCGACCCGGCGACGGTCGCCGACGAGACGCTGATCGAGCTCTCGGCGTCGATCATGTACGGCTCGGACTACCCGAACATCCCGTATCCGTACGCCCGAGAGCGGGAGCACCTGCTCTCGCGGGACCTGCCGGTCGAGGTCCAGCGCGACATCTTCTCCCGGACCGCGCGTCGCTTCCTCGACGGCGACTGAGCGGCGAAGCCGCCTCCTCGACGGCGACGAGCGCCCGCGCCGCTCGCCGGGCGCTCAGTACCGCTCGTCGACGACGCCGGGCTCGTCGAGGTCGGCGACCAGTTCGACGGCGTCCGGGGTCACGATGAGGCGGTCGGCGAGCGCGGCGCGTAGTTCGTCGGCGTCGGCCTCGCCCTCGCAGATCACGACGAGGCGGTCGGTGGTCTCGGGCTGCGACACCTCGACGCGGTACTCGCCGGTCAGCCCCTCGAAACCGGCGATCACCGTCTCGACGCTCTCCGGATACACCTTCACGCCCTTGACCTTCAGCCGCTCGTCCGTGCGGCCGATGACGCCGTCGGGCAGCACGACGGTCCCGTCCTGGACCGCGAGTTCGGCGAGGTCGCCGGTCCGGTAGCGCACGAGGGGGACCCCCTCCTTCCGGAGGTGCGTCACGACGATTTCCCCGCGCTCGCCGTCGGCGACCGCCTCGCCGGTGTCCGGGTCGACGACCTCTACCACCGCGTAATCGTCGACGACGCGGAGGCCGTCCTCGGCCGCGGTCTCGGCCGCGACGGGCATGATGTGTCGCGTGCCGAAGTAGTCCACTGCGGTCGAGGCGCCGAGCGCGTCCTTGACCGCCTCGCGGCGGCCGGGGATCGACGTGAACGGCTCGCCCGCACCGACGAACGTGTCGACCGAACCGCCCTCCGCGCCGATCTTCAGCGCGAAGCTCGGGTTGCCCACGACGGCGTCCACGTCGTACGCCTCGATGGTGGCGGCGGCCTGCTCGGAGTCGCCGGGGCCGAGCGGGAACACCTCCGCGCCGAGGCGTTCGAGCGCCCGATGGAGCACGTACCCGGTGCCGAACAGCTCGTAGCCGAACGTGTTGACGACGCGGTCGCCGGGCTCGACGCCCGCGCGTTCGAGCACGTCCGCGTTGGCTGCGGCCTGGGCGTCGAGGTCGTCGGCCGTGTCGAACACCGGCCGCAGCTGCTCGCCCATCGGCGAGAACGTGACCATCGCCGCGCCGTCGTACAGCGAGCCGCTCGGCGGCGCGGCCTCGAAGTCGGCCTCGATCTCCCCCGCCGTGGTGAACGGGAGCGACCGGAAGTCGGCCCACGAGTCGACCGCCGTCGGGTCGACGCCCGCGTCCGCGAACTTCTCGGCGTAGAAGTCGCGGTCGACGACCCGCTCCAACTGCTCCCCGACCGCGGCCAGTGTGCTGTCGTCGTACATCGCGTTAACACACGTCAAACTAGCACATAAATCTCCGTCACGGGCGCGGCGCGCGGGCCGTCGCGCTCAGTACGCGAACGGCCACGTGCGCAGGTACTCCTTGATCTTGCCTAGCCCGGCCAACACCCCCTTCGGCTCGACGGCGAGCACGACGATGATGATCGCGCCGAAGAACACCGGCAGCAGGGCGGTCGCGTTGGTGCCCGTGAGGTCGGCGAGGTAGTTGAGGCCGTCGTTGAGGTAGTCCTGGACGAGCGTGACGACGCCGACGCCCAGCAGCGCGCCCCACACGCGTCCGAGGCCACCGAACAGCAGCATGACGTAGTGTTCGAGCGTGAGCCCGAGGGTGAAGTACTCCGCGTTGATGAAGCCGATCTGGAACCCGAACAGCCCGCCCGCGACGCCGATCATGAACCCGCCGATGGCGAACGCGAGCAGCTTGTTCTTGAACACGTTGACGCCGAGGACGGACGCGGAGAGATCGTTCTCGTGGATCGCGCGGAACGTCTTTCCGATGCCGGTCCGCGAGAGGTTCAGCGACAGCAGCGCGAACACCAACAACAGCACCAGCGCGAGCAGGTACTTGTCGATGGTCGTGCCGAGAGCGCCGACTGGGCCGACGAGGCCCACGTTCGAGGGCACCGACTGGGTCGTCCCGCCGTGGATGAACGCGAGCTGCGGGTTCACGAAGAACCACTCCTCGGCGATGAACTGGAGCGCCAGCGTCGAGATGGCGATGTAGAACCCCTTGACCCGGAACGACGGGAGGCCGAAGCCGACCGCGACCAGCGCGGAGATGAGGCCGCCGACGGCGAGCGCCGGGAACAGCCCCGCGCCGACGGCGAGCAGTCTGCTCGTGCTGTACGCGCCGATGGCCATAAACGCGCCCTGCGCGAGCACGATCTCGCCGGCGTAGCCGAGGATGACGTTGAGCCCCAACACCGCGATGGCGAAGATGTACGCCTGCGTCAGCAGCGTCACGGTCCCGCCGCCGAGCAGGAACGGCGCGATGAAGGGGATCGGCAGCCCCAGAGCGAGCGCGATCTTCTGCGTCCGCCACCGGACGAGGCCCATTCGCGACTCGTAGTCGGTGAAGTACTCACCGCAGGGCATGCGACCACCCCCCTTCGGCCGCGGCCGGTCGAGTCGTCGGTACGCCGCCGGAGCGCCGCGTGGCGCGCGAACTGTGTCCGTTCATCGTCAGAGCCTCTCTATCCGCTCGGTGCCGAACAGGCCGTACGGCTTCACCAGGATGACGACGAGCAGGAGGATGAGGGGGAGTATCTCCCCGAACCCCGCGCCGAAGTTGGCCTGAACGTCCGTGAAGGGGACGTACACCGCCGTGCCGCCCACGAGGTAGTACGACCCCAGTTCCTGGAGGACGCCCACGACGATCGAGCCGATGAACGCCCCGGGGATACTGTCGAGGCCGCCCAACACGACGGCCGCGAAGATGATGATACCGGTGTTCTCGATCGAGACCGCCGCCCCGCCGCTGGAGGTCGCAAGCAGGATGCCGCCGATGGCGGTGATGGCGATCGAGAGCGTCCACGCGAGCGCGATGGTGCGCTCGATAGAGACGCCGAGCACCATCGCCGCCTGCTCGTCGCTGGCCGACGCCCGGAGGATCGACCCGGTGACGGTCTCGCGGAAGAACAGCATCAACACGGCGACGACGACGAGCGCGATGGCGACGGCGACGGCGTACGCCGCCTGTATCGATGTGCCCAGCGGGAGACTGAGCTGGCCGCCGAACGTCAGCGCCGACGGGTACGCCTGCGCGTTCTGCCCGTACAGGAAGAAGACGACCCCTTCGAGGATGCTGCCGAGCGCCAGCGTCACGATGATGACCGACAACACCGGCTCGCCGATGAACTGGCGGAACACGACGCGTTCGAGCACCAGCCCGAGCACGAGGCCGAGCAGGACCGTCACGAGCACCGCGGTCCACGCGGGAATCGCCGCCGGGAGCACGGTGGCCGTGCCGAAGATGACGACCCCGTACGCGCCGACCATCGCGATCTGGCCCTGCGCGAAGTTCAGGACGCCGGTCACCTTGTAGATGAGCGAGAAGCCCATCGCCACGAGCGCGTACAGCGCGCCCAGTCCGAGCCCGCTCAGCGAGATGTCGATGAACGTGACCCAGTTGACCATCTAGCTCACCTCCAGTTCGCGGTCCTCGTCGAGGACTGGTTGGTCCACGTCCACGATGCGCATGACTCCGCGTTCCTCGGACTCTCTGCCGTCTTGGTAGGTGATCGTAAGCTCCATCGCTATCTCGGTGCTGCCGTCGTACAGGGCGGTCACGAGGTCGCTGTACCGGTCCACGACGACCTCGCGGCGGAGCTTCCCGGTGCGGGTGAGCTCCCCGTCGTCGGCGTCGAACTCCTTGAAGAGGAGGACGAACCGCCGGATCGGGTTGTCGAGGTCTTCGTTGGTCTCGGCGACGACCCCGCGGAGCAGCTCTAAGACCGGTTCCTTCCGCGTCAGGTCGCTGTACCCCGCGTACTGGATGTCCCGCTGGTCGGCCCACTCCGCGACGTTGTCGTACCGGATGTTCAGCACCGCGGTGAGCTCGGCGCGGTCGTCGCCGACGACCATCGCCTCCTTCACGTAGGGGTTGAACTTCAGCTTCGTCTCGACGCTTATCGGCGCGACGGCGGTGCCGTCGCTCATCTCTAACACGTCGTCCATCCGGTCGAAGATCCGCACGTGGTCGTCGTCGGTGAGCGCGCCGAAGTCGTCGGTGTGGAGCCAGCCGTCCTCGAACGCGGCCTCCGTCTTCTCCGGCATTCCGTAGTAGCCGGAGGTGACGACCGGGCCCCGGACGAGGAGCTCGCCGCCCGGCGTGATGCCCACCTCGACGTTCGGGAACACCTCGCCGACCGTCTCGACCTGGACGTCGTCGTCGCGGTGCATCGTCACGAAGCCGCACACCTCGGACTGTCCCCAGATCTGTTTGAGCGGGACGCCCATCGCGTGGTAATACTCGAAGTGGTCCTCCCCGAGCGGGCCGCCGCCGGTGTAGACGTTCTTCGCGCGCTTCAGCCCGATCTTGTCGAGTATCGGGCGGTACGCCACCCAGTACGACAGCCAGTGGGCGCCGCGCAGCCACGCCGGCGGCTCCTCGTCGTTCCTGTCGCCGATGACGTACGCGGCGTACTTCTCGCCGATGCTCGTCGCCGTCTCGTACACCCAGCGCTTGAGCCGGGTGGTGTTCTCGATCTTCGCCTTGACGTCCGCGACCCACGCCTCGTACCGCTTCGGCGACGAGAAGATGATCTCGGGTCCGATCTCCCGGAGGTCGTCCTCCTCGGTCTCGGGCTGTTCCGGGAAGTTCGCGGTCCAGCCGGCGACGAACGCGGCCGCGAGCAGGATCATCTGCTCGCCCACCCACGCCATCGGGAGGTACGAGAAGTAGTCCGACTCCTTCGGCAGCGGGTCGATGTCGATGGCGGCGTTGGCGAGGTTTACGAGGTTGAAATGCGAGAGCCGGACGCGTTTCGGCATCCCCGTCGTCCCGGAGGTGGGCGCGAGCATCGCGGTCGCCTCCGCGGGCACGGCCTGGATCTCGGACGCGAGGTAATCGTCGCTCACGGCCCCGGACTCGCGGCGCTCACGGCCGCGCTCCTCGACGTCCTCGTATGCGACGATCTCCGGGTCGCCCGGCTCGGTCTTCTCGCCGTTCTCGTACCGGAACATCCCCTTGTCGTCCCGGTAGATGATGGTCGACAGCGACGGCACGTCGTCCGAGACGAGGAGGAGCTTGTCCACCATCTCCTGGTCTTCCGCGTACACGATCTCCGGCTCCATCAAGCGGAGCTGCTTCTCGATGTCCTCGGGCAGCATGTCCTCGTAGTTCGGGGCCGCCATCCCGCCGAGGGACTGCGCGGCGATCCACGCCCACAGCTGGTGCGGGCGGTTGTAGCCGATGGTGAACAGCACGTCCTCGTCGCCGAACCCGTACTCCTCCAAGCCGAGCGCGAACCGCTCCACCCGGTCGTAGTACTCCTCCCAGGTGAACTCCTGCCAGACCCCGTACCGCTTCCAGCGCAGGGCGATGTCGTCCGGGTGCTCGGCGGCGTGGTCGATGAGTATCTCGGGGAGCGCCCGGTCGGAGACGATGGGAACCGACTCGCCCTCCGGCGCGGTCAGGACGCGCTCGACGGAGAGCCCCGAGTCGGCGGCGGCGCCCGACTCGGCGGAGCCGCCGGACGCGACGCCGTCGCTCTCGGCGTTGTCGGCCGCCATCTACTCGACCCCCGTGTAGACGCGGGCGACCTCGGGGTCGTTCGTCACCTCCTCGGGCGGCCCGCGGGCGATGACGCCGCCCTTCTGCATGACGATCATCCGCTCGGAGACGGCGGTGACGACTTCGAGGTCGTGCTCGATCATCACGAGCGTCAGCCCCTCCTCCTCGTGGAGGTCGGTCAGGAAGCGGATCATGTCGTACTTCTCGTCGAAGGTGAGCCCGCTCATCGCCTCGTCGAGCAGGAGCACGTCCGGTTCGAGCGCGAGCGAGCGGGCGAGGTCGACGCGCCGCTGGACCCCCAGCGGCAGCGTCGACACCGTCGTGTGGCGGTGTTCCCACAGTTCGAGGTAGTCGAGGATCTCCTCGACGAACCGCATGTTCTCGGCCTCCGTCTTCCGGCCGCTGCCGTAGTACAGCATCGCCGAGAGCACGTTCGGGCGCTCGGCGACGGCCCGGGTCGTCATCACGTTCTCCAAGACGTCCTCGCTCTCGAACAGCTCCAATCCCTGGAACGTCCGCCCGATGCCGTGGCGCGCGCGGTAGTGTTCCGGCCTGCCGCTGACCTCCTCGCCGTTCAGGAACACCTCGCTGCCGGCGTCCGGCGTGTAGAAGCCGTTGAGGATATTCAACAGCGTGGTCTTCCCGGCCCCGTTCGGCCCGACGATCGACACCCACTCGCCGTCGGCGACGCCGAGGTCCACGTCGTCAACGGCGGTGATCGAGCCGAACGTCTTGGTCACGTTCCGGCAGCCGATCGCGGCAGCCTCAGGGGAGACGTGGGCCCCGCCCCTGAGCGCTGCCGCCGGCGTCTCGGCCTCCTGATCGGCGCTCATCAGGTCCACCTCTTGCGGATCTTGTAGTGTCTGACGTCGGTGTAGCGGGAGTCCTCGCCCGACGTGCCGAGGTAGAACTCCTTGATCTCCTCGCGCTGGACCAGCTCGTCGGCCGGATCGTGGAGCTCTATCTGCCCGTTCTCCATGACGTAGCCGTAGTCGGCGATCCCGAGCGTGCGCTTGGCGTTCTGGTCAGCGATGAGCATCGTGATGTCCTCCCGCCTGTTGATCTCCACGAGCGTCTCGAAGATGTCCCTGACAAGCTTCGGCGCGAGCCCGAGCGACGGCTCGTCCAACAGAAGCAGGTTCGGCCGGTGGATGAGCGCTCGCGCGATGACGAGCATCTGCTGTTGGCCGCCGCTGGCGTAGCCCGCCTTGAGGTCCATGATGTCCTCCAACTGCGGGAAGTACTCGAAGGCGATCTGGTAGTCGTCCTCGTCGAACCGGAACCGGCGGCCCTCGCGGTAGAGCCCGCACCGGAGGTTCTCTTCAACGGTGAGGTCCTCGAACACCCGCCTGCCTTCGAGGATGTGCGTGATACCGCGTCCGACCATCTCGTTGGCGCCGTCGTTGGTCACGTCCTCGCCGCGGTATAACACCCTTCCGCGGGTGACCTCGCCGCGCTCGCTCCGACCGATGCCGCTTATCATCTTCAGGATCGTCGACTTGCCCGCGCCGTTCGGGCCGAGCAGCGCGACGATGTCGCCCTCGTCGGCCGACATCGAGACGCCCTGAACGGCGAGGAAGTGCCGGTCGTAGACGATCTCGACGTTGTCGAGTTCGACGACCGGGAGGTCGCCGTCGCCCGTCGCGTCCGCCGCGTCCGCGGTCATTTGCTCGTCGGTCGCCATCATAGTCCGATCCAGGAGTCGCGGCGGGGCAGTTCGACGCTGGTGTCGAAGCTCAGGCTGCCGTCGGTGACCTCGAACAGCCGCCCGTTCATCGTCGGGCGGCGGTCGCCCGCCTCGTAGCTGAACGGCTCGGCGAGCCCGAACATGTCGTCGTCCTCGATGCCGAACATCCCCTGTCTGACGTTCGGTCCGCTCGTGACGTCGTTCCCGGCCTCGGCCGCGTTCTGCATGCCCTTCAGCGCGAGCAGGGCGTGGATCACGCCGCGCACGTAATTGAGCTGAGCGATCTCGGGGTCGTCCATGCTGCGCCCCTCGCGCTCGAAGTTCGCCTCGATGATCTCCGCGCCGCGGCCGCCGCTGTCGAGCGCGCCCTGAAACGTGCGGAACGCGTTGACGTATCGCACGCCTTCGAAGATGTCGGGCGACTGCTGGACCACGCGCTCGTCGACGGTGTAGGTCAGGCCGCACACCGTCAGGTCGGGGTAGATGTCCTGTCGGTCCTCCAATAGCACCCGCATCGGCGCAGACGTGTTCTGGTGAATGAGGTAGTCGATCTCTTGGTCGCGGGCCTGCCTGAGCTGCGTGGTCGCGGAGTTGGCGGTCAGCGGGAGGTTGATGTCCGGGGCCACGTCAAGCCCGAGCTCCTCGGCGTACTGCTTGCCGCCCTCGACGGGCGAGCGCCCGAACGCCGTGTTAGAGAAGATGAACCCGACCGTCGCCTCGGGGTCGTTGTCAGCGATCCACCGCAGGTGCGCGCGGGCCTGACTGGTGTAATCGAGGTTCCCGAAGAAGTTGTACGGGAACTCCTCGGTGACGAGGTTCGCGGAGTACGACGCGGAGACGTACACCACCCCGTCGTCCGCGACGGTGCCCGCCAGCGCCTCGGTGTCTGCGGTCCCCCAGCCGATGATCAGCGGCGGCGACGACTCCGAGGTGTACTGCTGGTAGTACTGCTGGGCCTGCGGCACCTCGTAGGCGTAGTCGTTGTTCGGGTGGTCGATGCTCACGTCGAACAGGTCGTTCTCGTTGATGTAGGTGATAGTGTCGCGAGAGCCGATGGCCGTCGGCCGGCCCACGTCGGAGGTCGCGCCGCTCTCGTCGTATATCCCGGGTACCGTGACGGAGTCGGCCATGCCCCCGTTCCCCCCGCCGCCGCTGCCGTCTCCGCCGTCCCCGCCGCCGATACAGCCGGCGAGCGCCAGCGTCGCCGCTCCGGCGGCACCGCTTTTCAGGACGTTGCGCCGCCGATATAGCCTCGTCGAATTTCCCGTGTTATCAGTTGTCATGAGTGTCTACCTACTACCCAGAGCCACATACTACATAATCATTAGGGATAGATTCACTCGCCTGCGGGCGGTTATCCGGTCGCCGCCGCGCTCGCGGGCGTCGTGCGGATCGATCCGGTGCGCCGAAACAGTCAAATGCGAGTGCCGCGACGGCTGTCGCATGTTCACGTTTGTTGTGGGTATCGACACGGACGAGGACCGGGCCACCGCGCAGGCCGAGACGATCGCGTCGATGCCGCTGGAGGCGGACGACGTGACGGCGGTCCTCGTCCACTCGTTCAGCGAGAACAAGGGGGGCGGCACCGTCGAGCAGGTCAAGTCGGTTCGGGTCGCTCGGTCGCGGCTCGAGGACGCCGGGATCGAGGTGACACCCGAGGGGTACGGCGGCGACCCGGCCCGAGCGATCCTCAACGTCGCCGACGAGCACGACGCCGACCAGATCGTCGTCGCCGGGCGGAAGCGCACCCCGACCGGGAAGGTCCTGTTCGGCAGCGTCACGCAGAGCGTCATTCTCGACACCGAACGGCCGGTCCTCGTCTGTAGCGGGGGCGACTAAGACGGGTCGACCCCGGCGGCCGGCAGTCGAGCCTCCCGGGCAGTCCGAGCGGTCCAGCGGCTCGGGCAGTCCGGCAGTCTAGCGGCACGGGCAGTCAGGGCGGTCTAGCATCTCAGGCAGTCCGGGCGACCGGTCGGCAGTCGGGCGGTCACCGCGACCGCGGCCGCCGGTCGTCGGAGACCGTCGCGATCAGTTTATATCCGCGAGCGAGTAGATCGCACCGTGGTGGCGATGACGAGTCGGTTACCCCCACTGAGCCCCCTGTGACGACGGGTTTCCACCGAGCCACCTTCCGCCCTCGCCAGCGGCGCGACCGTGCCGCCCCCGAGCGGTCGTCGACACCCCGCGGGGCGGCGCCGAGCGACGGAGCGCGGTGAAAGTGATTCAGCGCCGTGTCAACTGCACGCAGTCCGGCGGTTTCGAGGCGAAAAGGGCGGGTCGGTCGGCGTCGATCGCTCGGCGGACGAGGGTGCCCCCGGTCAGTACGAGGCGGCGCGCTTGTCGAGGCCGGCGGCCTCGATGTCCTCGCCGTCGACGGAGGTACGGAGCACGTCCATCCCGTCGTCGCGGTCGACGTCGAAGTTACGGGCGTACAGCTCCTCCAAGCGCTCGTACTCGGCGTCGGAGATCGGCGGCACGTCGGCGGCGGCGCTCCACTCGGCGATGTCGTCGCCGTCGCGGAAGGTGGGCGTGACGGACGCGACCTCGTCGTGCGCGAGCAGCCAGCGGATCGCGGCCTGCGCCATCGTCCGGGTCCCCTCGACGCCCTCCGGGTCTTCGAGGAAGCGGATCGCCTCCACCTTCTCCCAGCCGGTCTCGTACCACTCCTTCGGCCGGTGCGAGCGGTGGTCGCCGTCCTCGAGGACGGTGTCGGGTGTCACCTGCTCGTTGAGCAGGCCGGAGGAGTGCGGGACGCGCGCGATGACGGAGGTGTCCGAATCGCTCTCGCGGACCGTCTCGACGAAGTGGCGGCCGGGCTCCTGCTCGAAGAGGTTGAAGACGGTCTGGACCGCGTCGAACTCCTCGTACTCGACGGCCGCGTCGCCCTCGGCGAGCCAGCCGATCGAGGGGCCGAGCGCCCAGCCGAGCGCGCGGACGCGCCCGTCTTCCTTCCACTCGCGGAGGAGGTCGCGCACCTCGGGCGTCACCTCGTCGACGTTGGCGTTGTGGAGCTGGAGCACGTCGACGTAGTCGGTGTCGAGGCGGTCCAGCGAGGCCTCGAACGCCTCCGTGAGGTACTCGCGGTTGAGCTCCTTCGGGAGCTCGCCGTGGCCGGCCTGCGGGTTGTCGTAGAAGTCGTAGCCGATCTTCGTCGACAGCGTCACCTCGTCGCGGCGGCCGTCGATCGCCTCGCCGATGATCGCCTCGCTGTCGCCGTGGCCGTACACGTCGCCCGTGTCGACGTAGGTGACGCCCGCGTCGAGCGCCTCCTCGACCATCGCGACCGCCTGGTCGTCCGAGCGGTCGCCCCACCAGTCGGTGCCGACGACCCACGCGCCGAAGCCGATCTCCGAGACCTCGACGCCCGAGTTACCGAGTTCGCGGTGTTCCATACCGGCCGCTTGGCGGTCGGGACACTTATCGGGCGCGGTCGCTCTCGGCGCCGTGGAACCGACCCCGGCACGGCAGCGACGGACCGCCGTCTCGGGCCGCGGCCGGCACCGGTGGATATTACTCGCCCGTCGCCGATCCGACGTTCATGGACGACGCCCTCCGCCGGCGGCTCGACGCCGTCGTCGCCCTGCTCGCGGTCGTCGCCGTCGTCTCGGTCACCGCCCTGCTGCTCTCGTTCGGCAGGGCTGCGATCGCCCCGGTCTTCACCGTCGCGTTCGTCGGCGTCCTCGCGGGCCTGTTCGTCCGCGCCGAGCTGTACTGACGGATCGGGCGCCGCGGTCGCACAACCGAATCCATTTGAGGGGCGGCGACGAAGGTGGGCCGATGACAAAGCGACACGTGTCCCTGCCCGACGGCGCCGAGGCCGGGGTCCGAGGGTTCATCGACGAGGTGGACGAGCGGCTCTCCTCGGACGAGGACACCTGCGAGGTCGTCCGCGACGTGCTGATCGACCTCCACGGCGACCGGGAGGCGTGGGAGGCGTGGCAGGACGGCGAGTCGGTGTCGCGCGCCGAGCGCGTCCGCCTCCAGGGATACGACCCGTGTAACGCGACGCTGGAGTCGGAGTACTACGCCGAGAAAGACGAGGACCGCTTCCGGCGCTCGAAGCACCTCCAGTGGCTCTGGCGGCAGTTCGACGCCACGCCGATGGCCGACAACGTCGAGTTCGCGCTCCGCTTCCGGCAGATGCTCGGGAACCACCTGTTCGCCGAGTGCGGGGACGACTGCCGCTTTTTCAAGGGCATCTCCGTCACCTACGGCCACAACATCGAGGTCGGCGACAACGTCGTGATCCACGACGACGTCCACCTCGACGACCGCGGGAAGCTGACGATCGGCGACCGCGCCTCCATCTCCGACGGCGTCCACCTCTACAGCCACGACCACGACATCGTCGACCAGACGGAGGTCCGGAACTTCCACACGATCGTCGGGGACGACGCCCGGGTCACCTACGACGCGATGGTCAGGGCGGGCTGCCGAATCGGCGAGAACAGCGTCGTCGGCGCGCGCTCGGTCGTGCAGGGCGACGTGCCCGACCACCACGTCGTCGTGGGGTCGCCCGCGCGGTCCGTCCGCGTCAAGCCCGGGTGGGAGGAGGTCGCCGACGACCTCGAGGACGGGCGACTCCCCGACAACCAGGACGAGCGCGAGATCGAGTACGAACTCCCCGAGGACCTCGATCAGTTCGACGAGTTCCGACGGGACCTCCGGCCGCCGAACCGACCGCGCTGACGCCGCCGTGCGGCCGACCCCGCGGAAGACCTGAACCGGAGCGCGTGGTGTGTTACCGCTCGCCAGCATCGTTATCCGACAGTAGCACGTACCGGCGACCGGTGGTACACGCATGACAGGACAGCGCATACTGATGATCGTCGGTGACTTCGGAGAGGACTACGAGATCATGGTCCCGTTCCAGGCGCTTCAGGCGGTCGGCCACGAGGTCCACGCGGTCTGCCCGGACCGGGAAGCGGGCGAGACGGTCAAGACCGCGATCCACGACTTCCGCGGCGACCAGACGTACTTGGAGGAGCGCGGCCACGACTTCGAGCTCACCCACGGCCTCGACGAGGTCGACCCGGCCGACTACGACGCCCTGGTCGTTCCCGGCGGGCGCGCCCCCGAGTACCTCCGCGGCTACGACGAGGTGCTCGACGCGGTGCGGCACTTCTTCGAGGCGGACAAGCCCGTCGCGTCGATCTGTCACGGCCCGCAGATCCTCGCGGCCGCGGGCGTGCTCGACGGCTACGAGATGACGGCGTACCCGGCGGTCAGGCCCGAGGTCGAGGCCGCCGGCTGCTCGTGGGTCGACGGCGTGACGACCGACGGCAACCTCGTCACCGGGCAGGCGTGGCCCGACCACCCCGAGTGGATCGCGCAGTTCCTCGACCTCCTCGGGACCGAGGTCGAACACGAGGAGCCCGCCGCGACGGCGGACTGAGTCCCCGACTGTTCCGCATGCCCGACCCCCGTGCGGTCGCCGTCAACGTCGCCGCCAACACGAACGAGCCGGGGTTCCGCGGCCCCGTCTACCCGGACGGCTCCTTCGCGTACGTCCCGATCCCCGAGCCGGCGGCGACGCTGCCGCGCGACCGGTTCCCGGTCGACGAGCCGCTCCCGACGTACGGCGACCTCGACCTCCCCTTCGCGGTCCCCGCCGACCTGCGCGGGACGCCGGTCCACGCCGACCCCGAGTTCCCGGGCGTCCACGGCCGCGAGCGGGCGACCTACGGCGACCCGTACGCCGTGAAGGCGGGCCGGATCGCCGCCCTCGACCCCGGCGACTGGCTCCTCTTCTACGCGACGCTCACGCTGCGGCCGCGCGACTGGGCGGGACCGGGTGACGGGCGTCCCGACGACGCGACCGGCGACCGCGACGGCGGAACGGACGACCGCGACGGCGCGTGGCTCCGCGAGCGAGGGGTCGCCGTCGACGACGACCTCGCCCCCGACTGGGGCGCGTACCTCTTCGCGGGGATGCGGGTCGAGCGGGTGCTCGCTACGGACGGCGGCGGCGACGCCGTCGACCGCGCGGCCGCCGTGAGGGCCGCGCCGACCAACGCGCACCTGAAGCGCGACCCGTTCGACGCCCGCGTCGTCGCGGTCGGCGACCCGGCGGTGTCGGGCCCGTTCGACCGCGTCGTCCCGCTGAGCGCGCCCGACGCCGGGAGCGAGGCGAACCGGATCGTCACCGACCTGTCGAGCGACTCCGGGAAGGGCCCGTGGTGGCGCCGCCCGATGGCCTTCGACGCGGCGGCGACGGGGCGGCTGCTGGCGCGGATCGATGCGGTCCGAGGATGAGCCGTGGCTGGCGCCACCGCGATTTATACTGTCGGCTGCCGTTACGAGACGTATGAGCGACGACGAACCCACTGAGACGACCGCGGAGAGCGACGGTCGCGGCGCGCCCTCGCGGCTCGGCCGCGTCCTGCTCGGCGTCGGCCTCGCCGCGCAGGCCTCGGAGGACTTCCGCGACATGGACGACACGATCGAGTACGCCGAGTCGGCGGGCGTCCCGATGCCGGACCTCGCCGCGCCGTTCGCCTCCGGCATGATGGTGGTCGCCGGCCTCGGCATCGCGCTCTGGCGGCTTCCCCGGATCGCGACCGGCGCGGCGGTCGCGTTTCTGACCGTCGTGACCGCGACGATGCACGACTTCTGGAACGCCGACGAGGACGACAAGAGCGGCGAGCGGCTCGCCTTCTTCGGGAACCTCGCGATGCTCGGCGGCGCGCTGGTGTTCCTGCGCGAGGCGTACAAGCGGTGAACGGCGGCGCGGAGCGCGGGGCCGAGGTTCCGGCCGCCTGTTTTTGATCAGCCGCCGGATCGGCGGCGGACACCGGCGTCTCTTATAGGTTCCCGGCGTCCAGCGGGTCTTCGAGCTGGCCCATCACCGCTTCCATGGCGTCCGTCGCAGTGATCAGGCCGACGACCTCGCCGTCCTCGATGACTAAGGCGAGCTCCTGGGACTCCGCCTGGAACCGGTCGAACGCGTCGCTGACGCTCGCGTCCGCCGCGACCGTCATCGGCGGGGCGGCGACCTCGGCGAACGTCAGGTCGCCGTCGCGAAGCTCGTCGTAGCGGCTCACGATCGAGGGGGCGTACACGATCCCCTCGAAGTCGGTCAGGTCGTCGCCGACGAGCGGGAAGCGGGTGTGCGGCGTGTCCCGGATCCGGTCGAGGTTCTCGTCGACGGACGCCCCCGTCGTCAGCGAGACGACCTCCTCGGGCGCGGTCATCACGTCCGCGACGGTCACCCGGTCGACGTCGAGCGCGTTGAGGACCTCCTCGCGGCGCTCCTCTGGGAGTTCGACCTCCTCCATCATCGACCCGAGACGGTTGCGGAGCTCGGCGCGCGTCTCCAGTACCTCCTCTTCGGCCTCGGTCCACGAGGCGGTCATCTCGACGCCGAACAGTCCGAGCGTCGCCTTCGCGACCCAGTCGCCGACCTTGATCAGCGGCGAGATGAGCCACGCGAACCAGTAGAGCGGCCGCGAGCCGTACCGGGCGACCTGCTTCGAGCGCTCGACGCCGAGGTACGTCGGCGTCTGCTCGCCGTGGGTCAGGTGGACCATGTTGATGAGGAAGAAGCCGAGGAAGGACCCGGCGCTGGCCGAAGCCAGCGCCGTGTTCTCGAAGACCGGCGCGAAGAGCGCGGTGTTCTCGAAGATCGGCGTGAAAAGCGCCGCCAGCCCCGGCTCGGCGACGATACCGAGCGCGATGGACGTGCCGGAGATCCACACCTGACAGGTCGTGAGGTAGAACTCCAGGTCGTCGGTCATCTCCCAGGCGCGCCGCAGCCCCGGCGTGTCCATCTCCGACTCGGGATACTGCCGGAGACGCGTCAGCCCGAACTCGATAGCCACGAAGTACGCGTTGATCAGGATGAGGAGGACCCCCGCGGCCACGCGGAGGGCGACCTCGGTCGGGGGCATCGCCGTCGCGAGCGGGATCATCGTCTCCACCGTCCCGACGCGCGACCCAAAAGCGTTCAGGGATCGCGTCGCCCGGCCGGCGGGACGGGTCACGGGCGCGCCGCGCCGTTACTCGTAGTCCTCGTAGGTCGGCAGCCCCTCGTCCGGCGGGAACTCCTCGACCGGGACCGTCGTCTCGTCGCCGCTCGCCATGTCCTTCACCGTGTACTCGCCGTTCTCCAGGTCGCGCTCGCCGACGACGACGACAGTCTCGGCGTTGATCGAGTCTGCGTAGCCCAGCTGGGCGCCGAACGAGCGGCCGGAGACGTCCTGCTCGACGACCACGTCGTCGCCAAGCGCGCGGAGGTCGCCCGCGAGCGCGGCCGCCTCGCTCCGCGTGTCGCCCACGCTGAGCACGTAGTAGTCCGTCGTCAGCTCCTCGTCGGGCCAGACGCCGGCGCGCTGGCAGAGCAGCTTGAGCGTCGCGTGCCCGGGGGCGACCCCGACCGCGGGAGTGGGCTGCCCGCCGAAGCTCTCGATGAGGTCGTCGTAGCGGCCGCCGCCGAAGACGGACCGGGACACCTCGCCGGTGGAGTCGAAGCACTCGAAGACGACGCCGGTGTAGTAGTCGAGCCCGCGGGCGGTGGTCAGCGACACCTCGCAGAACTCGCCCGCGCCGAAGTCGTCGGCCGCGGCGAGGACGTTCCGGAGGTTCTCGACCGCGGCCTCGACCGCCTCGCCGCCGGCCTCGGCGACCGCGTCGAGGTCGGCGACCGTCTCCACGTCCGCGATGAGGTCGTCGAAGTCGCGCGCGGTGTCGCGGGCGAGGCCCGCGTCCGAGAGGAGCCCGAGGTACTCGCCGTCGTCGACCTTCGCGCGCTTGTCGACCGCGCGGATCGCGGCCGCGGTGTCGACCGCGTCGGGGTCCGCCGCGAGCGAGCGGACGAGGCCGCCGAGGATGTCGCGGTGGGAGACCCGGAACTCGAAGTCGTCGCCGGTGAGCCCGAGGTCGGTCAGGGCGTCGGCGGCGACCGCGAGCACCTCGGCGTCGGCCTCGGGCGCCGACGAGCCGAACACGTCGATGTTCGTCTGGTAGAACTCGCGGAACCGGCCCTGCTGGACCTGCTCGTAGCGCCAGAACGGGCGGGTGGACACCCACTTGATCGGCTTCGACAGCTCCTGCCCCTTCGCGACGACCATCCGGGCGACGGTCGGGGTGAGCTCCGGGGTCATCGAGACGCCGCGGCCGCCCTTGTCGTCGAAGGCGTACAGCTCCTCGACGATCTCCTCGCCGGACTTGTCGACGTACATCTCCGTCCGCTCCAAGGCGGGGGTGGCGATCTCCCGGAAGCCGTGCCGGGCCGCGGCGTCCTCGACCGCGTCGGTCACCTCGCGGCGGGCGGACTGCTCGCCGGGGTAGAAGTCGCGGAATCCCTTGAGGCCGTCGTACATACGCGTCGCTTCGGCGAGCGCCCGCTTGAAAGCATCCTTTCGGGGGCGGCGATCGCGGACGTCGACGTGGAGGTCGCGGACGTCGAAACGCGGCGCCTCGCCCGGTCTACTCGCGCTGGTACTCCTTCTGGAACCCGCGGAACTCGGTCCGGTGGGCCTCCTCGTCCGAGAGCAGCGTCACGGCGAGGTCTTCGGTGACCGGATCGCCCGCCTCGTCGGCGGCGTCGACCAGCTCGCGGTACGTCGCGATCGCGTCCTCCTCTGCGTCCAGCACGCCGTTGATGACGGCAAGCACGTCCGTCGAGTCCTCGGGCGGCTGTAGCGACTCCTGGCCGGCCGTGAACTCGGCGGAGCCGGGCGGCCGCGCGTCGAGCTGTTTGAGCCGCTGGCCGAGCTGTTCGGCGTGGCCGAGCTCCTCCTGGACGTCCTGTTTGAGGCTCTCTTTGATCTCCTCGGCGCGGACGCCGTCGAGGACGATCGCGTTCGTCTGGTAGTTCATCACGGTCTCGATCTCGTCGGCGTACGCCGTCCGGAGCAGGTCGACGACTCGGTCGGATGACATGGTCGACGCTACGACCCCGGGGTCGAAAGTAGTTCCGGCACTTCCGGGCCGACGGGAGGCCGCCGACCGCGGGCGGAGCGCCGCACCGGCCGGTCAGTCGCTCCGGCCGTGGACGTACGTCTGGTCGTGGTCGGGGAACACGTCGCCGACGGTCCCCTCGCCGTACTGGTCCGCGATGAGCGTGCGGAGCTCGTCCTCGTAGTCCGCCTTCGGGACCTCTTCGCTCGGGCCCTGCTGGACGTCGAAGGTGGCGTCGACGAGCTGGTCGACGGCGTGGCGACCGAACCCGGAGAGCGGTGAGATGTAATCGATCCCGTTGCGGTCTTCGAGGCTCTGCGCCTGCGCCCGCGACACCGTGGGGACGCGGTCGTCGCGGCGGGTGCCGTCCGCGATGGCGTCGACGTCGAGCGCGGCGATGGTCTCTAAGGCGTGCTCGTGGACGCGCTGGATCCCGTTGCGCGGGTAGCCGTCCGCGACCATGGTCTCGGCCGCGTTCTCGGCGACCTCCGGGTCGAGCTCGACGCGCTCGAACGGGAACCCGAGCTCGGCGGCCGCCCGCTCCGCGTGCTCCCAGTCGTCCGTGAGCCCGAAGCTCCCGGTGACGCAGCGGACCTCGTAGAACCGGTCGAGCAGGTGGGCGGCCAGCGAGGAGTCTTTCCCCCCGCTGTACAGCAGCGCGAGCTCCATCTACCGGTGGCGGATGTCGAAGCTCTTCTGGTCGGGCTGGAGCTCCTTGAGGAGCTCGCGCATCTGCTCTTCGTCGATCTGTCCCTGAATCCGCCCGCTCTGCGCCAGCGCGGCGACCTGCTGTTTCACCTTCTCGCCGAACTGCGGCTTGGACATCTCGACCGCGTTGAGCCGCTGGCGGGCGCCGTCCGTGAGGTACTGTTTCAGCACGGCCTCCTGCTGGGCCTCGGCGCGCTCCTGGGCCTGCTGTTGGGCCTCGGCGGCGTCGCCCTCGCCGCCCTGCCGCTCGCGGAGCTCCTCCATCTTCTGTTCGCGCAGTTCCTCGAGCCGTTCGTCGTCGGGGTTACCGCTCATACACGCCCGTTCTCGGTCCGTGCGAAAAACCATTTCGGAGGTCGGGATCCGCACGGAGCGGCCGGAGCCGCCGTCGCGGCGTCGGCGCCGACGGGGGCGGTCCGCGCCGTTTAAACCGGTCCTCGGCGTAGCGGGCGCCAATGAGCGAGTCGCGGGAGTTCTGTCCGCGCTGCGGCGACCCGGTCCCCGAGCGGCGCGACCCCCTTCCGGGCGAGCCGCGCGGGCGAGACGCCCTGCTGTGCGACGACTGCTACTTCGAGGACTTCGACCTGGTCGACGCGCCCGACCGGATCGAGGTGCTGGTCTGTTCCGGCTGCGGCGCCGTCAGGCGCGGCGAGTCGTGGCGCGACGTGGGGGCGCGCGACTACACCGACGTTGCCGTCGACGAGGTGGCCGAGTCCCTCGGAGTCCACGTCGACGCGGAAGACGTGGAGTGGGGAGTGGAGCCGGAGCAGGTCGACGAGAACACCGTCCGGATGCACTGCCGCTTCTCCGGCGTGGTGCGCGGCACCCTGCGCTCCGCGGAGGTGACCGTCCCGGTGAAGATCTCGCGGGGGACCTGCGACCGCTGCGGGCGCATCGCCGGCGGCTACTACGCCGGGATCGTCCAGGTCCGCGCCGACGAGCGCGACCTCACGCCCGCCGAGCGCGCGGAGGCGCTGGACATCGCCGAGCGGTACGTCGCCGACCAGGAGGCCGACGGCGACCGGGAGGCGTTCATCACCGAGGTGACGGAGACCGACGACGGGCCGGACATCAAGCTCTCGTCGAACCGCCTCGCGCAGAACGTGGCGACGCGGATCACGGAGTCGCTCGGGGGGAGCTTCGAGTCGTACCCGACGCTCGTCACCGAGGACGGCGACGGCAACGAGGTGTACCGCGTCACGTTCGCGGTCCGGCTCCCGAGGTACGCCGAAGGCGAGATCGTCGACCCCGAGGACGGGGACGGCCCGGTCCTCGTCACGGGCGTCTCCGGCCGCCTCCAGGGGGTCCGGCTCGCCACGGGCGCGGAGTACACCTCCGCGTTCGCGGACGGCGACGCCCCCGACGCGACCCGGCTCGGCACCCGCGACGACGCGGCGGAGACGACGGTCGTGACCGTCGAGGACGAGAACGCGATCCAGGTGCTCGACCCCGTCACCTACGAGGCGAAGACGGTGCCGAACCCGGCGTTCGTCGACGACGGCGCCGAGTCGGTCCTCGCCTTCGAACACGGCGGCGACGTTCACCTCGTGCCGGACGAGGACGCGGAGCGGTCGGCGGAGTCGGTCTCGAACCGGGAGTAGGGGAGCCTCGCGGCTCGCTGGTCAGCGAGAACTGATCGTTCGTAGGACGAGTCGGAGCGCCGGCGCGGCGCGCCGCCCTCGCGGACGGCGACGCAGCACCGTTCAGTCGGCGCGAGCGGGCTGTTCGCGACCGAGCGCCGCGGCGCGCTCGGACTCGGTTACCTCGATGCCGCGGCGTTCGAGTTGCTCGATGAATTCGGCCTCGCTGAGCCCTGCCTGTGCGGCCGCCTGCGACAGCGTCAGGGTTCGCGCACCGTACAGCGTCAGCGCACTCGACAGCCCGTTCGTGGCCATACACCCAGTAGTCGGGTGAGGGATTATGAAGGTTACTACTTCATTGAGGGACCTGATACACCTTATACGATATATATTAACGAGTGATCGGCTCAGGGTGGTAATATGACTCGCACCCGGCCGCCCGTCGCCCGCAGGAGTTATACGGCTCTGCAGTTGACACGGCGACATGGACAGACAACAGCTCATGGCGCTGTTCTTCGCGTTTCTCATGGTGAGCTCCATGGTGGCGTACGGCGTCTCGCTACTGTAACCGGCGCGTGGCGCACGCCGCCGGTCCCCGCTCTTGCGCCGATCGCCCACCGCGCCTCGGCGGCGGTCCCCGTCAGCCGTCGCCCCACACGTCCGACAGCGGGTGGTTCTCCCGCCGCTCGGCGTCCTGCTCGGACCGGGTCCGAACGGGGTCGTCGCCGCCGTCGCCGGTCGCGTCGCCGCCGTCGCGCCCTCGACCTGAGCCGTCCCGAGACGAGCGACCGCCGGGTGTACCGGCCGACCCGCCCGCACGGCGGCTCTTCCGGCGACCCGCTCCCGCGCCGCTCGACGGCGACGCGTCGACGCCGGCCAGCGCGGCCTCGGGGTCGAACGCGGGCAGCGAGGGGGTCGTCATCGCGTCGACCTGGTCGCGGAACCAGTCGGGGGTGTCCGCCGCCGCGCGCTCGAAGAGGTCGAGCAGGGAGTCGTCGGCGAGGTAGGTCGCGCCGCGGTCGTCCGGGGCGCGGACGACCCGCCCGCACGCCTGGATGACGGTGCGCAGCGCGGTCCGGTGGTACCACGCCCACTGCCCGTCCGCCAGCCGGCGGGCGACCCGCGAGTCGTTCGTGTTCCGGTACGGCGCCTTACAGACTACCTGCCAGCGACAGAGGTCGCCTTTCAGGTCCAGCGCCTCCTCCATCTTCACGGAGACGAACACCTCCGGGTCCGGGCTGGCCTTCCACGCCTCCAGCTCCGCGTCGCGGTTCGACCGGTCGTGGCGCCTGACGCGCGCGGCGACGCCGAACTCGCCGAGCCGCTCCGTGATCCGCTCCGCGATGTCGTACGAGTGCGCGTGGATCAGCCCCTTCTCGTCGGGGTGTTCCGCCATCAGCCGGACGATCAGGCGGGCGATCTTCGGGGTCGTCTCGTCGCGGTGCTCGTAGGTCATCGACCCCTGCGTCACGTCGTACAGCGGGCGGTTCGCGAGCGGGAACGTGTGCTCGACGTCGACGAGCGCGACGTCGGCGGGGTCGAGCCCGACCCCGCGGCAGAACGCCTCCTTCGAGAGGATGGTCGCCGACAGCAGCGCGAACCGGTTGCCCCGGTCCCACACCGTGTGTCTGAGGTACCGCGCGGGGTCGAGCGGCTTGATCTCCATCGCCGACCCCTCGCCGCCCGGCTGGTCGACGACCCACGAGGTGGGGGACTGCGGGTCGCGGTAGTCCTCCAGGAACCAGCCGAGTTCGCCGATGAGCTCCTGGAGCCGGTCGCGCCGGGCGACCTCCTCCCGGTCGAGCTCGTGCCGCCCCACCAGCTCGTCTTTCGCGCGGATCGCTACGTCGCGGAGCGCCTCGACGAACCGCGCGGTGCGGTCGACGGCGTCCTCCTCGGGGCCGGCGTCGGCCGCGACGTCCGGGACGCCCACGTCGTCCCACACCGGGACGCGCTCGGGCGAGATATCGATGGTCGCGTACATCTCGGCCCACTCGGCGAGCCCGTGCGCCTCGTCGATGACGACGGCGTCGCGCTTGCGGAACACCTCGGAGCCGGCAGTGCGCATGAAGTACGCGAGCGTCATCGCGGCGAAGCGGTTGCCGGAGGCGATAGCGCGGTCGGAGAAGTACGGGCAGCGGTGCCGGATCGAGCAGTCGAACCCCTGTTGGCGCGCGCAGGGCGCGCGGTTCACCGGCGTGTCGTGCTCGCCGGGCAGCACGCAGTCGTAGTTCGACTTGCCGCGGATCACGGCCAGGTCGTCGAGGAGGTCGTCGGCCTCGACGTCGTCGATCTGCGACACCTGCGGGGTCGTGTAGTAGGCGCCCGTCGCCTCGCTTGGGGCCGCCTCGCCCGCCGTCTCGGCCGCGCCCATGATGGCGCGGGCGAGCAGCGACTTGCCGCTGCCGGTCGGCGCGCGCACCAAGACGACCCGGTTGCCGGCCGCGAACGCGTCGCGGATGTCGGCGAGGGCCCGCTCCTGCGCGCCGCGGAAGCTCGGCGCGGGGAACTCGGCGGGGATCCGGCTCGGGTCCACACGACGCCCTCGCGCGCTGTCGGAATTAAACCCTCGCTTGGCGGTCGGCTGGGGGCGACACCTATTGGTAGTCCGGGGCGAAAGGGAGAAGCGACGATGAGCGACGACGGGATCCTCGGGTCGCTGTCCGCAGTCGGCCTGTTGAGCCTCTGCTGTATCGGGTTCGGCGGACTGGCGGGCGGGGCGGCGGTGGTCGGCGGCTCCGCCTCGGCGAGCGCGTTCGCGACCGGCGCGACGAGCGCGCGCGGCGCGCTGATCTCCGGCGCCGTCACGTTCGGGACGGTCCTCGTCGCCGCCGCGGTGATCCGCTGGCGGCTGAACCGCTGAAGCGGCGCGCTCGCGTCGACCGCGGCGCTCACTCCCGGCCGTGCGTCTCGATGTGCTCCCAGACGACCGCCATCAGCTCGCCGGTCTTCGCCACGAGGTCCTCGACGGCGTCCTCGTCGACCCCGGTGGCCGACGCGCAACCGAGGTCGCGGATCGCCTTCGTCGCCGACACGTGATGGACGTGAACGCGGTCGTCACCGGCGCGCTCGTAGACGACGGTGGTACACGGGAGCATGCCGGCGAGCGTCGGGTCGATTCGCAGCGCGTCGTACGCGATCTCGGGGTGACAGACGACGATCAGTGCCGTCCGCCCGACGTCGTCGTGACCGAGCATCCCCTCGATCATCTCGTCGAGCCGCGTGACGCGCACCGTCTCGAAGTCCGCGAGCTCGTGTTCGAGCTGGACGAACGGCACCGCGTCGTCGAAGGGGAGGTCGACGGTCGTGTGGAGCGCGTCGGCGGCGGTCGGCGCGGGGCGTGCGGCGTCGCTCATGGCAACGCCTCGCACGCCAGCGTGTAAAACCCGTCTCGCCGTTCAACACCTGCCGCTACCTCGAACGGACAGCAGTCGAGCCGCGGAGCGGCGGCGCTGTGGTGAGTAGAGAGCGAAGCCGCGGACCGACGGGGACGCCGCTACGGAGCCGGTCCGGGCGGCGAGAAGGCGACGAAGTGAGATGCTCCGGCTGGGATTTGAACCCAGGTCCTTGCCGTGAGAGGGCAAGATGATTGGCCGGACTACACCACCAGAGCGCGTCCGTTCGACGCAATCAACGGTAGGTGAGCGGATTGTAAAACAGTTCCGTTTCGACCACGCCGTGCCCCGGTTTGTCGTGGCAGATCTCGCTCAGACGTCGACGGCGAACGGCTCCGGCCCGGCCGCGTGATCGCCCGCTGCGGCCCCGATCGCGGCGAGGAGGTCGGCGACCTCGTCCAAGTCGCCGGTGTCGATCACCTCGACCGGCGTGTGCATGTACCGGTTCGGGATCGAGACGTTGAGCGCCGGGGTGCCGCCGCGGACCGTGTAGAACGCGTCCGCGTCGGTGCCGGTGCGGGTGCCGGCCGCCTGTAGCTGCACGTCGACGCCGGCGTCGGCGGCCGCCTCGCGGGCGAGGTCCACGAGGACCGGGTGGTTCGCGCTGCCCCGACCGATCACCGGGCCGGCGCCGAGTTCGACCGGGCCGCGGTGCTCGCGGTCGACGTCCGGGTTGTCGGTGGCGTGGGTGACGTCGACCGCGACGAAGGCGTCGACGGCGTCGAGGTCGACCCCGACCATCCGCGCGCCTTGGAGCCCGACCTCCTCCTGGACCGTCGAGACGGCGTAGACCGTGGCGTCGACGTCGCGGTCGGCGGCGCGTCGCAGCCCCTCCGCGGCCGCCCACGCGCCGGCGCGGTTGTCGACCCCGCGGGCGGCGATCCGGTCGCCGACGAGGTCGCGACGGCCCGTCGAGAACGTGACGGGGTCGCCGACCTCGACGTGTTCGCGCGCCTCGGCGGCGTCCTCGGCGCCGACGTCGACGAACTGGCCCGCGACGTCCTCGTGCTCGTCGTCCGCCTGGTCCCGCAGGTGGATCGCGGTCTGTCCGACGACGCCCTGGACCGGCTCGTCGGCGTGGACCGTGACGTGCTGGCCCTTCGAGACGGTGCGGTCGGAGCCGCCGATCCGCCCGATCCGGAGGAAGCCGTCGTCGAGCACGTCGCGGACGATGAACCCGATCTCGTCGGCGTGACCGGTGACCGCGACCGTCGGCGCGTCGGGGTCGCCCTCGTGGACCGCGACGGCGTTGCCGTAGGCGTCGGTTTCGACCCGGTCCGCGAACTCGCGGACGTAGTCGGTCCACACCCGCTGGGCGGCCGTCTCGAAGCCCGAGGGGCTCGGCGTCGCGAGGAGGTCGTCGAGGAACGCTCTGCGCGCGTCGTCCATGCCGATGGCTGTGGGGCGGCCGGCAAGAACACGTCGGTGTCGGATCCGGCCGGGACCGGTCGACACAAGCGCTTTGAGGCGCCCGCCCGTCCGATCCGTATGGACATCCTCCGAAGCGTCCGGACCGTCGCCGAGGCCGAGGGGCCGGGCGTCGTCGACTGGGACCGGGCCGCGGCGGCCGCGAAGGACGCCACCGACCCCGGATCGGTCGCGCTCTCCGACGCGGAGCGCGCGGGGTACGCCGGCGACGTGCGCGACGCCCGCTCGCGGCTGGCCGCGGTCGCCGGGATCGAGTTCGACGTGCCCGACACCGTCGAGGTACAGAACCGCCACCACTGGATCGACGCGAGCGTCGACACCTTCCGGCGCGTGATGGACCCGATCGAGGCGGCCGCGGCGGGCGACGCGGGCGGTCGGATCGGCGCGGACCCGGGCGGCGACGCCGGCACCGACTCGCTGGACGTGATCGCCGACGCCTCGTCGGGCCCTGTGGGGCCCGCGCCCGGTGCCGGGTTCGCCCGGGACCTCTCGCGGGTCGCAAACACGGGGTCGATGGCGTTCGCCCTAGGCTTCCTCGCGCGCAACGTCCTCGGCCAGTACGATCCCCTCCTGCTCGCCGACGAGCCGGACGCCGAGCACGGGCTCTACTTCGTCCACCCGAACATCGTCGCGGTCGCGAGCGCGCTCGACGTGGCGTACCCGCGGTTCCGCCGCTGGATCGCGTTCCACGAGGTGACCCACGCCGCCGAGTTCGGCGCGGCGCCGTGGCTCCCGGAGTACCTCGAATCGCGCGTCGAGCGCGGGGTGGAGGGCATGGTCGGCGGCGCGGGCGGCGTCGAGGGGATGACTGGCCGCGGGCTCGACCCCGACGCGTTCGCGGAGCTCCAGGCCGCGATGACCGCGGTCGAGGGGTACGCCGAGGTACTGATGGACCGCGCGTTCGACGGCGAGTACGCGGACCTCCGGCGGAAGCTGGACGAGCGCCGCGGCGGCGGCGGGCCCGTGCGGCGGCTCGCGCAGCGCCTGCTCGGACTGGGGCTCAAGCGCCGGCAGTACGAGCGCGGCGCCGCCTTCTTCCGGCACGTCGCCGACGAGCGCGGCATCGAGGCCGCGGGCGCGGTGTGGGAGCGCGCCGAGAACCTGCCGACCGGGGCGGAGATCGACGACCCCGAGGCGTGGCTCGTCCGCGTCGACCCCTGAGCCCCGCGCCGACTCACTCCAGTTCTACGTCGCGCTCCCGGTGCCGGTCGCCGCGGTCGGACTCGACCCGGTCGAGCCGCTCGTCGAGGTCCTCGGTCGCGAGCAGCCGGTCGAGCCGGCGCTCGAACTCCGCCTCGTCGATCTCGCCGCTCGCATAGCGGTCGCGCAGCGCGGCCACCGGCCGCTCGGCCGTCGCGTCGCCCGCGGCCGACGCGTCGGGCTCGTCGGCCGCGACGAGCGGGAAGTCCTCGCCCAGCACCAGCACCAGCGGGATCAGGATGAAGAACCCGGTGATGAAGAGGGCGGGTCCGAGCCCGACCAACTGGCCCGGGAAGAGCACGGCGGAAAGCGAGGTGAGACCGAACGACAGGATCGCGATGAGCCCGATGAGTCGTTTCTTCTCGAAGGTGGGGAGGGCCATACGCGAGTGCTGTCGTCGCCCCGAGAAAAACGTACTGCCGGCGGCGGCCGGGGCGACCGCCCGCGACCGACGCCTATTCCTCGCGGGCGCGCCCACGGCGATCCGTGCTCAGGTACGTGACGACGAACCCGGGGAAGGTGCGCGAGGCGGAGCGGTACCTCCCGGACGGCTCGGTGGAGCGGCTCGACTTCGACTACGCGGAGGTCCAGGCCGACGAGCTCGGCCCCATCGCGGCGCGGGGCGCGCGCGAGGCGTACCGCCACGCGGACGCGCCGGTCCTCGTCGACGACGCGGGGCTGTTCGTCGAGGGCCTCGACGGCTTCCCGGGCCCGTACTCCTCGTACGTCGAGGAGACGCTCGGGATCGAGCGCGTCCACGACATCGCCGCTGACCTCGACGACCGCCGCGCCGCCTTCCGCTGCGTCCTCGGCTACTGCGACGGCGAGGGGTTCGCCGCGAGCCCCGACCCGGTGGACCGGGGCGACCGCGACGCGGCCGCCGCGGCGGGGCCGGACGAAGAGGGTGAGGGCGGCGGAAGCGACGGCGACGCGGGGGCGGCCGACCCGCTCCCGGTCAAGCTGTTCGAGGGGTACGTGCCGGGCCGGATCGTCGCGCCGCGGGGCGACGGGGGCTTCGGCTACGACCCGATCTTCGAACACGACGGGGAGACGTTCGCTGAGATGGACACCGACCGGAAGAACGCGGTGTCGCACCGCGGCCGGGCCTTAGAGAAGTTCGCGGAGTGGTACGCGGACCGGTAGGTCGGTCGTTCCGGGGCGATCGCGCCCTCAGACCGCGGCCGCGATCGCGTCCGTGAGGAGGTCGGCGCCGAGGTCTATCTCGCGTTCGGTGACGTCGAGCGGCGGGAGGATCCGGAGGACCTTGTGGCCGCACGCGAGCGTGAGGAGGCCGCGAGCGAACGCCTCGTCGACGACCGCGTCCCGCCGCTCCTTCGTGTCGAACTCGACGGCGAGCAGCAGCCCCTTCCCGCGCACGTCCTCGACGGGGTCGAGGGCGGCGTCGCGCATCGTCTCCGTGAACTGCCGGCCGCGAGCGACGGCGTTGTCCATGAGGTCGGCCTCCTCGATGGCGTCGAGGGTGAGCGCGCCCTGCGCCGCGGCGATCACGTCGCCGGCGCCCCACGTCGAGGAGAGCCGGCCGGTCTCCTCGGGGAACACGTCGCTCCGCGAGACGGTCGCGCCCACCCGAAGCCCCTTCGCGCTCGTGATCACGTCCGGCTCGTACGCGTAGTGGTCCGAGCCCCACATCTCGCCGGTGCGCCCGACGCCGGTCTGGATCTCGTCGGCGATCACCGTGATGTCGTGCTCGTCGGCGAGCGCCGCGATCTCGTCGGTGAACGCCTCGGAGGGGAACCGGTAGCCCCCTTCGCCCTGGATCGGCTCCATGATCAGGTACGCCACGTCGTCCGGGTGGACGTTCCCCCGCTTCGGGTCGAGCTTCCGCCGGAGCCGGGAGACGCCGTCGGCGAAGAAGCCGCACGAGCAGGTCTCGGGCGAGCAGGTCCGGTCCTCGCAGAACGGGACCTCCGTGATGCCGCTGACCTCCGGGAAGTCGCGGCGGTACACGGACTTCGAGCGGTTGAGCGAGAGCGCACCGAGCGTCCGGCCGTGGAACGCCCCGTCGAAGGTGATCGCGTACTTCGCGCCGTCGGAGGCGTCGTAGGCGATCTTGATGGCGTTCTCGACCGCCTCCGCGCCGGAGTTCGAGAGGAAGACGGTGTCCATGTCGTAGTGGCTCGTCAGGTCGGTGAGCCGGTCCATGAGCCCCGACGAGCCGGGTATCCCGTCCCCGGGCGCGGGGCCGCCGGCGGCGTAGAAGTCCTGGCCGGCGATCTTCAGGGGGTCCACGAGGTCGAACTCCGCGAGCCGGTCCATGATCAGCGGGTTGTTGTAGCCGAGCGGCGCGGCGGCGACGTGGCTGGTGAAGTCCATGAGGACGTTGCCGTCGACGTCGGTACAGAACGGGCCCTCGGCGGGGGCGGTGCGGTCCCAGACGAACTCGTAGACGTAGGTGCTCGGCGCTGCCGACTCGTGGTGGTAGTCGACCCACTCGCGAGCGCGCTCGCCGGGGAGGTCCGAGACGGCGGGCGCGACGGTGTCGCGATCCATGCGTCGGGGTGGCACGCGGACGAAATAAATCCGGGGCGATCGCGAAAACGTTGGAGAAATATCCAACCGAACGCGTCGCACCTTACCGACCGTCCGGCAACGGGCCCGTTCGCCGGGGCGGTCCGCCGTCCGAAAGCGGTTGTTAATTACCCCCAAAATTCGTTGGATTTTTATAGAATCGCCGCCCTACTAGTAACCGAGTTCGAGGTGGTCACCAATGCCCATGCTCGAACCGGCGAACACCTGGACGCAAGGACTCGACTTCCCGAGCCGACTGTTCGAATCCGGTAGCAACGACTACGAACTGTACGAGGAGGACGGCGAGTTCGTCCTCTCGGTCGAACTACCTGGGTTCGACCCCGCCGAGATCACCGCCTCGTGGAACGACGGCGTGCTCAACGTCGCCGGCGAACACGAGGACGAGCGGCGCGGGACCCGCCGGACGTACCACCGGCGGTTCCGCTTCCCGAAGGCGATCGACGAGGACGGCATCCGGGCCGAGTACCGGAACGGCATCCTGACGGTGCGGCTCCCCGTGACCGTCGAGGACGCCGTTTCCGGCACGGAGATCGAGATCGAGAGCTGAGCCGGACCCCCGCCGGCCGGTGAGCCGCCGGTCGGCGGCCGTCCGTGTTCCGTCCCTCGTTTCTCGTCCGTAGCCGCGTTTTTTCAGCGTCGCTCGCCCGGAGCCGGCGGTGCGACCCAGCACGCCTTTGAGGCCGCGCCGCGAGGGGAGACGCATGAACCGCGAGGAGTTCGCCGCCAGCATCGACCACACCGTCCTCGGCCCGGAGACGACCTGGGACGACACCCGGACCGTTCTCGACGAGGCCGCCGCCCACGGCATGAACGCCTGTATCCCGCCGTGTTACGTCGCGGAGGCGGCCGACTACGAGAACGCGCCCGAGGCGATCGCCACCGTGGTCGGGTTCCCGCACGGCCAGCACGCCCCCGAGGTGAAACGCGACGAGGCGGTCACGGCCTGGGAGGCCGGCGCCGACGAGGTCGACATCGTGATCAACGTCGGCCGGCTGAAGGCGGGCGACGACGGCGCGGTCGCCGACGAGCTCGCGGACGTGGTCGCGGCCGTGCCGGTCCCGGTGAAGGTGATCATCGAGACCGCGCTCCTCGACGACGCCGAGAAGCGCCGCGCCTGCGAGGCCGCGGTCGCCGCCGACGCCGACATGGTGAAGACCTCGACCGGCTTCGCCGACGGCGGCGCGACGCTCGCCGACGTCGAGCTGATGAGCGAGTACCTGCCGGTGAAGGCCTCCGGCGGCGTCGGCTCCTACGAGGAGGCGACGGCGATGCTCGACGCGGGCGCGGTCCGGATCGGCGCCTCGTCGGGGGTCGCCATCGCCGAGGGACACCCCGAGGCCGACGGCGAGGCGCGGTCGGCGGACTAGGCGTCGTCCCCCTCGGCAGGTCGGTCCCGGCCGTCGCCGTCGGCGGCGAGGCCGAGGTCGCCCGGCGAGTTGCCCTCCGTCTCGGTCGGTGACCCGGCGGCCGCGCCGTCGGTGCCGGCGCCGTCCGCCTCCGCGCCGTCGATCTCCTCGGGCGCGACGTCGACCTCGAACGCCGAGACCGACTCCGAGAGCGACGCGGCCTGGTCGCGGAGCCGGTCCGCGTTCTCCGCGATGGTGGTGACGGTCGCGGTCTGCTCCTCGGCGGCCGCGGACACCTGCTCGGAGCCGCTCGCGACCTCGCCGCTCACCTCGGCGACGTCCTCGACGCCCTCGACCGCGCGCTGGGTCGACCGCGCCTGGTCCTCCGCCGCCTCGCTGATCTCCTGGACGCCGTGGTTCGTCTCCTCGACAGCGTCGACGACCGCCTCCAGCGACGACGACGCCTCGCGGACGGTGTCCGACCCCTCGTCGATCCGGGCGTTCGTCTCGCGGATGTCCGCGACGGTCTCGTCGGTCTCCTCGCGGACCGCCGCGATCTCCGACTCGATCTCGGCGGCCGCCTCCTGCGTCTCCTCCGCGAGCTGCTTGACCTCGTCGGCGACGACCGCGAATCCCTCGCCGGCCTCGCCGGCGCGGGCGGCCTCGATCGAGGCGTTGAGCGCGAGGATGTTCGTCTGCTCGGCCACGTCCGTGATGAACTCGACGACCTCGTCGATCTCGTCCATGCGCTCGTCGAGGGCCGCCATCTGCTCGACCGCGGCCGCGGAGCGGGCCTCGATCGCGTCCATCTCGTCGAGCGCCTCGGCGGCGGCCTCGCGCCCCGCCTCGCCGCGCTCGGCGGCGGCCTCGGCGGTCTCCGCGACGGAGGCCGCGGACGACGCCACCTCCTCGATGCTCGCCGAGAGGTCGCTCATCTCGTCGCTGACCGAGTCGAGCCGCTCGTCCTGCCGGACCGCGCCGTCCGCGATCTCCTGGATCTGCTCGCTGACGGTCCCGCTCGCGGTCTCGACCTCGTCGGCGCCCGCCGCCAGCTCCGCGCTGGCGTCGTCAACCTCGCCGGCGAAGGCGGCGACGCGCGCGGTCGTCCGCTCCAGCTGCGCGACCATGTCGTTGAACTCCTCGGCGATCTCGCGCATCGCCTCGCGGTCCGCGTCGGGGTCCATCCGGCGGGTGAGGTCGCCGTCGGCGACCGCGCCCATCACCTCGCTGTAGTCGGCCGCCTTCGCCTCCATGTCGCGGGTGACCGCCTCGGCCTCCTCGCGGGCCGCCTCGGCCTCGTCGGCGGCGGTCTCCGCCTCCGCGATCCGCTCGCGGAGCGCGTCGCGCATCTCGGCGAAGCTCGTGAACAGCCGCCCGATCTCGTCGACCCGGCCGGTCGACAGGTCGACGTCGAGGTCGCCGGACTCGATCCGCTCGGCGCGGTCGCGGAGCCGCGCGAGGGGGACGACCGTGCGCCCGCCCAGCACGACGCCGACGGCCCCGAGCGACGCGAGCGTGAGGAGGAGCAACAGCAGCACCGAGTTCCCCACGTCGTTGCGCACGGCGAACGCCGTCGACTTCGCGACGCTCGTCACCGCCACCCAGTCGGTGCCGGGCACGGCCGCGTACGCGTGGACCTCGCCGTCGCCGATCTGCGTCGCGGTCGTGGCGTTGCCGTCGCGGACCGCGGCGACCCCCTCCTCGTGGCGGTCGCCGTCGACCGTTCCGTCGATGTCCAGCACGGTCTCGCCCGCGGCGTTGACGATCGTCGTCTCCTCGCCGGTGTCGGTGTCCTGGATCCGTTCGAGCTGCGGCTGGATCCGGGTCACGACGACGAGGTACCGGCCGTCGGCCCGCGGCACGGAGCTGGCGAACGCCATCACCGGCCGGTCGTTGAGCACGGGCGAGCGGTACGACCGGGCGGAGCGCCAGACGCGGTCGTCCTCGCCGACGCCCTCGGGCACGTCGGCGTCGCTCCAGGGCGCGTTCAGCTCGCTCGGCGCGCGCCCCTCCAGGGGCCGCTCCGTGCTGGCGACGACGCGGTCCTGCGCCGCGTCGACGAGGTGGATGCTGACGATGTCCTCGGAGAGAAGCTGGTCTTTCAACAGGACGTACGCCGCCGCGCGGCGGTCGGACCGGAGCTCGTCGGCCGCGGACATCGACCGGGTCTGCGTGGTCATCCGCTCGGTCCACGAGCCGATCGCGTCCGCCTGGAGCCCGCTGGTCTCCGCCAGCTGGGTCGTGGCGTCGGTCTCCACCGCGTCCCCGGTCTGGAGGTACGTGAACGCCCCGCCGGCCGCGACGACCGCGGCGACGACGAGGAACGCGAGCGCGAACTTGGCGGCGTACCGGCGGCGGACCGCGTCGGGGAGGACGCTGCCGACGGCGCTCGCAAGCCGTTGGAGCGGTCCGGCGCTCATCGGCCGACCGCCTCCGGATCGGTGGGCACCGACAGCTCGCCGGCGACGATCCGCTCGCCGGAGTCGGCGATGGCCGCGCGCACGTCTTCGGGGATCACCGGCCCGAGCGTAGTGCCGTACACGAGCGCGACCCCGTCCTCCGCGAGCCCGAGCGCGGTCGTCGACCCCGTCCGGAGCGAGTCCTCTATCGTCCGCTCGGCGGCGTCGTACACCGCGGTCCCGACCCGTTTCACCATCGAGCCCAGGATCACGTCCGCGTACCGCGGGTTGCTCCGCGACTGGTCGGAGTCGACGCCTATCGCGTACCGGCCGTACTCCTGTGCGGCCTGGAAGACGCCGAGGCCGCTGCCGCCGGCCGCGTGGTACACCACGTCCGCGCCCTGATCGTACATCTCCGCGGCTGCGTCGTAGCCGGCCTCGGGGTCGTCGAAGGCGCCCACGTACGTCCGCAGCACGGAGGCGTCGCCGTCGGCGTGCGCGACGCCGGCGAGGTAGCCGGCCTCGAACTTCGAGATCAGCGGCGACTCGACGCCGCCGACGAAGCCGACGGTTCGCTCCTCGGCGACGGTCCCGCCGGCCCCCACGGCGATGTCGCGGCCCGTCACTAGTCCGGCGAGGTGGCCGGCCTGGAACGACCCCTCGTGCTCGCGGAACACGTAGTTCGCGACGTTGTCGCGGTCGACGACGGAGTCGACGATGGCGTACTGCTGGTCGGGGTGCTCGCCCGCGACCGTCGAGAGCGCGTCCGCCTGGAGGAACCCGATACAGCAGATCAGGTCGTAGTCGGGGCGTTCGGACGCCGACAGCGCCGCCTGCGTCGTCTCGAAGTCGGCCATCGAGCTCGGCTCCTGGTTGGTGAACGCCACGTCGTGGTCGAGGCGCGCCCGCTGGATCCCCCGGTTGGCCGCGTCGTTGAACGAGCGGTCGTCGAGGCCGCCGAGCGCGTACACCATGCCGATCGTCGCGCTCGCGTCGGCCGAGACCGCCGGCCCTTCGTCGCCGGCGTCGCTCGCCGCGTCGTCTCCGTCGTCGATCGACGCCGTTCCGCTCGGATCGGTTCCCAGACACCCGGCGACGGCGCCCGCGACGCCCGTCCCCAAGGCGACCGCGAACCGCCGGCGCGAGTGCGTGATACCGCTCGTGTCGGTCATCACGGCGACATCGATGAATGGGGTGTAAAACTTCTGCGAGCAAATTATCAACGCTAATAGTGAATATTGTCGCACTGTCTCACAAACCGCGGCCTCGCCGTTCCCCCGACCTGAGAATCCCACTCGGCGGATTTATATCCGGAGTCCGTACGGTAGTGTATGAGTCACCAACGGAGATCACAGGGCTTCGACCTCGACGCGGTGTTCAAGGCGTTCGGCGCGGTCGGTATCGCCATCTCGGTCGCGCTCATCGTGGCGGTGTTCGCGCTGACCGATCCGTTCGGCGACTACGTCACCGCGTCGCCCGCCGTCCTCGGCACGCTGCTCTCGGCGGCCCTCGTCGTCGCGGTCGGATACACGACGCACGCGCTCCGGCGCCGCTGACGAGGCCCGCGCACCGGCGGCGCTCCCGCCGGGACGGCGACCGCGACGCCGGGAGACATAAGCCGCTCGCGGGCGGAGCGACGCGCATGTCCGACGAGCCGACCGACGAGGCGGTGGAACGCTTTCTCGACCGAGCGGCGGCCGCGCTCGGCGACTACGATCAGGGGTACGCCGACGCGGACGCGACGCTGGCGACGCTGCGGACCCACGTCGACGAGCTGGCGGCGAGCGTCGAAGGCGACGGGGACGGCGCGTAGGCGCCGACGGGCGGGAGTCGGCGTCGGGCCGGCTACGGCCCGGCCCCGATCAGCTCTCGCACGCGGCCCACGCGCTCCGCGAACGCGGCGTCGCCGCGGTCGCGCGGGCGCTCGATGTCAACGTCGACGATAGCGCGGACGCGCCCCGGGTCGGCGGCCATCACGACGATGCGGTCCGCGAGCGTCACCGCCTCCGCCACGTCGTGCGTGACGAAGAGGATGGTCTTGCCGGTCGATTCCCACACGTCGAGCAGTTCGCGCTGGAGCATCTCGCGGGTCTGGGCGTCGACCGCGCCGAACGGCTCGTCCATCAGGAGGAGGTCCGGGTCGACCGCGAGCGACCGGGCGATGGCGACGCGCTGTTTCATACCGCCCGACAACGACTTCGGGTAGGCGTCGCGGAACTCCGTCAGCCCGACGAGGTCGAGCATCTCGTCGACGCGCGCCTCGCGCTCGGCGGGCGAGCGGTCGCTCCGTTCGAGGCCGAAGCCGACGTTCTCCGCGACGGTGAGCCACGGGAACAGGTGGTACTCCTGGAACACGACGCCCATGTCCGTCGTCGGGCCCGTGATCTCGGCGCCGTCGAGGAGGACGCGGCCGTCGGTCGCCTCGGTGAGCCCGGCCGCGATCCGGAACAGCGTCGTCTTCCCGCAGCCCGACGGCCCGACCAGACAGACGAACTCCCCGTCCGCGACCGAGAAGGACACGTCGTCGAGCGCTCGTACCGAGCCGCCGTCGCCGTCGCCGGGGTACGTCTTGCCGACGCCGTCGAGCGCGACGCTCGCCTCGCTCGGCGCTGGGGGGTCTCGTCCGTTGCGCTCGGCGGCGTCGGCCGCCCCGTCACCGTTCACGCCCGCCACGCCAAGACCCTCCGTTCGACCGCGCGGAACGCCACGTCGACGAGCAGGTACATCAGGCTCAACACGAGGATGTACGCGATCGCCCGGTCGACGCGGAGGTTGTTGCTGGCGCGGATGATCTCGCGGCCGACCCCGGGGACGCCGAATATCTCCGAGGCGACGACGAGCATCCAGCACCGGCCCAGTCCGGTCCGGATCCCGGTCATGATCCCCGGAAGCGACGCCGGCAGCACGATCGACCGGACCGCGTCGAGGTCGCCGCGGACGCCGAGCGTCCGGCCCACGTCGAGGAGGTCCTCGCTCACGCCCTCGACCGCGCCGTACGCCGCGTAGAAGTTGATCCAGAACGCGCCGACCGCGATGATGAAGGCGGCGCCCCAGTCGTTGATCCCGAACCACGCGATCGCGAAGCCGATCAGCGCGAGCGGCGGCACCGGGCGTAGCGTCCGTACCAGCGGCGCCGTCAGGTCGTCGAGCAGGCGGCTCCACCCGAACGCGACGCCGGCGGCGACCCCCAGTCCCGTTCCGGCGACCGTGCCGGGGATCCAGTGCCGGACGCTCTGGTAGAGCGCCGTCGTCATGTCGCCCGCGGCGAGTTCGCTCGCGAACGCGCCCGCGACCGCGACCGGCGAGGGGAGGACGAACGGGTCCTGCGTGAGCGAGACGGCGTGCCAGACGACGAGGAACGCCGCGACCCCGATGGCGCCGCGGAGCAGCCGCCGACCGTCGCCGAGTCCGAGACCCGAGAGCGTCTCGCCCCCGCCGACAGGGGTGGTTTCGGTCGCCATCAGAGCGAGTCGTACACCTCCAGGTCGAATATCCGGTCGGTCGAGAGCTGCTCGTCGATCTGACCGTTCCCGGCCGCGAACTCGGAGAACACCTGCGTCGCGTCCGTGATCTCGTTCGGGTCGGTAATGAAGTTCGACAACGGCGAGTCGAGCGCGTCGCGCGCACGGTCGACGGGCATCCCGATTCCCTCGTTGACGTGTTCGGCGGTCGCGTCCGGATTTTCGCCGATGAAATCCGTCGCGCGGGCGTGTTGTTCGAGGAACTGTGCGGCGATCGGTGAGTCCCGCACCGCGTCGCTCATCAGCGTGACCGCGGCGGGCTGGCCGGGGAGGACTTCGGCCGCGGTCCGGAGCATCGTCACGGACGACCCCGCCGCCTGCGCGATGGTCGGCACCGGCTCCATGATCGAGGTGCCGTCGATCTCGTCGTTCGCGATCGCCTGCCAGACGGAGCTCGCGCCGTTGATCTCGATGATCTCGACGCTGTCGTTTTCGGTGGGGTCGACGCCGACGTCACGGAGCCAGTAGCGGAGCAGCACGTCCGGGACGCTCCCCTGCGGGAACGTGCCGAAGGTGAACGGCTCGCCCCGCTCGGCCTCCCACGCCGCGAACGCGTCTGCGCCCTGCTGCTCGAACGTCTCGTGGAACGACGACTCGGCCATGATCCCCATCGGCTCGCGGATGTTCGCGGCGGTCACCTGCGCCGAGATACCCCGGTCGATCGCGATCATCGCGGGGACGATCCCGAACATGGCGATGTCGATGTCGCCGCCCCCGAGCGCCTGGACGATCGCGGGACCGTTGCCGAACTCCTGGCCGGTGATCTCGGCGTCGACCTCGGAGAAGTACCCCTCGCCCTCCATCACGTACCACTGGAGGTCGGGATAGATCGGCATGTGCGCCACCGTCAGTTCGTCGAGTCCGCCGCCGCCGCCCGTACAGCCCGCGAGGCCGACCGTCGCGGTTCCGCCCGCCGCCGCGAGGAACGACCGCCGCGACGCTGTCCGATCTGAGTCGTACATACCATTCCAAGCCGCCGGGCGGGGAACACCCTCGCGTCACCAGCAACTGCGGCGGATTCCGATGACAAGAGCAATCGTAGAATCCGACGTTAGAGGGGCCGAAAACCCTGTTAACATCCTATTCAGTATCACAATCCGTCACCGAACGACGCAATTATTGCTCCCATCTTCCCGCGTCGATGCGTGTCGCTGCCAGCGAGCGCTCGCGAACGGGGGTTCGGCGGCGCTCGCTCACGCCTCCTCGTCGAACAGCCCCAAGTCCTCGGCGACGAGGTCGGCGAGGCGGTCCTTGATCGCAGGGTCGACCTCCGCGACGGACTCACCGCCGTGCTTCTGGGCGTTGTGCTTGTCGAGCGCGTCCGCGAGGTCGTCGAGCGGCACGCGGGTCTCCGTCTCGCACTCGTCGCACACGATCGGGACGGACGGCTCGTCGGTGGACATTACGCCGACCATCGCCCGTGTCGGATATATGCCTTCGGGCGTCGACCGGGGAGACCGACGCCGACGGCGCCGCCCGCGTGGCCGAGTCCACCTCCGGCGACCCGAACCGCCACCGTCTACTAACCCCGCCGCGATCCTCCGGCATGCACGTTCTCGTGACGGGGGCCGCGGGCGGGATCGGCGGGGGCGTCGCGCGCTCGCTCGCGGCCGCCGGGCACGATGTCCTCGGCGTCGACCGCGACGCGGACGGCCTCGCGGCGCTGCCCGACGCGGTCGAGACCGCCGTCGTCGACCTCCGCGACGAGGCGGCGGTTCGCGACCTGCTCGCGGAGCGCCCGCTCGACGCCGTCGTCTCCTGCGTCGGCGGCTACGAGATCGCGTCGGTCGAGGACACCTCGGCCGGGGCGTTCCGCCGGCAGGTGGACACGAACCTGACCGCGGTCCACGTGACCGCGTCCGCGGCGCTCCGGACGCTCCGCGAGCGCGGCGGGCGCGTCGTGGTCGTCGGGTCGATGGTCGGCTCCGTGGCGCTGCCGTACCACGGCGCGTACAGCGCCGCGAAGGCCGGGCTCGACGGGTACGTCGACGCGCTCCGCCGCGAGGTCGAGCCGCTCGGTGTCGACGTCGCGCTGGTCGAGCCGGGGCCGGTGCAGACGGGGTTCAACGAGCGGGCCGCCGCGGCGGTCGAGGGCGCGGGCGGCGAGGGGCCGTACGCCGACGCCTACCGGGAGTTCGAGGGGTACTCCCCGGCCGCCACCGACGTCGAGACGGTCGTCGAGCGCGTGGTGACCGCGGCGACGGCGGAACGACCGGAGACGCGCTACCGGGTGAGCCGCCGGGCGCGGTGGCTGCCGCGGCTGGCGCGCGTCCTCCCCGACCGGCTGTACGACCGGCTCGTCCGCGCCGGGCTCCCCGGCGGGCTCCTGTGGCGGCTGCTCAACCGGTGAGTCGCGACGCTGCGAGGCGGGAGCGCCGGCGCGGACGGAGCGCCGCGCGTCAGTCGTCGGCGGCGCCGGAGGAGGGCTCCTCGGCGTCGTCCGCGGGCTCGGTCTCGGAGGAATCCGGCTCGGCCCCGTCCGCCGCGGCGCCGTCTTCCCGGGCGTAGAACTCCTCGGGGGAGGCGTCGATCCGCTCGAACTCGCCGAAGTCGCGCTCGTGGTGGCGGATCATCTGCTCGACGATCCACGCGCTGTACCGCTCCGAGAACGCCCAGTCGGCGTCCGCGCCGTCGACCTCGAACCGGCCGTCGGTGGCGAGCGCCGCGTACAGGTGGTAGAAGCCGAGGACGACGTCGCCGAAGTCCTTCGCCTCGCCGCCGATCGCGCGGCGCTTCTCGGCCAACTCCTCGCGGCCCGCGTCGGTGAGCGCGAAGTACTTCCGGTCGGGCTCGTCGGCGCGCTCGACGCGCTCGGCGACGCCCTCCTCCTCGAACTTGTAGAGGATCGGGTAGACCGAGCCGTAGGAGGGCTCCCAGTGTCCGCCGCTGATCTCCGTTATCTCGCCGAGCAGCTCGTACCCGTACCGCGGTCGCTCGTCGAGCAGCTCCAACACGAGGTACGAGATCAGTCCTTTCGGCGGGCCGCTTTTCCGCATCGTCCGGACATTTCGGGGTCGCGTCGAAAGGGTTTCGGTCACGGTGACTGCTGACGCGAGCCGCGACGATCCGGACGATTCGAGCGGCTGTCGGCGCGTGCCTCCGAGGCCGCCTTGCGGCCGAGGAGCACGCGCGAGGGAGTCGCGAGCGAAGCGAGCGACGAGGCTGGGGAGGCGTGAGGTGCGGTGCGGGGCGG
>NZ_SGTZ01000014.1:0-95361 GCF_005435115.1 Halorubrum sp. ARQ200 | reverse complement strand
GGACTCGAAGGGGCAGCCGGGAGGCGGGCACAGGCGACGTAAGCACCGAAACGAGGGAGCAAAGCGACCGAGTGAGGCGCGCAGCGAGCGTGCGCCCGCCTCCCGGCTGGGGCTTCGGCGGTCTCGGCAACGGAGTCCCTGTTGGCCAAGGTACTCAGGTACATCCGAAGGGCTGGGACTTCGGAACCGTCAGTGCCGCTTTCCGCTCCGACGCGAGCCGCGACGGTCCGGCCCGTTACCGCGTCTCGGGACGACCCGCAAACCCCTAAGTCGCGGGGCACCAACCCGGCGTATGGTCGAGGCTCCACAGACCGCCGAAGGGTGGTTCTCGCTGCACGACTTCCGCTCGATCGACTGGGACGCCTGGCGCGAGGCGCCCGAGTCCGAGCGAGAGCGGGCGATCGAAGAGGGCGAGGCCTTTCTGAAACACCGCGAACTGGTCGCCGACGCCGACGACGGCGAGTCGGCGCTGTTCTCCGTGCTCGGACACAAGGCCGACCTCCTCTGCTTACACTTCCGGCCGTCGCTCGACGACCTCTCCGCGATCGAGCGCCGCTTCGAGGACACCGCGCTCGCGAAGTTCACCGAGCGCGAGACCTCCTACGTCTCCGTCACCGAGGTGTCGGGGTACGTCTCCGACGACTACTTCGAGGCGGGCGCCGACGCCGTCGACGAGGGGCTCCGCCGGTACATCGAGGGGAAGCTGAAGCCCGATATCCCGGACGAGGAGTACGTCAGCTTCTACCCGATGAGCAAGCGCCGCGGCGAGGAACACAACTGGTACGACCTCGAGTTCGAGGAGCGCGCCGAGCTGATGGCGAGCCACGGCGAGGTCGGCAAGGAGTACGCCGGGAAAATCAAGCAGGTGATCGCCTCCTCGGTCGGCTTCGACGAGCACGAGTGGGGCGTCACGCTGTTCGGCGCGGACCCGACCGACATCAAGGACATCGTCTACGAGATGCGGTTCGACCCCGCCTCCTCGCGGTACGGCGAGTTCGGTGACTTCTACGTCGGCCGGCGGTTCCCGCCGACCGACCTCGACGCCTTCCTCGCCGGGGAGACGGTCCCGACCGGCCGCGTCCCCGAGCGCGACAGCGCCGGCCACCCCCACGGCGGGGGCGGCCACGGAGACGAGGGGGGTCATCACGGCGAGGGGAGCCATCACGGCGACGACGGGCACGGCCGCGGCGAGGGCCACGACCGCTCGGGCGCGGGCGGCGGTCCCGCGCACGGCGACCACCCGCACGGCGACGGAGACGCCGGCGAGGGCGACCACCCCCACGGCGAGGGCGGCGGACACGGCGAGGAGGGGGGTCACGACGGCGACGGGGCCGACGACGAGGACATCCGCGGCGAGCTCGCCGACCTCGACATCTACGCCGGGAAGCCTCACGGCGAGGACGTGTACGCCACCGTGCTGTACAGCGAGGCCGACACCGAGGAGCTGTTCGACGAGGTCGAGGGGCTCCGCGGCAACTTCGACCACTACGGTACCCACGTCAAGACCGCGGTGTACGAGGGGCGCCACACCGACCGCGCCGCGGTCGTCTCCATCTGGGACACGGCGTCGGCGGCGGAGACGGCCGGCGGCTTCCTCTCGGAGCTGCCCGACATCGTCGCCCGCGCCGGCGAGGAGTCCGGCTTCGGGACGATGGGGATGTTCTACACCGTCAAGCCCGACTACCAGTCGGAGTTCGTCGAGACGTTCGACGACGTCGGCGACCTGCTCGGCGAGATGGACGGCCACGTCGAGACCGACCTGATGGTGAACGTCGAAGACGAGAACGACATGTTCATCGCCAGCCAGTGGAACGCGAAGGAGGACGCGATGGGCTTCTTCCGCTCCAACGAGTTCTCCGAGACCGTCCAGTGGGGCCGCGACGTGCTCGCCGACCGCCCGCGGCACGTCTTCCTGGCGTAGGTCGCTCGGCCACCGCGCGGTCGGCTCTCGCCGTCGGGCGGACCCGGTCGATCGGCTCTCGCCGTCCGGGGCTTGCGCGTCCCCCTCCGACCGCCGGGTTTTAGGTAGCGCTGCGGCGAACGAACGGGCATGTTCGACACCATCGTGGTCGCGACCGACGGCTCGGACAGCGTCGGGCGGGCCGTCTCGGTCGCGGTCGACGTGGCGGCGCGGTTCGACGCCGAGGTCCACGCGGTGTACGTCGTCGACGCCGGCGAGGTGGAGTCGTCGCCGGACACGGTCCGCGAGGACCTCCGCGACGCGCTCGACGACCAGGGGCGCGACGCGCTCGACCGCGTCTCGGCCGCGGCGCACGAACGCGACGGCGACCTCGACGTGACCATCGAGGTCCGCGAGGGCCGGCCGGCGTCGGAGATCGACGCGTACGCCCGCTCGGTCGACGCCGACCTCGTCGCGATGGGTACCAGGGGGCGCCACGGCGAGAACCGCTTCCTCATCGGCTCCGTCGCCGAGCGCGTCGTTCGGACCTGTCCGATCCCCGTGTTGACGGTCCGCCAACTGACCGAGGAGGACCCGCGCCGGACGACCGTCTGAGGGAGCGTGGCGGCCCGACGCCGCGGCCGACGCGAGAGCGGCGGAGTTTTCCGGCTGCCGCCCGCCACGACGGTATGGACGACGACCTCATCGACGCGGGGGACGCCCCCCGGTCGCGGTACACGAAGCTCCCGGGGAAGGGATTCTTCTACCCGGACTCGCTGGACGACGAGCGCGCCGAGCGCCGAGCGCGGGAGGCGATCGAGGGCAGCGAGGCGGTCGTGATCGCCGACGGCGACGCCGACGGCCTCGCCTGCGCCGCGATGGTCCGCGAGGCGTACGACGCCGCGCTCGACGTCGCGCCCTTCGAGGACGCCATCGCGGCGCGGCTGGAAGAGGCAGACGACGAGAGCGACGACGCGGACGACGACGGCGACGAGACGGCGGACGGCGACCCGCTCGCCGACGCCCACGCCGAGTCGCCGGTCGGGCTGCTCTCGGCCGGGCCGTACTCGATCGACACCGCGCTCGAACGGGTCGAGGCGTACGCCGACGACGGGATCGACCTGTTCGTCTGCGACCTCTGTCCCGACGACTACGAGCCGATCGCGGAGCCGCTGGAGGCGCTCGCGGACGCGACCGCGGCGATCCGCTGGTTCGACCACCACCAGTGGGACGACGCGACCGCGGCCGCGGTGCGCGACGCGGGCGTCGACCTCGTCGTCGGCGACTCCGACGAGGAGTGCACCGCCGACGTGACGCTCCGGTCGCTCGACCACGCGTTCGGCGACCGCTGGACCGACCTCGCCGCGGTCACGCGCGACCACGACCTCTGGATCAAGGAGGACCCGCGCTCCGACGACCTCGCCGACTACTCCTACTGGGCCGGCGCCGAGGAGTACGCGGCCGTGATCGGCGCGTACGGCGTCGACCTCCCCGAGACGGTTCGGTCGTTCGTCGAGGAGCGACGCGTCGAGAAGGAGGCCCGGATCGACCTCGCGGTCGGCCGCGCGGTCACCCACGAGGTCGGCGACTGGCGCGTCGCGGTCACCTACGGCCGCTGCTCGCAGAACGAGGTCGCGGAGGCGCTCCGCGAGGCCGGCGCCGACGCCGCCGTGATCGTCAAGCCCGCCGGGTCGGCGTCGATCCGCGGCTCCGAGGACTTCCGCCACGCGCACGAGGTCGCCGGTCGCGTGAACGGCGGCGGCCACCCGCAGGCGGCGGGCTGTAAGCCCGACATCTACGACGACATGCTCGACTACGCCCACCACTGGAGCACCGAGGGACAGGCGTGTAAGCGCGTCATCCTCGCGGCGTTCGAGGCGGTCGCCGAGGAGGTCGACGCCGCGGGCGGCGAGGACGGGGCCGCGACAGCCGAGTAGATGGATGGCGGACGTCTTCGTCGCCGGCGAGGCGCTCGTCGGCTTCGCGCCGAGGCGGAGGAGACGCTGCGCGAGGTCGACGGCGACGCCCGCCGCCCCGGCGGCGCGCCCGCCAACGTCGCGGTCGGCCTCGCGCGGCTCGGCTCGCCGCCCGCGTTCCGGACGGGCCTCGGCGACGACGCGTTCGGGGAGCTCCTCGCGGAGCGAAAGTGAGCGGGGAGGAAACGAACCGAGCGGTCGGGGCGTCGCCTACGACGAGGACGGCGACATCTCGATGTTGAGGCTCTTCTGGACGAGCTGCGTGAACGCCATCGAACAGAGGAAGTACCAGAGGATCCACATCTGGATTGGGCCGACGATCCCCGTGTCCCACGTGACGGTCCCGGCGAGCGGGACGACGAGCTCCTGGGCGGCGACGGCCGGGTACGCGGCGTCGGAGCCGCGGTAGCCGATCACCCAGAACATCCAGAGGAACGCGGGGATGGTGAGGAACATGATCCACACCATCGGGCGGAACTGCTCTTTGAACATGCCGAGCTGGTCGCCCATCGCCTCCATCTGCTCTTCCTGGATCTGGTCGAGCGCCTCGTCGTCGTCGCGCTTCTCGGCCTCCTTCCGGCGCTCCTGGATGTCTTTCATCCGCTCCTGGTACGCGCCCATCTTCTCCATGTCCATGAGCCCGGCGCGCAGGAGCGTCGAGTACAGCCCCGTCCCGAGCGCGATGACCATGATGACGACGTAGAACGGGACGAGGTTCAGGAGCGGGCCGAGGACCACGTCGATGGCGCCCGCGATCGCGTTGCGGACCGGCGGGACCGCGTAGCCGACGAACGCGCCGACGGTCGCCAGCCCGGCGAGCTTGTCCCACTTCGACCAGCTGGTCGTCTCGGGCGTCTCGACGTCGCCGCCGCCCCCGTCGTCGTCCTCCATGCCGGCCTCGATGCCGTCGCGGTCGGCCAGCGCGAACCCCTCCTCGCCGTCGACGAGGATCTCCTTCTCGATGAGCCGGCCCCACTGCCCGCTCGTGATCTCGTCGCGAACGTCGACCCAGCGGACCTCGCCGCCGCTGGCGTTGTCGAGGACGACTTGGATGGCGTCCCGCATCTCGCCGTCCTCGCGGACCAGCGAGCGGACTCGCCGTTCGACTTTGCTCATTACCGGCCGGTTAGCGGTCGACGGTTAAGAACCTTGTAGAATCGCCGCTCGAATCGCTTCCGGGGGCGACGCGGATCGGTTCGCGGCGGCGCGCGTCGCCCCTCGGCGCGCCGCGTCAGTTCTCGACGACGTCGCGGATCCGCTCGAAGACCTCGTCCGGGGTCGCCTCGCCGTCGACCTCGACGAGGACGCCCTCGTCGCGGAAGTGGTCGACCACGGGCTCGGTGTTGTCGTAGAACACTTCGAGGCGCTCTCGGGCCGTCTCCTCGGTGTCGTCCTCGCGCTGGACGAGGTCGCCGCCGCACTCGTCGCAGACGCCCGGCTCCTCCGGGGGCTGGAAGTCGACGTGGTAGTTCGCGCCGCAGTCGTCGCAGACGCGGCGGCCGGTGAGGCGGTCCACGAGGACCTCCTCGTCGACGTCGAGGAGGACGACCGCGTCGAGGTCCGTAATCTCAGAGAGGTACTCGGCCTGGTCGAGGTTGCGCGGGTAGCCGTCGAGGACGAACCCGTCGGCGTCCTCGAGCGCGGCCTTCACGATCTCGTTGACGACCGGGTCCGGGACCAGTTCGCCCGCGTCCATGAACGACTTGGGCGTCCCGTACTCCGTCTCCATCTCCTTGTTCGCGCGGAGCGCGTCGCCGGTCGTGACGTGCTCGACGCCGTACTCGTCGGCGAGCTTCGCGCTCTGCGTCCCCTTCCCGGCGCCGGGCGCCCCCAACAGCAGAATTCGGTGACTCATACCGGAGCGGTCGCGGGCCGCCCCTAAAGGATTGAAGATTCCGGCCAGCCCTACTCGTCGCCGTCGGGCTCGTCCGCGGATCCGCCGGCCTCCTCCGCGGCCGCCTCGGCGGCGCAGAGGCGCAGCCCCATCTCCAGTTCGAAGCTCTCGGCGTCCGAGGTCTCGAAGCCGATCTTCTTGTACAGCGAGACCGCGGCGCGGTTCCACCGCTCGACGGTGAGCCACACCTTCGCGACGCCGTTCGCCTGCCCGTGCCCGAGCAGCCCGCGGATGAGGTGGGTGCCGATCCCGGCGCGCTGGTACTCCTGGTGGACGAAGATCGCCAGCTCGTAGGCGTCGCCGTCGGGCACGAGCGTCGCGTGGCCGGCCGCCTCGTCGCCGCACCAGGCGATCACGTTGTAGCAGTCGTCGGCGAGGATGGCGCCGAGCCACTCGCGGATGCGCTCCTCCCCGCCCGGCGGGATCCCCTGCGCGCGGTCGGCCGGGTCGAAGTCGTCGTACATCTCGACCAGGGCCTCGCGGGCCGCCTCGTCGCCCTCGTACGGCCGGACCTCGATCTCGCGGTCCTCGCGGTCAGTGAACGCGGTCGGCGGCGGCGGGAACTCGTCCGCCACCGCGTCCGGGTAGCCTCGGTCGCTCATCTGACCAGCGTCACCGATGTCTTTGCGTTCAACAGGACGAACTCCGCGATCGACCCGATCGTGATCTTCCCCATCGGGCTCGTGTGGCCGCCGCCGAGGACGATTTCCTCGAACCCCTCGGTCTCGGCGATCTCGACCAGCCGGCTCCCCGGGTCGCCCTCGACGCGCCGCACCTCGGCGTCTATCGCGGCGTCGTCGACCGCCTCCCGGGCGCGGTCCAGCACGTCCTCGGGGGCGACCGACGAGTCCTCGTTGTCGACCACGGCGATCGTCAGGTCGTCGTCCGCGACCGCCGCGCGCTCGACCGTCCGGTCGAGCGCGCGGAACGAGTCGTCGCTGCCGCCGATCCCGCAGAGCACTTTCATGCCCCATCCCTCCACGCGACGGTACAAAAGTGGATCTCCGGCGTCCGACCACCGACAACCCTTTTGCCCGCCCGCGGGGTTTCGAACGTATGAGCGACAACACCGGTCCGGCGGCCGACGACGCCGAGAGGACCGGCGACGCCGCCGCGGACCGCGTTCCCTCCGAGGGCGGCGACGGCGGTGAAGCGACCGGCGGAGACCCGACGGCCCCCGACGAGGACGCGGCGGCCGAGGACGCGACGGACGGCGAGAACGCGGCGGCCGACGACGCGACGGACGTGCCCCGCGACGTCCAGAAGTACGAGCGGTTCCAGAAGATGGACGGGGCGCGCTACGAGCGCGTCAACGAGTTCCTCCGCGACCGGACGTACATCACGGCCCGCGAGTGGGCGATAGCGCGGCTCTGCGCCGACTTCCGCACGGAGACAGGCGTCGAGATGACGAAGATCGGCGAGAACCTCCCCGAACTCGTCCCCTTCATGACCGACACCTACACCCCGCAGGCGGTCAACCAGGCGCGCTACTCCTTCGAGGAGAAGGTGACGAAGGCGGGCGCGACGTTCCTCTACGGGGCGATGTCCGGCTTCTTCACCGCCGAGGACTTAGACGAGATGATGTACGAGGTGACGGAGGTCGCGAAGTTCCTCCTCGAAGTGGAGGGCGTCGACCTCGCCGTCGCCGACGAGCTGGAGGCCGAAGACAAGATCAGCGAGGTGATGCGCGACGTGCGCGCCTCCTCGGCGGACCTCCGCGGCGAGGAAGTGCGCTGCCCCGAGTGCGGTCACGTTCACGAGCCGGAGGAGTGACGATGGACGGCTTCCCGGAGGCGCTCGACGCGACCCCGGACCCGACGCTCGTCGTCGACGGCGACGGCGTCGTCCGCGCGGGCACGCCGAGCGTCGAGGGGGTCTTCGGGCTCGAGCCGGCCGAGCTCTCGGGGCGGTCGGTCAGCGCCGTGTTCGAGGACCCGACGGAGGTGGACCGAGACGACGCCGCGGCGACCGCGGCCCTCGACGCCGACCCGGGCGACGGCGACGCCGAGCCCGCCGGCGAGGCGACGGGCGACGGGGAGGCCGACGCGGGCGACACCGTCGCCGCGCTGGTCGACGCGGTGCGCGCCGGGGAGTCCCGGTCGCTGGCCGACGGGTTCGAACTCGTCGTGCGCCGCGGCGACGGCGTCCTGATCCCGGTCCGCGTCAGCGTCGGCGCCTTCGGGCTCGACGCCGACTCGTACGCGGTCGTCACCGCGATAGACGTCTCGAACGAGCGGACGCGGCAGCTGGCGCTCCGGCGCCGCACGGAGACGCTCGAATCGCTCCACGAGGCGACCAGGGAGCTGCTGAAGACGACGGACAGGGAGGCGGCCGCCGAGGCGGCGGTGTCGTACGTCGACGACGTGCTCGGCCACCCCATCGCCGCGATCTGGTTCCACGACGAGCGGCGCGACGCGCTCGAACCGGCCGTCTGGACCGAGACCGCGGAGGCGGTGGTCGGCGACCACCCGACGTTCGACGCCGCGGGGCAGAGCATCACCTGGGAGGTCTTCGAGAGCGGCGAGCCGACCTACGTGGCGGACGTCGCCGACGACCCCGACCGGTACACAGAGGACGCGACGATCCGCAGCGAGCTCGTCGTCCCGCTCGGCCGGTACGGCGTGTTGAACGTCGGCGCCACGGTCCCCGACGCCTTCTCCGAGTCCGACCTGGCGATCGCGCGCATCTGGGCGGCGACGGTGACGATGGTGCTCGTCCGCATCGAGCGGGAGCGACAGCTCCGCCGCCGCGAGGCGGAGGTGGCCCGCGAGCGCGACCGCCTGGAGGAGTTCGCCAGCCTCGTCTCGCACGACCTCCGGAGCCCGCTCAACGTCGCGACCGGCAACCTCGAGATGGTCGCCGACCGGCTCGCCGAGGAGTCGATAGAGGTCGCGGAGCTGAGCGCGGTGAAGCGCTCGCTGGACCGGATGGACGCGCTCATCGAGGACCTGCTCGCGCTGGCCCGGCAGGGGGCCGGCATCGACGAGGCGGAGCCGGTCCCCCTCGCCGACCTCGCCGCGGAGTGCTGGGAGACCGTCGACACCGAGGACGCGACGCTCGCGGTCGAGACGGACGCCGTCGTCGCCGCGGACCGCAGCCGCCTGCGGCAGGCGCTGGAGAACCTCTTCGGCAACGCGGTCGAACACGGGGGGAGGGACGTCGCCGTCGCGGTCGGGACGCTCGACGACGGCGACGGTTTCTACGTCGAGGACGACGGCCCGGGCGTCGGCCCCGACGACAGGGAGTCGGTGTTCGAGGCGGGCGTGACGACGGACCCCGACGGCACCGGCTTCGGGCTGAAGATCGTCGCCGAGGTCGCGGAGGCGCACGGGTGGACGGTCGAACTCGGCGACAGCGACGGCGGCGCGCGGTTCGAGTTCCGCGGCGTCGAGTTCGCGCCCCCGGACGAGCCGGCAGAGTGAGGCGGCGTCGCGCGGGAGCCTCGCGGGCTCAGTCGTCGGCGGGCGCCGCGCTCGCGGGGTCGATCCCGTCGCCATGTCCGGGAACGGTGCCGTCGTCGTTCCAGCCGCGGAGCGCGTAGTACTCCGACAGCGCCGCGTCGAACCCCTCGATCGCGTCGGCGTACGGGAGCGTGTCGTCCGCGCGGTCGAAGCCGCGGGCGTTGTTGAACGCGCGCTCTAACTCGACGACCCGGGCGCCGAGCGTCTGGAGATCCTCGTAGTCGGCGTCGAGCAGCGCGGCGAGCCGGTCGTCGGTGACGGTGCCCCGGGAGAACTTACAGACGACCGCGGAGTCCAGCACCGCGTTGCGGTTCTCCTTCGCGACGAGCTTCGGTGGCTTCCCCGCCAGCCCCTCGGGATCGAACGCCTCGTCGGGGTCGACGAGCGGGTACTCGTACGGGTAGAACTCGCCGTACATGTGGTCGGCGCCGCGGTTCGCGGTCGCGAACGCGAGCCCCTGCCCGTTGAGCGCGCGGCCGTCGTGCCCGGAGAAGGCCATCCCCTTCACCGTCCAGTCGTCGGCGCCGAACTCCTCGTGGGCGCGGTGGACGCCCTCCGCGAGCTTGTCGCCGACGCCCTCGCGGTAGGCGATCTGCTCGACGAGCTCGCGGACCAGCTCCGCGTTGCCGAACTCGTCTTCGCTCCGGAGGTACATCGAGACGGCGTCGCCACAGGAGATGGTGTCCATCCCGAGCTCGTCGCACAGCTCGTTGGCGGCCATCACGTCGACGATGTCGTCGACGCCCGCGTTCGACCCGAACGCCATCACGGTCTCGAACTCGGGTCCCTCCGTCTCGACGCCGGTGGCCTCGTCGCGGGTCGGGAGCTTACAGGCGAACGCGCACTGCGAGCAGGTCCCCTGCTTGTACTTCTTCTCCTCGACGCGGTCGCCGGAGATGCCCTCGACGCCCTCGAAGGAGGTCTCGGCGAAGTAGTAGGAGGGGAGCGCGTCCACCTCGTTTGCCAGCTCCGTCACGCTCGTCGTCCCCTGCCGCTTCATGATCGAGTCGGAGGTCGCCGCCTCGCGGTGGACCTCGGCCGCCTCGTCGGGCCAGTCGAGGTCGATGTCGGCCGCCGCGTCGCCCTCGAAGGTGAGCGCCTTCACGCCCTTCGCGCCGAGGACGGCCCCGAGCCCGCCGCGGCCGAACGCGCGGGTGTCCGAGGTCATGATCGAGGCGAACCGGACCTCGTTCTCGCCGGCGGGACCGACGCAGGCGACGTGTTCCGGCTCCAGGCCGTGCGTCTCCGCGAGGCGGTCCGAGACGGCGGACACCTCCGCCTGCGCGAGGTCCGGGACTTCCTCGAACGTCACGTCCGGCTCGCCGTCGTCCCCGATCTCCCGGACGTGAACCGCGAGCAGGTCGTCGCTCGCGCCGACGACCTCGACCGCGGCGTACCCCGCGCCCGTGAAGTTCCGCGAGAGGAACCCGCCGGCGTTCGACGACAGCAGGCCGTTCGTCAGCGGCGAGAGGCCCGTGGCGGCCATGCGGCCGGTGTAGGAGGTCGTCGAGTACTGCATCGGCCCGGTCGAGAGGTAGAGCCGGTTCTCCGGGCCGAGCGGGTCGGCGTCGAACGGGATCCGGTCGTACGCGAGCGACGTGTTGAGCCCGCGGCCGCCGACGAACGACGCGAGCCGGTCGTCGATCCGCGTCGTCGACGCGGTCCGCTCCGTCAGGTCGATCGTGAGGAGCGGTCCCTGTGCGTGTCTCATGGACGAACAGAGCGAGCGAGCGGCGATAAACCTCGGGGTGCGGGCGGCGCGCGCCGCGCCGCCGTCGAACGGCGCCGCCGGTCGCCGGGCGCCGTCAGCCGTCGAGGACGTGGTGCGTCACCGCGTCGACGCCGGACTCCGCCGTGTCGAGCGTCGCGACCCGGAACGCGTCGTCGGCGCCCTCGACCGGGATGGGGAGGCCGCCGGGGTTCACGCGGACGGTCCCGCCCCGCGCTTCGACGCCGTGCGCGTGGGTGTGGCCGTGGAGCACGTAGTCGTAGTCGCCGCAGTCGACGAGCGCGTCGACGACGAGGCCGCTCGTGCCGTGGGTGACCGCGACGTCGACCGCGTCGGCGCCGGTCGCGTCGCCGCTGCCCGCGCCGTCGAACGAGAGCGCGGCGGCCTCCCCGTGGTACTCACCGAACGCCTCGACCGTCGACTCGACGGCCCACTCCCCGTCATTGTTCCCGCGGACCGCGTGGAAGTCGAAGTCCCCGTCGAACGGCGTCACGGAGAAGGGCGCGACGAAGTCGCCGCAGTGGACGACGGCGTCGACCCCCTCGCGCTCGAACAGCGAGACGGCCGCCTCGACGGCGGCCAGGTCGTCGTGCGTGTCGGAGACGATCCCAACGAGCATACCGGCCGAACGCCGGCAGGCCACTTCAACCTCCGGCTACTCCCCGGTCAGCGCCTCGCTCGCGGGCGCGAAGTCGATGGGCTCGCCCCGTCCGGCGTCGCTCGCGCGCTCGTAGAGCATGTGCGCGGCCGCGACCGTCTCGACCCCGGTCCCGCCCGAGTCGAAGACGGTCACCGCCTCGTCGCTCGTCCGGCCGGGGTGGTCGCCCGTGACGACCGCGCCCAGATCGGCCGCGATCCCCTCGCCCTCCGCGATCAGACCCGCCGCGACCGCGGCGAGGTACGAACCGGCGTCCTGCGTCGCGCGCGCTCTCAGGTCGGGGACGTAGGTGGCGCGCGCGACGAGTTCGGGCGGCAGCTCGTTCTTCTCCGGGTGGTACTGGCCCATCGCCGTGACGTGGGTTCCCGGCTCGACGTCGGCGTCGGCGATGACGGGGTCGCTCGCGGTCGTCGCGGTGATCACCACGTCGGCGCCCGCCAGCGCGTCGCCCGCGCTCTCGACCGGCGACACGTCGGCGTCGAGTCGCTCGTCGAAGTCGGCGGCGAACGACACGCGGTTCTCCGCGGTCGGGGAAAAGACGCGGACCGCCTCGAACTCGCGGACCGTCGCGGTCGTCGCGACCTGCCCGCGCGCCTGCGCGCCGCTGCCGATCACGGCGAGGTCGGTCGCGTCGTCGCGGGCGAGCGCGTCGACCGCGACGGCGCCCGCGGCGCCGGTCTTGAACGGGTTCATCGACGCGCCGTCGAGCAGCGCGAGCGGCTCGCCGGACTCGGCGTCGAACAGCGGCGTCATGAACCACGCGTCGCCCGCGCCGAACCCCGCCGAGTAGGTGTACCCGCCCATCGCCCCCGTCTCCGGGAGGACCGCGGCGTAGGTGGTGAACATGCCCGGCGGCTCGCGGTTGAACAGCTTCGTCCGCGGTTCGGCCGGCGCGCCCTCGCCCACCTGCCGGTACGCGTCGCGGACCGCCGCGACGTAGTCGGCCGGCTCCGCGAGGTCGTCGACGTCGCCGCTCGACAGGAACAGGGTCTCCGTCATGCCCGACCACTCGCGGCGGGGGGACTAAACGGTACAGGACGCGGCGAGCGGGCGGGGCGACGGCCCCGGACCGGGGAGGCCGGGCGGCCGAGCGCTCAGTCGGCGGCGCCCGCCGAGGAGCCGCCGGTCGCCGAGCGCTCGCCGGCCTCCCCGTCGAGCGACCGGCGTGCGGGCGCCTCGCCCGCGACTGGATTTCGGACGAACATCGCGTGAGCCATCACCGCGCCCGCGGCCGCGGCGCCGACCGGGAGCGCGGCGGTCAGGGGCAGCCCGACCAGCGTGAGCGAGGCGGTCACACCGATCAACGCGCCCGGAATGAGCCCAAGGACGTAGTCGTAGTATCCAGCCATGCTTTCGTTGAATACTAAGTGGATAGTCCGTATTAAATTTTTCTCGCGGTTCGCAAGTGGTTCGGACGTGTACACACCGATGTGACTCATAACTTATGAGCCGCGCGGGGGACCGGGCAGCCGTGTCGGTCGGACGGCGAGAAGGGGCGACGCGGTCGGTCGCCGGAGTCGGCGCCGGTACGCGGGAGCTACCGCAGTCGGAAGTAGAGCGAGCGCCAGCCGCCGAGCGCGAGCGATCCCAGCACGAGCATGACGGCCGCGAAGGTGAGCTCGGCGCCGCCGCGGAAGACGAACGCGCGGAGCGCCAGCCCGACGACCGCCGCGGGGATCCACGACCTGACGACGAGCGGCACCGACGACTTCGCCGTCTCGGCCGCGCCCGCGGAGTAGGCGCCGACGAGCGGCGCCACCGCCGCCCAGCCGATCAGGAACGGGGCGTAGACGCCGGGGAGGTACAGCGGGTTGGCGGTGAGGAACGCGACCGACTGGTGGTTGAGCGTCCCGACGGTCAAGAGTAGGATCAACGCGCTCACGTCGCCGACGACCAGCGGGGCGGCGTCGCGGTCGAGGCGAGCGGCGAGAAACGACGGAGCGTCCATACCGACCCCTGCGGGCCGCCCCCACTTTTACGCACGGATTCGTCGGCGCGGCCCGACTCCGCGACGGCGCCGGGCCGTCACTCGTACAGCGGGTGCGCCTCGCAGAGTTCGACGACGCGCTCGCCGACCTCGTAGATCACGTCGTCGCTGTCGACGTCGTCGACGACGCGGTAGATCAGCTCGCCGACCTCCTCGACCGCGTCCGCGTCGAACCCGCGCGTCGTGAGCCCGGCGGTGCCCGCGCGGATCCCGGAGGGGTCGAACGGCGAGCGCGTCTCGCCGGGGACCGTGTTCCCGTTCAGGACGATGTTCGCGGCCGCGAGCGCGTCCTCGGCCTCGCCGCCCGAGAGGTCCGGGTGCGAGTCGCGCAGGTCGGCGAGCACGAGGTGGTTGTCGGTGCCGCCGGAGACCAGCGAGAGGCCGTGCTCCCGGAGGGTCTCGGCGAGCACCTCGGCGTTGTCGACCACGTTCCGGGCGTACTCCTCGAACTCGGGCTGGAGCGCCTCCTTGAAGCCGACCGCCTTGCCGGCGACGTTGTGCATCAGCGGGCCGCCCTGCCCGCCGGGGAAGACGGCCGCGTCGACGTCGTCCGCGAACTCCGCGTCGCACATCACGATCCCGCCGCGGCCGGCGCGGATCGTCTTGTGGGTCGAGCCGGTGACGAAGTCCGCGACGCCGACCGGCGAGGGGTGCACGCCGGCGGCGACGAGCCCGGTGATGTGCGCGATGTCGGCGAGGTGGTAGGCGTCGACCGCGTCGGCGGCCGCCTGGATCTCCTCCCAGTCGACGGTGCGGGGGTACGCGGAGTAGCCCGAGACGATGATGTCCGGGTCGAACGACTCGGCGGTGTCCCGGAGCCCCTCGTAGTCGATGTAGCCGCTCTCGGGGTCGACCTCGTACTGCTCGACGTCGTACAGCTGCCCCGTGAAGTTCGCGGGGTGGCCGTGCGAGAGGTGGCCCCCGTGGTTCAGCTCCAGCGAGAGGATCTTGTCGCCCGGTTCGAGGACGGAGTAGTACACCGCCTGGTTCGCCTGCGTGCCGGAGTGGGGCTGGACGTTGACGTGCTCGGCCCCCCACAGCTCCTTCGCGCGTTCGATCGCCAGTTCCTCGACCTCGTCGGCGTACTCGCAGCCGGCGTAGTAGCGCGACCCCGGGTAGCCCTCGGCGTACTTGTTGGTGAGGACGCTGCCCTGCGCCTCCAGTACCGCCTCGCTCACGTGGTTCTCGCTCGCGATCATCGCGAGCGTCTGCTCCTGTCTGTCGCGCTCGCCGGCCAGCGCGTCGGCGACCGCCGGGTCGACCTCCCGGACGTGCTCGTGGTCCATGTGCGAACCCGGGCGCGACCGCGCATTAATCCTTCCGTCGCCGCCGCGGCACCCCGCCGCCGATCGGTCGCGCACGCGGCGTCGACGGCGACCGTCGAGGCGCCGATCGACCGGCGACCGCGGTCGGGGCTGATCGGGCGATTTCGGCCTTTTGAGACCTCCTACGTGAGTTGTCCGAAGCATGAACCCCGTTAATATTAAATACGCAACTGGCTTTTATACTGAGAGACAAATGGTATCGAATTTACTGGCGGCCGACGTCGAGGCGGCGCTCGAAGCGGCCTTCGCCGGGGGCGACGACGAGCTGCTCGTCGTGGACCCCTCCGCGGAGACGATCGTATCGCTGGTCGAGACCGCCGTCGGGCGGGACGACCTCCCGGAGCTGTCGATGCTCGCCGACGAGCGCACCCTCAAGGACGTCATGGACGACTTCGTCGTCGCGTCCCGGGCGGCCGACCTCGTGGCCGACGGCGCTTTGGACCTCAGGGTGCTGGACGGCGAGGTCGACAACGCGCTGTTCGTCTCTCCCTCTCGGGTCGTGGCGCTCGTCACCGCCGGGGACGACGTCGCCGCGCTCTCGACCGACGACGGCGAGTTCGTCGACCAGGTGTACGAGTCCCACCGCGGCGCGTTCGAGGACGCCGAGCCGTACACGCTCCGCACGCCGGCGATCAGCCGGGTCCGCGAGACGATGACGTCGGAGATCGGCGAGGAGGCCCGCGCCGACTTCGACGCCGTCCTCGACGCGACAGAGGGCGGCGACGGCACCGACCTCGACGAGGTGACCGTCTCGCTGCTCGTCGCGGCGAAGAACGACGTGCTGCTCTACGACATCTCGAAGTGGGGCGAGGACGTCGGAATCGCCTCGAAGGCGACGTTCTCCCGGACGAAGACGCGCTTAGAGGACTTGGGGATCATCGACACCGAGAAGGTCCCGATCGACGTCGGCCGCCCCCGGCTCCGCCTGAAGCTCGGCGACGAGCGGCTCGAAGGGGCCGACGCCGCCGACCTCGCCGCCGAGGCCGCCGAGATGCTGGCGGCCACGCCGGCCTGAGCGGGCCGCCCGCCCGACCGCCGCCTCCTTCTCTTTCCTCGCGTCCCCGAGCGTTCGTTCCCCGTCCGCCCTCCCGCGCCGCGGACCCGCGGCTTTTTTTCGCCGCCTCGCGTCCACGGGGTATGGATATCGGACTTGTCGGCGACGGCCCCGCGGTCGAGGCGGCCGGGGCCGCGCTCGGCGACGTCGACGTGAACGCGATGCCGGTCGAGGCCGACCTGCTCGACGGGTTCGACCTCGCCGTCGTCGTCGACACCGCCGGGTCGGCGGCGTTCGCGACCGCGGACGAGCTGCTCGACCGGTGGGTCGCCGTCGAGGTGGGCGGGACCGGCGGCGTCCCGCTCGCCGACCTCGACGCGGCGGTGACCGTCTTCGACGACGCCTGCTACGACTGCCTGCGCGCCCGGGTCGAGAGCGGCGGCGCGGAGCCCGCCGACGCCCCGACCGGCCGCCGCTCCGCCGTGCGCTACGCCGGCGCGGTGGCCGGGCGGCGGGCGATCCGACTGCTCGCCGGCGACCCGGTGGCGGACACGGTCGCGGAGGTGCCGGGCGGCGAGCGGACGCTCCTCCCGGCGCCCGGGTGCGGCTGCGGCGCCGACCCCGGCGACGCGCTCCCGCGCGACCACGCCGACCGCGACCTCGGCGAGACGCTCGACCGCGCGGAGCGCGCCGTCGACCCGCGGGTCGGCGCGCTGAGCGAGGTCGGCGAACAGGAGTCGTTCCCGCTGCCGTACTACGTCGCGCGGGTCGCGGACACGACGCCCTTCTCCGACGGCGACGCGGCCGACTTCGGCGGGGGCGCGGCCGCCGACTGGGACGCCGCGTTCATGAAGGCGCTCGGCGAGGGGTTAGAGCGGTACGCCGCCGGCGTCTACCGCGAGGCCGCGTTCACGCGCGCGCCGGCCGCCAACGTCCCGAACCCGATCACGCCGGACGCGTTCGTGCGCCCCGAGAGCGCCGAGGCGTACGACCGCGACGACCGGCTCCCGTGGGTCCGGGGCGAGCGGCTCGGGACCGGCGAGCCGGCGAGCCTCCCGGCGGAGTTCGTCCACTTCCCGCCGCCGGAGCGCCGGTACCGCCCGGCGATCACGACCGGGCTCGGGCTCGGGAGCTCGGGCCCCGACGCCGCGCTCTCCGGGCTCTACGAGGTGATCGAGCGCGACGCGACGATGACCAGCTGGTACTCCACGACGGAGCCGCTCGGGCTCGACGTCGACGACCCCGGGTTCGCCGAGCTGGAGAAGCGGGCGCGCGCCGAGTCGCTGTCGGTGACGGCGCTGCTCGTCACGACCGACGTGGACGTGCCGGTCGTCGCCGTCGGCGTCGGCCGCGAGGGCGACTGGCCGCGGTTCGCCGCGGGGTCGGGCGCCGACCTCGACCCGGCCGCGGCGGCCCGGAGCGCGCTCGCGGAGGCGCTCCAGAACTGGACCGAGCTCCGCTCGATGGGCCGGGAGGCGGCCGACGAGCAGGGCGCCGCGATCGGTCACCACGCCGACCGCCCCGCCGAGACCGCGGCGTTCTTCGACCCGGACGCGACCGTCTCGACCGACGGGCTGGGCGAGCCGGAGCTGTCGGGCGAGGCCGAACTCGGCGCCGTCGTCGACCGCGTCGAGGCCGTCGGGCTCGACCCGTACGTCGCGCGGGTGACGACGCGCGACCTCGCGTCGCTGGGGTTCGAGGCGGTCCGCGTGTTGGTGCCCGGCGCGCAGCCGCTGTTCACCGGCGACCCGTTCTTCGGCGACCGGGCCCGCGAGGTGCCGCGGTCGATGGGGTTCGAGCCCGCGCTCGACCGGCCGTACCACCCGTTCCCGTGAGGGCGAGGACACGGCAGGCACCGGCGTCGCCCCCGGCACCGGCTGCCCGTCCCCGCGGATTTAGGTGCCTCCGGACCGCCGGAGCGCGTATGGACGTCGCACCAGACGCGGACGTGAGGGCGGTGGAGGCGGTCGACGGCGCGTTCCTCAGCCAAGGGGCCGTCGGCGACGAGACCAGCATCCAGCGGTTCGAGATCGAACCGGGCGAGGGCGTGCCCGAACACGACCACCCGCACGAGCAGATCGGCGTGATCACGGCCGGCCGGCTGACGTTCCTCGTCGACGGCGAGGAGCGGGTCGTCGGCCCCGACGACACGTACGTGATCCCCGGCGGCGAGCCGCACGCGGCCGAGAACCGGACCGACGAACCCGTCGTCGGCTTCGACGTCTTCGCGCCGCCGCGGGCGAACCCGGACTGGGGCGAGTAGCGGGGCGAACCTCCGCGGATCGCGGCGTTCGGCGCGTCTGCGATAGCCGCAAGACGTACCGGACCGAAGGTGTGTTAGTGCTCGGGGCCCGATAACGGGTAATGGGAGTCCAAGAACAGTACCCGTTCGACGTGGAGGCGCTCCGCGCCGACTTCCCGGTCCTCGACCGGAAGGTCGGCGGGGACCCGGAGACCGCCGGGGAGGGCGAGGGCGACGACACACCCCTCGTCTACCTCGACAACGCGGCGACCTCGCACACCCCCGACCCGGTCGTCGACGCCATCGCCGACTACTACCGGAGCTACAACGCCAACGTCCACCGCGGGATCCACCAGCTGAGCCAGGAGGCCTCCGTCGCCTACGAGGAGGCCCACGACGCGGTCGCGGAGTTCATCGGCGCCGCGGGCCGCGAGGAGATCGTCTTCACCAAGAACACGACGGAGGCGATGAACCTCGTCGCCTACGCGTGGGGGCTCGCGGAGCTCGGCCCGGGCGACAACGTCGTCCTCTCGGAGATGGAGCACCACGCCTCGCTCGTCACCTGGCAGCAGATCGGCAAGCGGACGGGCGCCGACGTGCGGTTCATCGACGTCACCGACGAGGGGCGGCTCGACATGGACCACGCCGCCGAGCTCATCGACGACGACACCGAGATGGTCTCGGTCGTCCACGTGTCGAACACGCTCGGCACGGTGAACCCGATCCGCGAGCTGGCCGACGTGGCGCACGACCACGACGCCTACGTCTTCGCCGACGCCGCGCAGTCGGTGCCGACGCGGCCGGTCGACGTGGAGGCGCTGGACGTCGACTTCCTCGCCTTCTCCGGCCACAAGATGTGCGGCCCGACCGGGATCGGCGCCCTCTACGGCCGCGAGGCGATCTTAGAGGAGATGCAGCCGTACCTCTACGGCGGCGACATGATCCGCCGCGTCTCCTTCGAGGACTCCACCTGGGAGGACCTACCGTGGAAGTTCGAGGCCGGGACGCCCTCCATCGCGCAGGGGGTCGGCCTCGCGGCCGCCATCGAGTACCTGGAGGATATCGGCATGGACCGGATCGAGGCCCACGAGGACCTGCTGGCCGAGTACGCCTACGACGAGCTGACGGCGCTCGGCGGCGTCGAGATATACGGCCCGCCGGGCGACGACCGGGGCGGCCTCGTCGCGTTCAACGTCGAGGGCGTCCACGCCCACGACCTCTCCAGCATCCTCAACGACTACGGCGTCGCGATCCGCGCCGGCGACCACTGCACCCAGCCGCTCCACGACGAGATTGGCGTCGCCGCCTCCGCGCGCGCCTCCTTCTACTTCTACAACACCGTCGAGGAGGTGGACGCGCTCGTCGACGCGGTCCGCGAGGCGCGCGACCTGTTCGCCTGAGTTGGCCGGGGCCCCGCCGACCCGCCGCCGCGGTCGGGTGATCGGACGCGAACGCGATCCGACGACGCGCCGCCCGCGCCGTCGGGGAACCGCTCGGCGTATCTTCGATGATACCACCGAATAATCGGCGCAGGCGCCGTGACAACGGTGATCGCACAATTATTATAACACCGCTCCGGCAATTATTGTCCGAAGAGAAATTACAACTCTCGTAGTAAGTTGTCTTTCGCCGAGTCGTCGCCCGCCGCCAAACGAATGACCGACCACACATCTCCGCCGTCCGACGCGCACGCGGACACGAACGCAGCCGCCGACCGATCAGCACAGTCAGCAGACCGACCCGCGAGGGAGGCCGACAGGCCGATCACCGTTCTCCAGGTCGAGCCCGACGCGCGCTCCGCCGAGCTGCTAGAGGCGTTCGCGACGCGGCTCACCGAACGGGTCCGGATCCGCTCCGTCGACCGCGTCGCCGCCGCCGTCGACGCGGTCGAGGAGGGCGTCGAGGTCGACGGCGAGCGGGTCGCGGTCGACTGCGTCGTGACCGAGCAGCGGCTCCCCGACGGCGACGGCGTCGGCCTCACCGGACGGCTCCGCGAGGCGGGCCACGAGGTCCCGGTCGTCTTCCACACCACGTGTCCGGGCGAGGAGCGCGAGGCGGCGGCGTTCGGCGCCGGCGCGGACGCCTACTTCGAGAAGGGGTCCGAGCGCGGTCGGTTCGATTCGATACTCGATCGGATCCGCACGCTCGTCGACGGGGAACGGGAGCGCGAGACGGCCGCGGCGCGGGCGACCGCGTCGCCGCCGCGCACGTCGGACTCGCCCCGCGGGACGCTCCGCTCCGAGGAGTGAAGTCGGGGGCGCCGAACGGCGCCGGAAGCGGAGCCGCCGTGGCGGCGGCCAGAGGAGGCTCGTCAGCGTTCGAGTTCGACCGTGAGGTCGGTCGCGATCCACGCGTCGGTGTTGCCCTGTTCGGCGAAGACGGTCCGCTCTTGAGAACAGCGGGTCGCGGCGACGGTCGGCCGTTCGTCGGCCGCCGACTCGACGTCCCGCTCGATCCGGTCTCCCGTTGTCATTACCAGTCGGTCAGAGGCCGGTGGTGTTATAGATTTCGGTCGGCCTAAACCAGCAGCGGCGATCCGGGCAGGGGATCGGAGGGCCTTAGCTCACGGGGGTCGTTCGCCGCAGCGTGACCGACACGCTGTTCACGCCGCTCACGCTGCGCGACACGGAGTTCCGAAACCGCGTGATGCTGTCGCCGATGTGCCAGTACTCCGCCGAGGACGGGCTGGCGAACGACTGGCACCGCGTCCACCTCGGCGCCCGCGCCGCCGGGGGCGCCGGCGTCGTGATGACCGAGGCGACCGCCGTCGAGGCCCGCGGGCGGATCACCCCGGACTGCCTCGGGATCTGGTCCGACGAGCACGCCGAGGCGATCGAACCGATCGTCGAGTTCGTCCGGTCGCAGGGCGCGACGCCCGGGATTCAGTTGGCTCACGCCGGGCGGAAGGCCTCTCACAGTCCGCCGGGCGAGGGGAGCGGTCCGATCCCCGCCGACGAGCCCGCGGGCTGGGAGACCGTCTCCGCCACCGACGAGCCGTACCCGCATTCCGAGGTCGACGAGGACGACCTGGCCGACACGCGCCGGCTCGACGGGAAGGGGGTCGACGCGGTGATCGACTCCTTCGCGGCCGCCGCCGAACGGGCGCGGGACGTCGGCTTCGAGGTCGCCGAGGTCCACGCGGCCCACGGCTACCTGCTCCACCAGTTCCTCTCTCCCGTCACCAACGACCGCGACGACGAGTACGGCGGGAGCTTCGAGGACCGCACCCGGCTCCTCCGCGAGGTCGTCGCGGCCGTCCGCAAGGTCTGGCCCGACGGCAAGCCGGTCTTCGTCCGGATCTCCGCGACCGACTGGCTCCCCGACCGCGACTCGTGGGACGTGGACGACTCGGTCCGGTTGGCCCCCCTGCTGGCCGAGGCGGGCGCCGACCTGATCGACGTCTCCGGCGGCGGTATCCACCCGGACCAGGAGATTCCGAGCGCGGGCCCGGGGTACCAGGTGCCCTACGCCGAGGCGGTCCGCGAGGGGACCGACGTGCCCGTGGCCGCGGTCGGCGGGATCACGGAGCCGACCCACGCCGACGCCCTCGTCCGGAACGGGCGGGCCGACCTCGTCGCGCTCGGCCGCGAGCTGCTCCGCCACCCGTACTGGCCGCTGGAGGCCGCCCACGAGCTCGGCGAGGAGGCCGAGTGGCCGGTCCAGTACCGTCGCGGTCGGTTCGACTGAACGAGCCGCCGGGGCGACCGCCGACCGGGCGACCGGGCGATCGGAGCATGAGAACCGCGCGCAGGCGCCGGGAAGGCTTATCAGGCTCCCGGGCGCCGACGGCGTATGGGCGACCTCGACTACCGGCCCTTCCCCGAGGAGCGCGGCGACGAGTTCAGCGCGTTCATGCGCTACGCCTTCTCGCCCGAGGAGGGACCGTACGACCCCGAGGAGGACGACGACGACCGCGAGCACCTCGCGGACTACCGGGGGCTGTTCGACGGCGACGAGCCCGTCGCGGTGTGCGGGCACCACGACTTCTCGCTCCGGATCCGGGGACGCGACCGCGACGTGGCCGGCCTCTCTGCGGTCGCCTCGCCGCCCGAGCACCGGCGCAACGGGCACATCGAGCGGCTCCTCCGCGAGTCGCTGACCGAGTACCGCGACGACGGAGTGCGCTTCTCCGTGCTGTGGCCCTTCGAGCACCCGTTCTACCGCCGGTACGGCTGGGCGACGGTGAGCCGGTACCGACGGGTGAAAGCGCCGCCGGAGCAGTTGGCGTTCGCGACGAGCGAGCGCGGCGACGAGACGGGGCGGTTCCGTCGGCTCGACGAGGACGACCACGGCGCGGCCGCCGACCTGCTGGCCGCGACCGCGGAGCGCCACGACTTCACGATGGCGCGGACCGAGGCGTGGTGGCGCGAGCGCAGCCTCCGCGGGTGGCAGACGGACCCGTACGTGTACGGCTTCGAGCGCGGCGGCGACCTCCGGGCACTCCTCTCGTACACCTTCGAGGAGCGCGACGACGGCGACGGGCGCGCGATGGTCGTCTCCGACGCCGCCGTCGCCGACCCCGCCGACTGGGACCGCGTCTTCCGGTTCTGTCGCGACCACGACTCGCAGGTCGAGCGCGTTCGGCTCCGCCTCCCCGCCGACGTGAGCCTCCTCGACCGCGTCGACGACCCGCGCGCGGTGACCGAGGAGGTCCGCGCCGGCCCCATGTTCCGGCTCGTCGACGTCCCCGACGCACTGACCGCGCTGGCGCCCGACCCCGACCTCAACGCCGCGTTCACGCTCGCCGTCGACGACCCGCTCGTCGACTGGCACGACCGACCGATTCGGGTGACCATCGCGGACGGCGAGGTCGCCGCCGAGCGGGTTGAGGACGTCGACGGGGATGGCTCCGCGGTCGCGGACGTGACCGCCGGCGTCGGCGCGCTCTCGCAGCTGTACGCCGGCTACCGCGGCGTCGACGACCTCCGGGCGCACGCCGACCTCGACCTCGCGAGCGACGCCCCGGACGGCCTCGCGGCCGACCTGACCGCTCTGTTCCCGCCGCGGCGCACGTTCCTGCGCGAGGGGTTCTGAGCGGCGCGCCGCGACCGGTCGGGGCGCCACGCGGCGCTGCCGGGCTTTTTATTTGCGGCCCGCCTACGAGGCGGCATGAGTTCCCGCGACCGACGCGACGACGACCTCGAGGAGCGGCTCGACGAGCTCGAATCGGTGTTGAGCGAGCTCCGCGCCGACCTCCGGGAGAACGAGCGCGACCGCCGCGGGCCGCCGCGGCCGCCCCGGCTCTCGGAGCTCGTGCGGTTCACCGAGCAGTACACGATTCCGACGCTCATCGCGCTGTTAGAGACGACAATCAAGTCGCTCGAACTGCTCCGGGGCACCCTCCGGCTCGCCGACCCCGGCCGGAGCGTCGCCGAGGGGACCGAGGGCGCGGGCGACCGCCTCGCCGACGTCCGCGACGGCGCGACGGCCGGGCTCGCCCGGTCGCTGTCGGAGCTCCGCACCGCGCTCTCGGAGGCCGACCTCCCCGAGGACGCCGCCTCCCGGTCGATCATCGCCGACGCGCGCGACCTCACCGCGGAGATCGAGTCCCGGATCGACGAGGGGCGCCGCGAGGCGGACGCCGCGCGAGACCGCCGGCTCGGGCGCGACCGCGACCGGGGCCGCGGCGACGAGGACGGACCGCGGAGCGCGCCGGACGCCGGGCGGGACGACGACAGCCCGGTCCGGATCGACGTGACCGAGCCCGGCGACGGCGGCGACGGCGACGCCGAGAGCGAGGAGGACGACCCGCCGGAGGTTGACGTCGAGTCCGAGCTGGAGTCGATAAAGCGCCAGATCGACGGGGACGCTGCGGGGGACGAGACCGACGCGGAGGCGGTCGAGGCCGACGATGCGCACGGCGACGGAGACGACGGGAGCGCGGACGACGATGCGGACGGCCGAAGCGACGGCGAGCGAGCGGACTGACACCCGTCAGAAGGAGGCGCCGAGCCGGTCGGCGACGCGCTCCGCGGAGTCGACGAGGAGCGCCTCGTCGTCGGTGAACACTTCGAGCGCGACCGTGCCGTCGAAGTCGACGAGTTCGGACGCGACGAGGTCGTAGTCGACCTCGCCGGCGCCCACGGGGAGGTGCGTGTCGCCGCGGCGGCGCACGTCGTGGCAGTGGAGGTGCGAGACCCGGTCGCCGTGGCTCCGGAGGAACCGCTTGATCGCCTTGTTGCCGCCCTCCATGTAGGCGTGCCCCACGTCGAAGCAGACCGGCGTCCCGGTCTCGCGGGCGAGGTCGCCGAGGACGGAGAGCTGGAGCCCCGCGTGCTGGTGGCCGACGTTCTCGACGACGACCTCGACGCCCGCCTCGCGGCCGGCGTCCGCGACCCGCCGGAGCTGGTCGGCCGCGGTCTCCCGGAAGTCCACGTCGTCGCGGTCGGCGGAGGTGGCGTGGAGGACCGCCTTCTCGGCGCCGAGGTCGCCGGCGGCCGACAGGAGCCGGCGCTGGTAGTCGACGATGGCGTCGTTCACCTCGGGGACGTACGTCGTCAGCCGCTGGCTGTACGGGAGGTGGACGAGCAGGTCGCGACCGGCGAGCGCGTCCGTCAGCCGCCCCGGGTCGATCTCGCCGGGGACGAGCGTCGGCTCGCCGACCCCGACCTCGCAGAAGTCGAACCGCGCCGGCGACGCCGCGAGGCGGTCGAGGTCGTCGCCGACGGTGAGACCGATCTCCATGTCGGTGGTGGGGTCGGCGCGGTCTTATAAATAGTGGGATGGACCCCGCAGCGCGGTCGGGACCGAGCGCGGCCGCGCCGAACCCCGATCGCTCGGCCGCCGGGGGCCGCGTCCGTCAGTACCGGTCCGGCGCGGAGTCCACGTACCCCTTCAACGCGATCGGAACCACGAAGAAGCCAATCACGCAGGCGATCGTCACCGCGATCTGGTCCGCCCTCGGGAGGTCGCCGAGCCCGACGAGCAGCGTCAGCGACGTGCCGAGGTACAGGAACGCGATCGCCCATCGAACGGCGGGGTTCGCCAGCAGCCGAACGGCGTTCACTGAGGAGCCGTACGCGGTCTCAGTACGAAACGTTTGGCCTCGCTCCGACCGTGCTCGCGGCGGTCGGAGGCTTCGGAGGGGCTATCGCCGACCCGGAGCGCCACCGAAGGGGCGAGCCACGAGAGCGGTCCCGAGGCGAACCGTCGACGGCGCCTCAGTCGTCCGCGAGCGGGTTCTCCACGTCGATCTCGCCGGAATCGATCTCGGCCTCGACCTCGCGGACCGCGGTGACCATGTTCTCGGTCTTGCCGTACGCGATCTCCCGGGGGAGGAGCTTCAGCCCGCAGTCGGGGGAGACCGTGAGCTTCTCCGGCGGCACGACGCGCAGGCCCTGCCGGATGTTCGCTTTGATCTCCTCGACGGGCTCGATCTCGGCCGTGTGAGCGTCGACGACGCCGAGCGCGAGGTCGGGCTCGAACTCGGGGTCGGTGAACGTCGGGATCTGCTCGAAGTCGCCGTTACACAGCTCCACGTCGAACTCGTCGATCGGGTAGTCGTTGATCTCGGGGTAGATCCGCGAGTAGTCGCCGTAGCAGACGTGGAGGCCGATGCGGACCTCCTCGGGGATGCCCGCGGCGATGCGTTCGAGCGCCTCGCCGACGATGGCGTGGTCCTCGGGGGTCGTCGCCAGCGCGGGCTCGTCGATCTGGATGTACCGGGCGCCCGCCTCGACCAGCTTCTCGACCTCCTCGTTGACGAGGTCCGCGAGGTCGTAGACGAGCTCCTCGGTGGAGGGGTACGCCTCGTTGAACGCCCAGAAGCCGAGGGTGTACGGCCCCGTGATCGGGACCTTGACCGGGCGTTCCGCGACGTTCGAGGTGAACTCGAACTCGTCGACGAGCCACGGCTCGTCGTACGCGACCTCCTCGACGACGCTCGGCTTGTCGAAGTAGTTGTGGCCCCACACCTTCACCGGCCCGTTGAACTCGTAGCCGTCGATGCGGTCGGCGAAGAACTCCACCATCTCGTTGCGGCGCATCTCGCCGTCGACGACGGTGTCGAGGCCGGCGCGCTCGTGCTCGTGCGTGATGAGCCGACAGGCGTCGTCGTGGGCCTCTTCGAGGTCCGACTCGTCGAACTTCGAGTCGGGGTCCTCCACCAGCTCGTCGGCCCGGTTGAGCCACTTCGGCTTCGGATACGAGCCGACGACGGTCGACAGCAGGAACGTGTCGTTCGGGTGGTCGTGCGGGCGGAACTGGTCGCGGTTGGCGGACGGGTTTCGGACCATCAGTCGAGCACCTCCGCGGCGGCGGCGAGCGCGTTCAGCTTCTCGCGGTACTTGTTCGTCGGCAGGTAGAACAGCTCGGTGTTCGGCGTGAGGTAGGTCCTGTCGAACCCTTCGAGCGGGATCTGCGACTCGAACCACTCGACGCGCTCCGCGACCGTCTCCGCGTCCTCGACGAGGGTGTTCTGCCCGTCGACGAGCCCGAGCGACAGCGAGTCGGTCGAGCCGAACTCCTGGACGTTGTAGACGGTGTCGTCGCGGTCGCCGGCGACGAGGTCGAGCCCGAGGGCGTCGGCGCCCGCCTCGTCGACGAGGTGGGCGTACAGCTTCTCGCCGAGCGCGCCGTAGAAGGTCTGGACGACCACGTCGGCGTCGGTCGCGTCGGCGACCGTCGCGATGGCGTCCGTCGCCGTCGACTCGTCGCCCTCGGCGGGCGGGTCCGTGACGAGCGACGGTTCGAGGAGGAACAGCGTCTCGTGGGCCGGGAACGCCTCGACTTCGCCCGCGAGGAAGTCGGCGACCGCGGCCTGGAACTCGGCCTCGTCGCCGTAGTGCTCGTCGGTCGCGAGGGCCGCGAGCGAGTACGGGCCCGGGAGCGTCGCGGCGAGCGACGCGTCGTCGCCGCCGTCGGCGGCCGCGAGCAGGTCGGCCGCGTCAGTCAGTTCGTCCGCCACGTCGCCCGAGAAGCCGAGGTCGTCGACGACGCGCGGGTCGCGGTAGAAGTTGTTGTTGTCGTAGTACCGGACGATCCCGCCGGTCTCGACGGCGTCGCTGACGGTCAGCGGGTGCGCGATCATGTCGTCCCAGCGGCCCTGCCCCTCGGAGATCAGGTCGAGGCCGGCGTCGAGTTGGTGGTCGACGTACTCGGCGCGCACCTCGTCGTACTCCGCGACGATCGCTTCGCCCTCGTCGCCGCTCAGGAGGTCCCCCTTCTGGTGTCCCTTCAGGTCGGAGAGCGTCTCTTTCGCCCGGTCCGGGAGCGGGTACAGCCCCGGCGTCGCCGCGACACGTTCGGTCATCACCGACCGTTGGATATGTCGACGTATAATATTTGCTAATACGTATTATTCTCTACAGTAATTTATTGCGGAGGCTTACGCCCGACGGAGGGCCAGCACGGTGAGCGTCTCGAAGGGGAACGACTCCTCGACGACCGGCTCGGCCGCGAAGCCGGCCTCGTCGACCAAGCCGAGCACCTCGTCGTAGCCGGTCAGCGAGGAGACGAGGAGGAGGACGACGCCGTCCGACGCGAGCGCGCGTCCCACGTCCGCGAGGAACGGTTCGATGAGCTCGCGGCCCGACTCGCCCCCGGAGAGCGCGTGCTCCATCCAGTCGTCCCACTCGTTGTCGGGGTCGGTGGGCAGGTACGGTGGGTTGAAACACACCGTGTCGAACGCGTCCGCGCGGAACGGCGAGAGCAGGTCGGCGACGACGGCCTCGACGCCGCGCTCGCGGGCCTGACGCGCGGCGTGTGGGTTGAGATCGCTTCCGACCACGTCGAGGCCGCGCTCCTCGGCGACCCGCTCGGCGACCCACCCCGACCCGGTGCCGACCTCCAGCACGCGCCCGTGCGCCTCCGCGACCGCCGCCTCCGCGAGCAGGCCGGAGTCCTCCGCGGGCTGGTAGACGACCGCGTCGTCGGCGCCGCGTCGCGCCGCGAGGCCGTCGCCGGCCCCGCTCCCGTCGCCGCTCATCTGTCGCCCTCCGCCGCGTCGCCGTCGCTCGACGCACCGTCCGCGTTGCCGGCGTCGGCGGAGCCGCCGCGCGTCGCCGCGCGGCTCTCGACGGCGGCGTCCAGTTGGGGGCCGGAGGCGCCTTCCGTGCGGGCCGAGAGCGTCTGTTGCGGGAACGGGATGACGATCCCCTCGTCTTCGAGCGCGTCCTTCATCGCGCCCATCGCGGCGGTCTGGGTCCGCCAGCGCTTGCGCATGCTCGGGTTGCGGATCCAGTACCGGAGCCCCAACACGACCGCGGAGTCGCCGAAGCGCTTCGTCACGGCGTTCGGCTCGGGCATCTCGGCGACGTCCTCGACGCCCGCGACCGCCTCCTCGACCACCGCGGCCGCGCGCTCGACGTCGGTGTCGTAGTCGACGCCCACCTCGATCTCGATCCGCAGTCGGTTCCGGCGCGACCGGTCGACGATCGACCCGGACCGGACGTCGTCGTTCGGCATCGTGATCACCTCGCCGTCGAACGACCGGAGCCGCGTGCTCATGATCGATATCTCCGTCACCGTCCCCTCGTGGTCGCCGATCACCACCCAGTCGCCGACCTCGAACGGCCGGGAGAACATCAGCACGAACCCGGCCAGTATCGCGCCGAGCGTCTGCCGCGCCGCCATGCCGATAACGATACCCAGGAACCCCGCACCGACGAGCAGGCTGCCGACGTTGTCGGTGAACAGCCCGACGACGGCGAGTATCGCGGACGTGTAGACGCTCAGCTGCGTGACCCGCAGGATGACCTCCTGCTGGTGTTGCGAGATCGAGGCGCTCTCGGCGCCGATCTCGCGGATGACGCCCCCGAGGAAGTCCGTGAGCGCGTACGCGATCGCTAAGAGCAGCACGGCGAGGACGACGTTCGACAGCTGGTTCGCGCTCAGCGCCGACCGGGCCGTCTCGAAGAGGGCGCCGCTCTGGTCCCACACCGCGATCAGCGTGATCGCGCCCAGCGCGGTGGCGCCGCCGACGCCCGCGGACAGCAGGAGCCGCTGCGTCGAGCTGAGCTCCCTGTCCCCGCGCCGCAGCCGCCGCGTGAGGAGCCGGACCCCGAGCACCGCGACGACGATCCCCACCGAGGCGGCGAACCGCTCGGCGTTGCCCGCGAGCGCGCGCTGAAGCTCCGTCACGAGGCCGACCCAGCCCGTCATCGTCACGCCTCCGCGGGGGAGCCGCGCTCGCGGGCCAGCTCCGCCAGCGCCGCGAACGCCGCCGGCTCCAGCGTGCCGGGGCGGCTGCGCAACAGCTCCTCGTCCGCCGCGTCGACGACGGCCTCCGGGTCGTCGAGCCCGGAGATGTGGGCCGTGTTCCGCACCGCGTTCCGCACCGTCTTGCGCCGCTGGGTGAAGAGCGCCTTCACGAACCGGAGGAAGAACGCCTCGTCGCCGACGACGTAGTCGGGGTCTCGGGGAGTGCAGCGCACGACGGCGCTCTCGACGGCCGGCTGGGGGTCGAACGCCTCCTTCGGCACGCGCTCGACGATCTCCACGTCGGCGTAGTGCTGCGCCGACACCGAGAGGCGGCCGTACGCGGACTCGCCGGCCGAGGCCACCATCCGGTCGGCGAACTCGGCCTGGAACATCACCACGAGCGGCTTCTTCTCCGGGAGCAGCCGGAAGGCGATCTCCGAGGAGACGCCGTACGGCAGGTTGGCGACGCAGGCGGAGAAGGGCGGGAGGTCCACGTCGAGCGCGTCGCCCTCGATCACGTCGAGGAGCCCGTCGGCGACCGCGGCCGCGAACTCCTCGCGGAGGAACTCGGCGAAGGCGCCGTCGCGTTCGATCACGGTGACGCGGCGGGACGGGGAGTCGCCGGTCGCGGCGGCGTCGCCCGTCGCCGCGGCCAGGAGTCGGTCGGTGAGCGCCCCCGCGCCGCCGCCGATCTCGAGGAGGCGGCTCCGGTCGGCGTCGTCCGGGAGGTAGCCCGGGATCCGGTCGAGGACCCGGTCGTCGACGAGGAAGTGCTGGTCGCGGTCGGGGTCCGCCCGCGCGCCGGCCCGCCTCGCGAGCGCGTCGGGGTCGCGCTGCCCGTACGCGGTGCCCTCACCCGCCGATGAGTCGGTCATAGCCGGGGTACACGCGGTGTTCGGGTAAAAGTCTCGTTTCGGGGACACCGGGAGGACCCGGGGGCGGCGCGGCTCACTCCTCGCGCCCGACGAACGTCCGGTACTTCAGGTCGGACTCGCGGATCTCCTCGACGATCCGTTCGAGGATCACCTCCCGGGGGCGGTGGAGCCCGGAGATCCGCTCTTCGACGTCGGCGAAGCTCTCGAACGGGCCGCGCTTCCGCTCGTCTAAGAGGTCGTTCCGCAGCTTCTTGCCGATCCCCGGCAGCAGGTTCAGCTGGTGGAGCCGGAGGGTGATCGGCCCGGCCTCGTTGTAGAAGTCGACGAACCGCTCCTCGTCGGCCTCGACGATCGCCTCGACCGCGTACTCGACCTCCGCGGCCGCGTTCCTGGTGAGGTCGTCGAACGACACCTCGCGGTAGCGGCCGACGTCCGGGCCGTCGAGGGCGATCCGGTCGCCCACCGAGACGTCCGCGTCGCCGGCGAGCGTCAGTTCGTACAGCGCGAACGACGGCGCGCCGAGCGCGTACGCCACCGGCGACTTGCGGGACTGCGGGCGGTCGTCGTCGGGGCGCCCGTTCGGCAGCACGTCGAGCAGGACGGCGGTGGGGCCGCCGCCGTCGTCGCTCTGTTCCGCTCCGGCGTCCGCGGCGGCGCCACCCCCGTTCCGGTCGTCTGCCGGCGTCCCGTCGCCGTCGGCGTTGTCCATATATCGTTTATCGCTCCGAGCGGTGAAAAAACCGCTGGCGAGGCGGGTCGCGGCGCGGCCGCCGACGGTCGGATTCAATAGCGTCGGGTGCGACGTGGTACCATGGCGAAACCGGACCCCGAGGAGCTGGTTCGACTCGTCGAGGCGTTTCCCGGACCGTCGGTCGAGGCGGACGGCCCCGACCGCGGCGGGCCGACTGAGGCGGCGGAGATCGGTCGGGTCGACGAGTTGCTCGACGGCGCGTACGGCGCCCTGACGCGGCGCTGGTACCCCGAGCTCCGCCGACGCGCCGCGGCGCACGCGGACGGCGACTGCCTCCGCGAGCGGGTGCTCGAACACGTCGAAGCGGTGCCGTCGTTCCGCCTCTCGGACGGGCCGACCGCGCTGACGGAGCGGCGCGAGGCGCTCGCGGAGGCGGCGGCGCTGACCGACGAGGTCCGCGAGATCGCGGAGTGGTACGGCACGCTCCGGTCGCGGCTGGAGGGCGACCGCGCGTCGCTGACGCGGGCCGAGCGCCTGCTCCACGACTTCGGCTACGCGCTGGCGCACGTCCTGTTCCTCGGGGCGTCGTCGCCGGGGGCCGTCGTCCGGCGGCTCCGGCTCGCGTACCGGTCGGTCGGCGTCCGGATCGACGAGACGGCCTCCGAGGGCGGTATCGAGGAGACGACGTTCACCTGTCCGTACCGGAACGTCGCGGCCGGGCGGTGCGGCGAGCGGTGGGTGTGTCACGAGAAGCTGGACCGCGTCGACGACGGCTACGTGTCGTACCTCGCGGAGCGCGGGATCAGCTACCAGCGGCCGCGGGGCTGTGCGGGCTCGGAGCAGTGCCGGTCGACGGTCGCCCGCGACGGGCCGGCACGGTGGTGGCCCAAGACGCCCCCGGCCGCGGTCGGCGCCGACCCGTGACCCGCGACGGCGCGGCGGGCGGCCGGGCGGGTTCGGAGGCGCCCGCCGCGGAGTCGGACCCGCGTCGACTGCGTCGGGTCCGGCGCAGCTACGACGCGTGGGCCCGCGTCTACGACTGGTTCGCGCGGGCCACGGCGTCGGTCGGCGGCGTCCGCGCCGCCTGCGTCCGATCGCTCGACCTCGCGCCGGGCGACACCGTCGTCGAGTTCGGCTGCGGCCCGGGGGTGAACCTCCCCGCGCTCCGCGAGGCCGTCGGAGCGAGCGGCCGCGTCGTCGGCGTCGACGTCTCGACCCGGATGCTCGACCGGGCCGCGGGGCTCGTCGCGCGGCGCGGCTGGGAGAACGTCTCGCTCGTCGAGGCGGACGCCGAGCGCCCGCCGGTCGCGGCCGCGGACGCCGTCCTCGCGACGTTCGTCACGTCGCTCTTCCCCGACCCGTACGCGGTCGTGCGCCGCTGGTGCGACCTGGCGGACGCCGTCGTCGTCGCGGCGTTCGTCCCGGAGGGGAACCGCGCGGCGAACGCCGCGCTCCGGGCGTTCGTGGCGCTGAACGGGCGGCTCTTCGACGCCCGGACCGACGACCCGCTCGGGATGCTCGCGGAGCGGACCGCCGCGGCGCGGCGCGCGCTCGACGACGGCGCGACCGTGCGCGAGCGCGACCGGCGGCTCTTCGGAACGATCGTCGTCGAGGCCGGCCGCGATCGGTGACGCGCGGGGCCCGGCGCTCGGCCGGGGTCACTCGGAGACGGGGACGGAAACGACCGTCGCGTCGGCGGTCCGGATGACGCGCTCGGTCGTGCTGCCGAGGAGGTCGTCGGCCGCGGCGTCGAGGCCGCGCTTGCCCATCACGACCGCGTCGGCGTCGACCGCGTCCGCGTGCGCCGCGATCTCGTGGGCGGGGACCCCGGACTCGATCGCGGTCTCGCTGTCGATGCCCGCGTCCGCGACGGCGGTCGCGACCCGGTCGACCGCCGCCGCCAGCCGCTCGCGGCGCTCGGGGTCGTCCTCGTCGAACTTCTCCGGCTTCCCCGACCGCTCGTACATCGGAATCTCCTCGACGACGCCGAGGACGTGTACCGTCCCCTCCGCCGCCGTGATCTCGATCGCGTCGTCGACCGCGTCGAGGGCGGCGTCGCCCTCGCCGGTCGGCACGAGGGTGGTCTGGTACATGCGGCTCGACGTACGGGCGGAAATCTGAAAAAACGTGTCGGTGACCCGTCCCGCCGGGCCGGGTGGGACCCGCGGTCAGGCGTACTTCGCGACGACGTCGAGGATCTCGTCGAGCTCGTCGCCGTCGAGCGAGTAGCGCTCTTGGGCGAACACCGAGCGGAGCTCCGTGCGGTCCTCGGGGAGCAGGTCGGCGATCTTCACCGCGGTCGGCACGTCGATCTGGTCGAGCTCGGTGAGCTCCTCGACGAGCTCACGGGACTCGTCGGCGTCGAGGTCCGCGAACCGGTTGACGTGCTCGATCGCGCGGGCCAACTCGTAGCGGAGGTCGCGGTCCTCGTCGGCCGCCCGCTCTTCTTCGATCTCCACGAGGATCTCCTTCGCCTCGGAGGTGGTGACGTACTCCTCGTCGAGCTTCTCTTTGAAGATCGTCATCTCAGTTCTGCTGCGCCCGCATATGGGCGGCGGTGACGATGAGGGTCTTCGTCTTGCCGCCGTCCGGAATCTCGACTTTGAACGCCGACCCCTGCTTGCCGACGACGGTTCCGGTCCGGCCGTCGAAGCGGGGGTGGAAGCGGCCCTTGGGGACGCTCGGGTCGATCTTGAGGTGGACCTGCGACCCCTCGTCGAACTCCTGGATCGCTCGCTGCGGCGGGGAGGTGCCGCGGTTGCGGGGCTTGTTCGAGAGCTTGTCGCGAGTCGCCTTCTGCGGCCCATTGGAACTCGGCATGGTCTTGGGATACCTTCCGCTGCCGCCGTTATAAATCGTGCGTTACGACCCGCAGGACGTTGGCTCCTCACACACGCGGCGATCCGCGGGACCCGACGACGCCGGAACCGCTCGGTCGACGGGGCTTCGAGGACGCCGCGCTCGCGACCCGGTTTCTCGCGCGACCCGCTACTCTCACCACCCGCTCCTCGCGCGGCCGGGTGCGCGCGACTACCAGACGAACCTCCCCCTTCCGAAAGGGCTAATCCCGGGAGTCCCTATCATGTTCGTAATGAGTCATCAGCTGCCGGACGTACAGGCGTCGTCCCCCGACGTCACCGTCGGGCTATCGCAGGTCGGCGTCACCGGCGTGGAGAAGCTCGTCAAGCTGGCGCGCGGCGACAAGCGCCCCATCGTTCTCATGGCGGAGTTCGAGGTGTTCGTCGACCTCCCGAGCGGGCGGAAGGGGATCGACATGTCGCGGAACCTCGCGACGGTCGACGAGATATTGGAAGACATCACCCGCGAGGAGGCGTACCGCGTCGAGGACGTCTGCGGCGACGCCGCCGAGCGGCTCTTGGAGAAGCACGACTACACGACCACCGCCGAGGTGTCGATGACGGCGGAGCTCGTCACCCGCGAGCACACGCCGGCGTCGGACATCGAGACCCAGAGCACGGCGACGATCGTCGCCAGCGCGACCGCCACCGAGGAGGGCACCCGCGAGGAGATCGGCGCCGAGGTCACCGGCATGACCGTCTGCCCCTGCTCGCAGGGGATGAGCGAGTCGCGGGCCCGCGAGAAGCTCGCCGAGCTGGGCGTCGACGAGGAGACGACCGAGGAGTTCCTCGACGCCGTCCCGCAACCGGGCCACTCCCAGCGCGGCCACGCGACCCTGACGATCACGACCGACGGCCACCCGGACGTGGACCTCCGGGACGTGATCGACGTCGCCCGCGACTCGATGAGCGCGCGCATCTACAACATGGCGAAACGGCCCGACGAGGACCACATGACCTACGAGGCCCACGCCGACGCGAAGTTCGTCGAGGACTGCGTCCGCGCGCTCGCCGAGGGCACCGTCACCGAGTTCCCGCACCTCTCGGACGACGCCGTGATCCACATGAAGCAGTCGAACGACGAGTCGATCCACCAGCACAACGCCCACGCCGAGCGCGAGGTCCGGCTGGGCGACCTCCGCGACGAGCTCGACCGATAGCCCGCCGCCACGGACTCAGAACGTCAGCAGCTCCGAGTCCGCCCAGCGCGGCTCGAACTGCTCTTTCACGCTCGTCGCGAAGTCGATGTCCTTCACGTCGATCATCGCGAACGGCTCGTCCGCCGACAGCGGGTGCGGGACCTCGATACACACCTCTATCTCGTCGAACACGTTGAACGTCCCGTCCACGTTCGGGGAGGTCCGGACCTCGAACCCGTCCACCTCGGCCAGCTCCGCGGTGTACCGGCGCCCGACGCTCCGCGGGAGCGCGTCGACCGTCGCCGGCGACAGCAGGACGCGGATCTCCACGCCGCGTTCGAGCGCGGACTCGAGCTCGGCGGTCACCTGCTCGCCGATCGTTCCGAGGTCGAAGCCGGTCGCCGGCGCGCCCGCGACCACGACGACCCGGCGCTCCGCGGCGGCGATCCGCTCTAAGAGGAGGTCCGTCGCCTCCTCGGCGCCGACGGCCGCGGTCCAGAACTGGCCGTCGACCGGCTCGCCGGCGTCGAGCTCCGCCGAGAGGTCGTCGACCACGGACTCGTACTGCTCGGCCTGCGTCCGCAGCTCCTCCTTCTTCTCGTCGAGCAGCCGGTCGAGCGCCGCGTCCGGCTCGACCGCGACGTACTTCTTCGGGCGGCTCGCGGCCTGACTGCGGACCAGGCTGTGTTGCTCCAAGCTGTTGAGCACGTCGTAGATCCGTCCCATCGGAACCTCGCTGGCCCGCGAGAGGTCCTTGGCCGTCGTCGGCCCGGTCCGAAGGAGCGCGCGGTACGCCCGGGCCTCGTACTCGGAGAGCCCCAGGTCGCGAAGAGATGCCATACGCTGGGATGCCCCGGCGCCCGTATAAACGCATCGTCCGTTTACGATCCGCGAGGTGCCTCGCGGGCGCCCGTCGAAGCGAGACCGCTGCCGCCGACGCGCCGATCCAGCCCGGTCCCGGATCTCAGGCGAGCACGTCGCCGACCCGGTCCATCAACTCGTCGGGCGTTTTCGCCGGCTCCGAGGCGCCGTCGCCGGCGAGGACGACCGCGGTCCCCTCGGGGACCGTCCGCGGCGCCGGCGCGTCGGCCTCGTGGGCGTTCGGCGCGACGACCTTCTCGTGGTCGGCGACCCGCCACGCGGCGCGGTGGAGGTCGCTCCCGGGCTCCGTCCCGACGGCGATGGCGGTCGTGCCGCGCCGGATCCGGGCCGCGAGGCTCCCGTAGGCGGCGACCTGAACGCTCAGCCGCTCGGTGGCGCCGGCGAACGCCTCGGCGGTCTCCCGCGCGACCTCGCGGTAGCGGTCCTCGCCGGTGAGCGCCGCGAGGTCGCAGAGCGCCGTCGCCATCTCGACGTTGGCGTCGAGCGGGCGGAACGACCGGTCGAGCAGCCCCGGGCCCGAGCGCGGGCCGTCGACGAAGGAGCCGTCGACGCGGAGCCGGTCGACCGCTCGGTCCGCGACCGCGCGGGCGACGGCGGCGCCCTCGCCGCGCACGCCGGCGGCGCGGACGTACGCGCCGACGACGCGGGCGGCGTCTTCGAGCAGGTCGGACTCGCCGGCCTCGTCGCTGCCGCGGTAGTGCGTCACCTCGCCGGCCTCGGCGTCGATCAGGTCGCGTTCGAGCCCGTCGAGGATGCGCCCGCCGTACTCGCGGGCCCGCTCGTCGTCGGTGTAGGCGGCCACCGCGAGGAGCGCGTCCGCGGCGAGCGCGTTGCCGCCCGCGAACACGGTGAGGTCGCGGCGGGGATCGTCCAGGTCGGCGCGGTCCTCGGCGGGGGCGGCGTAGTAGGCGCGGCCGAGCCCCGGGCCGAGGCTCCCGCCGACGCCGTAGCCCGTCCAGAGGTCGTCCGTGAGGAAGGAGACGGCGTCGAGCGCGGGGTCGAGGTAGGCCTCGTCGCCGGTGTAGAGGAAGGCGTTGGCGAACGCGCGGGTGACGGCGGCGTTCGTGTCGAGCGGCTTCTCGTAGGCCACGTCGCCCCAGTCCGACGTGCCCGCGTACCGGAAGAACCCGCCGTCGACGTCGTCGGTCAGGTGGTCGCGGACCGCGTCGAGCGTCCGGAGCGCCCGGTTCCGGTCGCGCTTCAGCGCGAACTCGACGGTGCGGGGGAGCGGGAACTTCGCGTCGGTCCCCCAGCCGGCGTGTTCGGCGTCGTACTTGGCCTCCAGCTGGCCCGCCAGGTGGCTCTCTATCGCGTCGGTCACCTCGCCGCGGGGCGGCAGGTCGGCGTCGAGCGCGCGGGGGACGCGCCCGGCCTCCCGACCCTTGTCGGCCCACATCTGCCGGACCGACTCGAGGACCTGCCGCATCCCGTCCACGTCGAGGTAGCCCGCGCCCGTCAGCAGCGTCCCCTCGGGCGTGAGGAAGGCGGTCGTCGGGAACCCGCCCATGTTGTACCGCTCGCGCACCCGCGGGCGGCGGTCGACGTCGACGCGGACGGGGACGAACCCCTCGTTGACGTTGGCCGCGATCCGCGGCTCCGCGTAGGTGATCGCGTCCATCTCGTGACAGCCCTCGCACCAGGTGGCCGACAGCGAGAGCAGCACCGGGCAGTCGCGCTCGTCGGCCTCGGCGAACGCCTCGGGGCCCCAGTCGCGCCACTCGACGCGGGTCTCGTCGCTCATATCCCCAGTCGGACTGGGGCGGGGGTAAGCGCTTCGAGAGCGGGCGGCCGGGGCGGGGAGCGGAGGGGACAGAGCGGCGGCTGTGCGGAAAACGACGGAGGGCGAGAGGAGGGCGCTGCGTCGGTGTCCACGCGACGTGTCGGCGTTCGGACGGGCGGTTCGGGCAGGGGTCCGGCGTCAGCGCTTGTAGTCGTGGCCGAGCGCGAGCGCGAGGGCGTTCGCGAACAGGAGGGCGACGAACAGGCGCCCGGTGCCGCCGTCGAGCCCCGAGTACAGCAGCACGGGGTACGCCGCCGGGATGGCGATGGCCGCCCAGAAGGCGGCCGCCTTGACGGTACCGGTCATCAGCCCGGCGAGCCGGTCGCCGGAGGCGATCTGGGTGGGAGCGGGGGTTGACATGGACACTTCCGCGTACGACGGGGACCCACATATACCCCGACGAGGGTTCGGCGAATTTCACGGCGTTTCTCGACCGATCGAGTCGTTTCACAACCGCCGCAGAAACGTTTTAACCGTTCATAGAGCCCGCTAATCCTTTGTTCTGGAATCGTCTCCGATCCGCGCGCTCCGGTCGCTCGCGGGGCGTCACGCGGGACCGACCGCGGCGCCCCGGCGAACGCGGCCCCGGACGACTGCCGCGGCACCAACCGCTTTGTCCGTCGGGCGGCGAGGGGGGGCATGACCGAGACCGATCGCCGCGACCGACGCGATGACCGGAGGGACCGAGACGACGCGCGCGCCGACGGCGGCCGCCCGCGGGTGGCGGTCGTCGCCTGCGGCGGCACCATCGCCTCGGAGCCCGGCGACGACGGCGCGGCGCCCGAGAAGACCGGCGAGGACCTCGTGGCCGCGGTGCCGGCCGTGTCGGACCACGCCCGGGTGACGACGACCGAGGTGTGCTCGCAGCCGGGGTTCGACGTGCGGTGGCGGGACGTGCTCGCGACCGCGGCGGCCGCCCGCGACGCGGTCGGCGAGGGGGCCGACGGCGTCGTCGTCACCCACGGGACGGACACCTTGGCGGACACCGCGTTCGCCCTGGACCTCCTCACGGACCTCGGCGCGCCGGTCGTCGTCACGGGCGCGCAGCGCCGCCTCGACGAGCCCTCCAGCGACGTCCCAGCGAACCTCGCGCTCGCGGTCCGGGCTGCCGCGGACGCCCGGTTCTCGCGCGGCGTTCACGTCGCGTTCGACGACGAGCTCCACGCCGCCCGCGACGTCGTGAAGGGGCACAGCAACGCGCTGTCGACGATGACCTCGCCGGGGACGGGGCCGGTCGCGACGTTCACCCGCGACGCCTCGCGGCTCGTCCGTACCCCCGAGCGCGGCGTCGCGGTCGACCCGCTGGCAGACGCGATCGAGAGCGCGTCCGACGTGCCCGAGGTCCCGGTGATCCACTCCGGGACCGGCGTCGGCGTCGGGGCGATCGAGCGCGTGCTCGACGCCGGCGTCGGCGGAGTCGTCGTCGAGGGGACGGGCCTCGGCAACGTCACGGCGGCGCTCGGCGACGCGCTCGGCGAGGCGGTCGCGTCCGTGCCGGTCGTCGTCGCCGGCCGCCCACCGGCCGGGCCGACGGAGCCGGTGTACGGGACGCCGGGCGGCGCCGTCACGCTCGCGGACCACGGGGTGACGTTCGCCGGCGACCTCCCGGCCGCGAAGGCGCGGGTCGCGCTCGCGCTCGGCCTCGCCGCCGGCCTCGACGGCGAGGGGGTCGAGGCGCTGTTCGCGCCGGCGTGAGACGACCGCGGACGCGCTGAACGGGCGGAATCGCCCGCCGGTGTCGGTCAGACGGTTGTTTTCGTTTACACGAGACCCTTATGTACCGCCCGCGTATGTGGAGGTATGAGTCAGTTCACGCGACGAGCGGCCCTCTACGGCGTCGCCGGCGGCGTCGCCGCGCTCGCGGGGTGTACCGAGGCCGGCGTCCCGGCGGACGGGAGCGGGACCGACGGCGGCGGAACCGACAGAGACGGCGGCGACGGGGCCGACAGCGACGACGAGGAGGTAACGACGGTCGTCCGGCAGGTCGGTGCCGCCCTCTCGGGCCCCGCGTGGGACCGGACCGAGCGGCGCGGCTTCTGCACGCTGATCACCGAGGAGGGGGAGGCCTCGTGGCTCCTCGACGACGCGCCCGAAGCGGTCCGCGCGTTCGTCGAGGAGACCGACTTCGCGGCGTCGGTGCTCGTCTACGTCGAGTCCGTCGGTCCCGACACCTGTCACGACGAGATCACGTTCGATAGCACCGGCATGGGCGTCGAGGACGGGACCTTCGTCGCGGACGCGACGGTCCGGGGGCCGGGGAGCGACGACGTCGCCTGCGGCGACGCGATCACCTACTCGGCCGCGCTGATCCGGGTCACGAGCGACCCGCTCCCCGACGCGGCCCGGCTCTCCGTCACCGACGGCTGGGGCGAAACGGGGACGGTGCGCGACGGCGAGGGCGTCCCGGACTCGGACCGGCTCGCCGGCGGGATCTGATCCGCCGGGGACGGCTCGACCGTTCCTGTTTCGGTCGACAACGACGTGGAGCGGCCCGCTCCGCGCCGCTGCGCGAGGGCGCGACCCGCGAACGACGCCCGCGCCCGGTTCAGGCCCGTACTTCGATCAGGAGGTCCGTCTCGGGCGACTCGCCCATCCGCTCGCGGACGCGGTCCCACGAGAGGTCGGTGCGAGCGGTCACCGATTCGGTGGCGACGGCGCCGCAGGCGTTGCCGACGAGTATCGGCGCCTGATAGTCGCGCGGGTCGTGCGAGAACCCGTCGCCGGTGATCTCCGGCTCGCGGAGCGCGGCCGCGAGGAACCCGGCCGCGAAGGCGTCGCCCGCGCCGGTCGTGTCGACCGGGTCGGCGTCGAACCCCGGGTGCGAGACGCTGCCGTGCGGCGTCCGCACCGTCGCGCCCTCGTCGCCGAGCTTGATCGCGACGACGCGGTCGTCCGGCTCCCACGGGTCCACATCTGTCGCCGCGTCGAGCGCGTCGGCCTCGCGGTCGTTGAGGAAGAGCACGTCGCTCGCGTGGAGCGCGGCGTCGAACTCGCGGTCGGCGACGCGGCGACCGGGGTCGAAGCTGCGGGTCGCGCCCGCCTCCGCCGCCGCGGTCGCGAGCGCCGCGGCGGTCTCGGGCTGCTGGCCGGTGAGGTGGAGGTGGTCGGCGGCCGCGAGCGTGTCGCGGTCGAGCCCGGCCGCGGAGAACGACTCGTTGGCGCCGTCGTTCGCGAGCATGAGCAGCTCGCCGCCGCCGTCGACGATGACGTACTTCACCGAGGTTGGCTCGTCGGCGTCGACGAGCACCTGTCCGGGGTCGACGCCGGCGCTCGCGAGTTCGCGCAGCGCCAGCGCGCCCGACTCGTCGCCGCCGACGCTGCCGTAGACGACCGACTGGCCGCCGAGGTCGACGAGCCCGACCGCGACGTTCGCCGCGCTGCCGCCGCCGGACTGTTCGAGCCGGTCGATCCGCGTCTCGCCGTCCGGCTCGGGGAGGCTGTCGACGTGGATCGTCACGTCCCAGTTGATGTGGCCCGCCGAGACGACCTTCGGCACGCGGTCGGCGTCGTCCGGGGTCAGGTCCGGGTCGCGATCGATCGCGGGGTCGACGTCGTCGTCGGAGGCGGCGTCGGCGGCGGTCCCGTTACCGGCGTCGCCGTGGGTGTCCGCGTCGCCGTCGGCGTCGCTCGCGTCGCCGGAGGGGTCGCCTTCCCACTCGTCGACCTCGCTTTCCCACTCCGCGACGGTCTCGTCCCAGTCGTCGACGCCCTCGCCCTCGGCGGGGTTGGCGTCGTTGGAGGGATCGCCGTCGGCCGGGTCGCCCGCCGGCGGGTCGTCGCCCGGAGCGCCGTCGCGCCCGCTCATGGCTCGGCCCACGGCTCGGCGGCGCCCTCGCCGAACAGCTCCCGCATCAGCGTCACGATGCTTTCCGGGGGGAACTGGCCGTGCTCGGTGACGATCGCGTCCATGTACCGCGGCGGCGTCACGTCGAACGCGGGGTTCTCGACGGTGATATCGCCGATCGCGTCGCGCGTCCCCGGCTCGATCACCTCCTCCTCCGAGCGCATCTCGATCTCGACGGTGTGGCCCGTCAGCGTCTCCGGGTGGAGCTTGATCGTCTGGGCCGCGGTCATGATCGGGACGCCGCGCTCGCGGGCGTTGACCGCGAGCCCGGAGGTGCCGATCTTGTTGATCACGCCGCCGTCCGCCGCGATCGAGTCGGCGCCGACGACGACGTGGTCGACCTCGTCGAGGTAGCGCCGCGCCGCGGAGTCGACGATGAGCGTGACCGGAACGCCCATCTCGCGGAGCGCCTCGGCCGTGATGTGGCCCTGCTGGCGCGGGCGCGTCTCCTTGACGACCGCCGAGATCGACTTCCCCTGTTCGACGGCCGCCTCGATGCACGCCAGCGCGTCGGTGGAGTGGCAGTGGGTCATCACCGTGTCGCCGTCCGCGAGGCGGTTCGCGCCCACCTGCCCGAGGTCCTCCTGCGCGCGGTCGAGCTGGTCGACGAACGACTCGCTGGCGTCGACGACGCTCCGACGGAGCCGGTCGACCGAGTCGCCCTCCATCCGCTGGAGGACGTAGCGGAGGGCGTTCGGCAGCGACACCGCTGTCGGGCGCGTCTCGCGGAGCGTCCGCGCCGCGGCGCGCATCGACGCGCGGAACGCCTCGGGGTCGCTCGCGGTCGCGTCCGCCTCGGCCGCGGCGGCGGCCTGGTCGGCGAGCGCCTCGGCGGCGGCGGAGGCGATGGTGGCCGCGCCGCGGATCTCCATGGTCGCGATCGACTCGGCGGTCTCGCGGACCGCCGGCGACGGCTCAGTGTCTGTCATACCGATCCGGTAGCCGCCCGTGTATTTATAGAACCGGCCGACCGGCGGCGAAGACGGCGCCGGCGCCGCCCGGTGTCGGGCCGCTCTGCTCCACGTTGGGGCGCTCTGCTCCGCGTCAGCCCGCTCTACTCCGCGTCGGGCTGCTGCCCGTAGCTCTCGAACCGCTCCTCGACCGTCGCCATCTGCTCGTCGGTGAGGACGTGCGGCTCGCCGACGGCGGACGCGCGCAGGTAGAGCCGACAGATGTCCTCGACGTGGCGGGTGTTCTCGACCGCCGTCGCCACGTCGGGGCCGGTGACGACGAGCCCGTGGTTCGCTAAGATTGCGGCGTCGGAGTCGGCCTCGGCCATCGCGGCGACGACGTTCGCGGCCAGCTCCTCGGTGCCGTACGGCGCGTAATCCGCCAGCGGGACCTCTCGGCCCACCGCGGCGATCATGTAGTGGATCGGCGGGAGCCGCCGGTGGAGCGTCGCCATCGTCGTCGCCCACGGCGAGTGGGTGTGGACGATCGCGCCGGGCCGGTCGTGTTGGTAAATGCCCGTGTGCATCGGCACCTCGCTCGACGGCGCCATCCGGCCGGCGAGCCGCTCGCCGTCGAGCGAGACCACCGGCACGTCGACCGCGTCGAAGGAGTCGTACGGGACGCCGGTGGGCGTGACGGCGACGCGGTCGCCCTCGCGGACGCTCAGGTTCCCGGTCCGGCCGGGCGTCAGGTCCGCGAGCGCCGGCGCGTACTCGACGACCGCCTCGCGCGCCTCGCGCAGGAAGTCCGGGTTCGCGTCCGGGTCGGAGCCGGCGCCGGAGCCGTCGGGGCTCACGCCGCCACCTCCGTCAGGTCGGCGAAGGCGTCGAGCCGGTGGTCCGGGCGCTGTCGCGCCGGGAGGTCCGCATTGGGAGGCGCGTCGCCGTCGGCGACGAACAGCGCCGAGTCGATGCCGACGGCGTCCGCGCCGGAGACGTCCGTTTCGACGTTGTCGCCGACGGCCAGCGCCTCGCTCGGGCGGTGGTCGAGCGCCGCGAGCGCGGTCGTGAACGGGAGCGCGCTCGGCTTCTCGCGGCCCACCTCCTCGGAGGTGACGAGCAGGTCGATCCGGTCGTCGATCCCGAGGCGCACGAGCTTGCGAAGCTGGACTCGCGTGGTGAGGTTCGTCACGACCGCGACGTCGGCCCCCGCCGCGTCGAGGGCGTCGAAGACCGCCTCGACGCCGTCACAGAGCGACATCGCGCCGAGGAAGCCGTTCCAGTAGGCGTCGCCGGCCGCCAGCGCGCCCGCGGGGTCGGGCCCGCCGGCGTGCCGGGACAGCCCGCGCTTGAAGTAGACGTGTCGGGAGTGCGAGGCCGCGGTGCCGCCGGTCTCGCGCTTCGTCTCCCGCCGCCCGGTCGCGTACAGGTCGTCGAACGCCGCGCGGTCCAGCTCGTACCCGCGCTCGCGGAGGGCGTCGAGCGCGGCCCGCTTGCCCGCCTCGTTACAGGGGGCGTACGGGTACAGCGTGTTGTCGAGGTCGAAAAGCACTGCCTCGTAGCTCATGCCCGTACTGCGCCGGGCGGCGACTTAAGCGTGGTTCGACGCGCCGACAGGGCGGCGCGGCGGCGGAGCAGCGGCGCGGCAGCAGAGCAGCGGCGCGGCAGGGCGGCCGTCGCTCCCGGAGATCGGGCGCCTACTGCTCGTTCATCGCCTCGCTGGCGATGTTGCGGCCGCGGGAGTTGAGCGCGACCTCGCGGCGGATCCGGACCTCCTCGACGACCTCTAACTCGACGAGCCGCTCGAACGTCTCCTCCACGTCGTCGACGTCCATCCCGAGGAACGAGGGGATCTCGAACGGCGAGACGCCGGAGTACAGCGCCATCAGCACCTCGCGGTCGCGGCTGGAGAGGTCGACGTTCGTCGACGAGCGCTCCTCGCCCTTCCGGAGCCACGACTCGACGAACCGCATCCGGCTCGGCTCGCCGGCGACGTGCGTCTCGATGCTCGTCCCCTCGTCGTCGGTGTGCGACACCTCGATGACGGGCTTCTTCTCGCCGTTCACCGTGCGCTTCGCGGCGTCGAGGCCGCTGATGTCGTCGAGGTCGAACTTCACGAACGCGCCGCGCTCTAGGGCCGCGTTGAGCCCGTTCTCGTCGATCTTCACGCGGGCCTGCTCCCACTCGGTGTCCTGGACGACGCCCCCCTCGATGGCGGGGTGTTTCGCCATCACGGTCTTCTGGTCGAGCAGCGCGCGGTACACGTCGCGCTCGAACAGCTCGTGGTCCGAGGCGGCGACGAGCAGCACCTGCTCGCCGAGGTCGAAGCTCACGTAGTTGGAGACGCGCGCGACCGACTGGTTCGCGTCGTGGCGCCCGCCGAGCCGCTCCAGCTTCGACAGCGGGACGGTCCGCTTCCCGTCGTTGCCGGCCAGGATTAGCCGCCGGTTCGAGAGGAGGACGCGTCCGGGCGTCCACGACACGTCGCTCACCTTGCGGCCCTCGCGGACCGCGACGGCGAACTTCGCCTGCGTGTCCGTGATCTTGTACTCGCCGTCCTTCTGCGCCATTTAGGGACCCCCCGCGCGGAGCTTCGAGACCGCCGAGAACACGCGCTTCCTGACGGCCTGGCTGTCGTCGTCGGCGTACTCTTCGAGCCGGTTGAGCGTCTCTTGCCCGCCGATCTGTCCGAGGACGAACACCGCCTTCGCGCGGGCGTCATCCGGGTGTTCGGGCCCGAGCCTGTCGAGCAGTCGGTCCTCGGCGACCGGGCCGCCGAGGCTCTTCAGGCTCGTGGCCGCGAACTGCGCGGTCTGCGGGTCGTCGTCCGCCAGCGCGTCGGCGAGCGCCTCGACCGCCGCCGACGCGTCCGGGTCGGCCACGCGCCCGAGGATCCACGCCGCGTTCCGCCGCTGGCGGGACTGCCGGCCCTCGGTGAGGATCTCGACCAGCGGCTCGACGACGGTCGCGTCGTCGGCCGCCTTCAGCTCCGAGACCACCTGGTCGCGGACCGCGTGGCTCTGCTGGGTCGGCACGTTCGAGAGCAGTTCGATCACCGAGTAGACGGCGGCGTTGCGGACGACCCCGCTCTCGTCGCCGAGCGCCCGCGCGAGCGGCTCGACCGGCTCCGGGGTGCTCGCCTTCCCGAGCGCGCCGGCCGCGATCCGGCGGATCGACTCGTCGCCGTCGTCGAGCAGGTCGAGGAGGGGCGACAGCGCCTCGTCGGTCCCGATCGTGCCCAAGGCGTTCGCCGCGGCGCGCCGGACCCGCGGCTCAGCGTCGTCGAGGCGCTCTCGCAGCCCCGGGATCGCTCGGGGGTCGGCGAAGGTCCCGCAGGCCTGCGCCGCGCGGAGCCGGACGCGGGGGTCCTCGTCGTCGAGCGCGGTGACGAGCGGTTGGAGGCCGCTCGCGTCGTCGAGGCGCCCGAGCGCGTTCGCCGCCGCCATCCGGAGCTCCGGGCGGTCGGCCTCCAGCGCGCGGGCGAACTTCTGGGCGGTCACCCACTCGGCCTCCGAGTCGCTGCGGCCCCCCGTCAGCTCCTCGAGGAGCTGTTGGAGCGCGGCCTCGCCGATCTCGTCAAGCGCGTCGACCGCGGCCCCGCGGACCTCGGGGTCGTCGTCCGTCGTCGCCGCGCGGAGCAGCGCGTCGACGGTCGCCTGATCGCTCTCGTCGGCGATCTCCCCGAGGAACTCGGCGGCGCGCCTCCGGACGGCCGCGCTGTCGCTCGCGAGCGCGTCTCGGATGCTGTCTACGTTCCCGTCCCGAGCGTGCTGGTACAGCGACATCAGCGCCTCCCGAACACCCGCCGTCGCTTGTCGATCGGTTCGTAGCGGTCGCTCCGGTCCGGGGGGACGCTCTCGGTCATCCCTAAGACGAGGACGCCGTCGTCGGCGAGCGACGCTTCCAACGTGTCGAACAGGGCCGACTTGTGGTCGACGTCGATGTAGATGAGCAGGTTCCGGCACAACACCACGTCGAACGGGTCGCGGGCGCCGTCGCGGATCAGGTCGTGCGTCTCGAAGTCGACGAGTCGCTTGACCGCGGCACGGACCTGGAACGTGTCGCCGTCGCGCTCGACGTAGCGGTCCGGATCGGAGAGCGGTTCGAGCTCCTCGGCGATGTCGGTCGTCCGCGTCGTGTGGTAGACGCCGTCACGGGCGTTGTCGAGCGCCTCCTCGCTGATGTCGGAGCCGAGCACCTCCACGCGCGACTCGTCGATCTCGGGGTCGTCGCAGGCCAACATCGCGACCGAGTACGGCTCGCGGCCGTCCGCCGAGGGCGCGGACCAGACGCGCACGCGCCGCTGGTCCGCGGTCCGCTCGCGCAGCACGTCGCGGAGCACGTCCCACATCTCCGGGTTGCGGAAGAACTCCGTCACGTTGATCGTGAGCGCGTCCATCAGCGCCTGCCGCTCCTCGGCGTCCTCGCGGAGGATGCGCTCGTACTCGGCGTGCGACTCGGTGTCGCGGCGGCGCATCCGCGCCGTGATCCGACGGTCGAGGTACGACTCGTTGTAGTACCCCGGCTCGAACGGGACCGTGTCGTCGATCTGGCGGAGCACGCCTTCGAACGCCGTCTCGCCGTCGTCCGTCGACCGGCTCATAGGCTCACCACGTCGAGCACGGCCACGACGTCGCCGTCGCCGAGGACCGCCGTGCCGCTGAGGCCCGGCGTCCCCGAGAGCGGGCCGTCGAGGGGTTTGACGACCACTTCCTCCTGGTCTAACACCGCGTCGCAGTGGAGCGCGACCTGGCGCGTCTCCTCGCGGATGCGGACGAGCATGCCGTCGTCGGTCGGGTCCCCGCCGGGCTCGTCGGCGGAGTCGGCCGCCGTGGGATCGGCCGGGACGAACCCGTCGTCGCCCGGCTCGTCGACCGCGACGCCGCCGTCCGCGGCGGGCGACTCGGTCGGGGTCGACTCGGCCGCCGTCGCGTCTATCTCGCCGAGCCGCTCGTTCAGCCGGACGACCGGGTAGAGGTCGTCCTCGTGTCTGACGACCTCGTCGCCGTGGACCTCCTCGACATCGTCGGCGCGGGCGACCTCCGCGATCGACTTGATCGGGATGCCGTACTCCGTGCCGCCGACGTCGACGAACATCACCTTCACGATGGCGACGGTGACGGGCAGCCGGAAGCGGACCGTGCTCCCCTCGCCCGGCTCGCTCTCGATCGAGACGGAGCCGTCGAGGTCGCGGGCGGTCGTCCGGACCACGTCCATCCCGACGCCGCGGCCGGAGACGTCGGTGACCTCGTCCGCGGTGGAGAAGCCGGGGTGGAAGACGAGGTCGTACACCTCGCCGTCCTCCATCGCCTCGACCGCCTCGCGGCTCTTGACGCCCTCGTCGACCGCCTTGTCGCGGAGCTGGTCGGGGTCGAGTCCGCTCCCGTCGTCCGAGACCTCGATGATCACGTGGTCGCGCTCGCGCTCGGCCGTGAGCTCCACGCGACCGGTCGGGTCCTTGCCGGCGGCCTCGCGCTCCTCGGGCGGCTCGATCCCGTGGTCGACCGCGTTCCGCAGGACGTGGACGAGCGGGTCGCGCATCTCCGTGAGGATCGTGCGGTCCAACTCCACGTCGTCGCCCTCGATCTCGAAGTCGATCCGCTTGTCGAGGTCCCGCGAGATGTCGCGCACGAGCCGCGGGAACGAGTCGGACACCTGCGAGAACGGGATGAGCCGCATGTCCATCGCCGTGTCCTGGAGGCTGGAGGCGAGCTTGTCGAGCTCGTCTAAGGCGTCGGACTCCGCGTCCGTCCCCTCTATCTCCCGGCGGAGCTTGATCCGGCTCGTCACCAGCTGCTCGACGAGGCCGTACAGCTCGTCGACCTGGTCGACGTCGACGCGGATCGACTTGATCTCGTCGCCGGACTTGGAGTCGGACCCCCCGGCGGAGCCGGAGTCGCCGCCGTCGTCGGACCGGTCGTCCGCCTCGTCGGCCTCCTCGTCCGAACTCGCTTCATCGGCTGCTTCGGCGGGCGTCGGGTCGGCGGCCGCGTCGTCGTCGTCGGCCGGGTCGCCCCCCGCTGCGTCGTCCGCTGCTGTGTCGTCCTCCGCCGCATCGCCCGCATCGGCGTCGACCGACTCGGGTTCCTCGTCGTCCGCGTCGCCCGAGTCGCCGACCGCGACGGCGGCGACCGACTCGACCTGCGTGAGCGCCCGGAGCCCCTCTGCGACGACGTCGGGGTCGGCGCCGCCGACGAAGGCGTCGAACGACTCGTCGTACTCGCCGTCCTCCAGCGCCTCCGGCGACGGGTCGGTCGCGTGGCCGTCGAACTGCTCGTCGAGGGCCTGGAGGACGAGCGCCGCGTCGACGCCCGGCATCTGGGCGTCGCCGATCGTCACGTCCGCGTACGCGACCGGGTCCGGCAGGTCGGCCGCGCCCGCCGGCGGCTCCGGCACCGAGAGGTCCGGGGCGTCGTCGGCGTCGCCGCCGGAGTCGCCGTCGTCGGGCTCCTCGGCGTCGGCGTCCTCGGCATCAGCGTCTTGATCGTCGGCTTCTGCCGCGTCCTCGCTTCCGCCGTCGGCGCCGTCCCCGCCGCCGACGGTGCCGTGTTCCTCCATCTCGCGCAGCCGCGATTCGAGGTCGGAGGGGTCCGTCGACACCTCGCCGGCGTCGGCGATCTCCTCGACCATCGCCTCGACGGCGTCGACCCCTTCGAAGAGGAGGTCCATCAGCTCCGGCGTCACCTCGCGCTCGCCCTGTCGGACCGCGTCCAGCAGGTCCTCCAGCGCGTGCCCGAAGTCGGAGACGTCCTCGTACCCCATCGCCGCCGCGTTCCCCTTCAGCGTGTGGGCGACGCGGAACACGTCGTCCATCGCCTCGGCGTCCTCGGGGTCGGCCTCCAGAGCGAGTAAGGCGTTGTTGAGGTCGGTGATGCCGTCCTCGGCCTCGGCGACGAACGCCGCGCGGTGGGAGTCCATCAGGCCTCACCCCCGACTATCGCGCCGGCCACGTCGTCGAGGTCGTACACCGCGTCGACCCCGCCGGTCTCGACCGCGCGCTTCGGCATCCCGTAGATGACGCAGGTGTCCTCGCTCTGCGCCAGCGTGCGCGCCCCGGCGTCGGCCATCGCGCGGACGCCCTCGGCGGCGTCCGACCCCATCCCGGTCAACACGACGCCGACGAGCGGGTCGTCGACCACCTCTGCGGCTGACCGCATCGTCACGTCGGCCGCGGGGGTGACGGTGTGGGTGTCGTCGTCCGCGTCGAGTTTGACGCGGAGCCGGCCCGCCCGGTAGCTGTCGATCACCGTGTGGCTCCCGCCGCGGGCGACGAGCGCCTCGCCGGCGCCGATCCGCGCGCCGTCGCTCGCCTCCCGCACGTCGTACGCGGAGGCGGCGTCGAGCCGCTTCGCGAACCGCGAGGTGAACGCCTCCGGCATGTGCTGGACGATCACCACGCGGCAGTCCGCCATCGGCAGCGCCGACAGCACGCGCTCGACCGCGTTCGGGCCGCCGGTCGAGGCCGCGATCACCACTGTCAGCGGTCCGTCGACGGCCGCTCCGTCCGCGTCGGAGCCCGCGTCCGGCGACCGCGACGCCGCCCCGCTGGGGTCGTCGCGCTCCCGGGTCGCGGCGTCGAGGTCGGCGCCCGCGACCGAGCGTACCGCCTCCACGAGCCGGTCGGACTCCCGCGAGACGCCGGTCGACACCTCGCCGCCGGGCTTCGCGAAGAAGTCGACCGCCCCGCGGTCCAGCGCCTCGAATGTGACCTCCGCGCCCTCGTCGGTGTGCGCCGACAGCATCAACACCGGCGTCGGCGTCTCCTCCATCAGCCGCTCGACCGCTTCGAGTCCCCCCATCCCGGGCATCTCCACGTCCATCGTGACGACGTCCGGACGGGTCTCGGCGACCACCGAGAGCGCCTCTTCACCGTCCCCCGCCTCGCCGACGACCGCGACCCCGGCGTCGCTCAGGAGGTCGCTTATCAGCCCCCGCATGAACGGGGAGTCGTCGACGACCACCACCCGCGGCGACCCGTCCCGACCGCCGCGCCGATCCGTCGTCCTGCTCATGTCACAGGGCGGGCGCAGAATCAGCATAAATCCACGGACCCAGTAATCACCCCTGATAATTCAGGGAACACGGTTATTTGTCGGTTTACCGCAGGTGTGGGCATGGCAGCCACAGAGGCGGAGGCCGAACCGACCAAGGTGTTGGAGTTCGGGCTAGGCGACGGGACGTACTGTCTGGACATCGGCGTCATCGACGAGATCGTCGACGCGGGCGAGCTCACGCGGATCCCCAACTCGCCGGACCACGTCGAGGGCGTGATGGACCTCCGCGGCCGGACGACGACGATCGTCGACCCGAAGACCCTGTTCGACATCGAGGGGGACGGGAAGCGCGAGCGGATCGTCGTCTTCGACGACGCCGAGATCGACGAGGGCGGCACCGTCGGCTGGATGGTCGACGAGGTGTTCCAGGTCCGCGACGTCTCGCCCGAGGACGTCGACCGGGGCACCACCGTCGAGGACGAGGGCGTCCGCGGCATCGTCAAGTCCGACGACCGGTTCGTCGTGTGGGTCTCGCCGGACGTCGACGACGCGCTCGCCGCCGACCTCGACGACGTCGACGCCGCGGAGGCGTAGACGGCGGATCCGGCCGTCGGCCGCGCCGGGCCGCCGCGGCCGATCGGTTCTCACCCGTGAGAACCGGGTGCCAACGCTTATCAGCGGCCCAACGTGTCACGTACGTATGCGCGTCTCAAGCGGCGTCCCGGGGTTCGACGGCCTCGTCGACGGCGGGTTTCCCGACGGTCGGCTGTACGTGGTGAGCGGGCCGCCCGGGAGCGGCAAAACGACCTTCTGTTCGCAGTTCGCGGCCCAGGGCGCCCGGAACGGCGAAGACGTCCTCTACATCAGCATGCACGAGACCAAGGAGGGGATTCGCGAGGACATGAGCGGCTACGAGTTCGGGTTCGACCGCGCGCTCGACTCCGACCGCGTCACCTTCCTCGACTCCTTCTCGTCGGACGGTCGCCGTTTCTTCGGGCTCCCCGGCGACCGCCGCGACCGGTCCGGCGTCACCAACCGGCTCACCGGCTTCATCAACTCCCGCGACATCGACCGGGTCGTCTTCGACTCGACCATGCTGTTGCGGTTCCTCCTCGACGACGACGAGGACACGATGATCCAGCTGCTCTCCTCGCTGAAGCGGACCGACGCCACGACGCTCCTGATATCGGAGATGACCGACCCGAGCGCCTACTCGGAGGAGCACTACCTCGCGCACGGCGTCGTCTTCATGCACAACTACCTCGAGGACGAGGGGATGCGGCGCGGGATCCAGGTACTGAAGATGCGAGGGACGGACGTCGACACCGACATCCAGGACGTGGAGTTCACCGACGTGGGGCTCCGCGTGGGCTCGGCAGCGACGGTGACGCACTGATGTACGCCCGCACGTTCGGCACTGAGTGGGACGACCTCTCCCGGGAGGAGGCCGTCGAGCGCGCCTTCGCGCTGGGCGTGGCGTCGTGCGTCGGCGACCCCCGGCCGGCGGAGCTGGACCGCGTGCTCCGGGATTTCGACGGCGAGTACGACCGAAGCATCATCCAACTGGCGTACGACCAGGGCCGGACGAAGGCGCTCGAAGCGACGGCGGAGCGGGACGACCCCGAGGCCGACGAGGTCTGGGCGGAGCTGGTCGACGGGCTCGGCGAGCCGCGGGAGTCGCCGGTGCCCGCCGCGCTCCCCGGTGCGATACGCGAGTTGACACTTACCGACGAACCGCCGGAGGGCCCGCCGTCGTCGCTCGACCTCCCCTCGATGCTGCGGAAGTGATCCCTCGGAAGGGTTTTACCCCGCACTCTCTCACACTCGACACATGACCGTGCTTCCCGACGCTGTCCGCGGTGCCGACAGCGTCCTCATCAGCGGTCCCCCGATGAGCGGGAAGTACGACCTGTTCAACCGACTGCTCGCGGCGTGGTCCGACGGCCCGGTCGTCATCTCGACGGGGCGGACCGCGGAGAAGGTCCGCGACGACTACGAGGGGCTGACGGGACGCGACGGCGACGACGTGGTCGTCATCGACTGCGTCACCCACGAGCAGGGCGACAAGCGCGAGGACACCCCGACGACGAAGTACGTCGCCAGCGCGGGCAACCTCACCGACATCGGGATCAAGTTCACCGACGTCGTCGAGTCCTCGGCGGGCCGCGACCGCGCCGTCGGCGTCTACTCGCTCTCGCAGCTACTCATGTACTGGGAGCCCGAGCGGATCTACCGGTTCACCCGGGTGATGACCTCGCAGACCTCCGGCGAGGGGTGGCCGTTCGTCGGCGTCGTCGGCTCGACCGCCCACGACGAGCAGGTCGTCCACACCCTCCACGAGCCGTTCGAGGTCGTCGTCGAGACCCGCGTGGACGACGACGACCGGGAGTTCCGCGTCCGCGGCCGGGTCGGCAAGCCCTCCGACTGGCGGCCGTTCTGAGCCGCCTCCGAGCCGCCCCCTCGGCGACGCTCCGGTCGGGCGTCGGCCCCGCCTCACCCGACCAGTTCGAACGCCGCGCCGATCGGCGGCGCGTCGACGAGCCCCCAGTAGACGAACCGGTAGCTCCCGGGGCCGAGCGGCGGACAGACCGCCAGGTCGACGCCGTCGACGGCCTCGGCGATGCCCGACTCGGTCAGCGTGACGTCCCAAGCGTACGCCGAACTCGTGTCGAGCGTCGACTCGCTCCGGGGGAGTTCGACCGCCCGACCGGTCGTCGACCCGCGGACGTCGAGCCACCCCTCGCCCGTCTCGCGCTGGATCGAGTAGGCGGCCTCGCCGCGCGTTGGCGTCGGGGCGTCGCCGGTGTTCCGGAGGACGAGCCGGAACGACTGGCCGTACGTCTCGGCCGTCCCCTCGGAGGAGAGCTCCACGGTGGTCTCGCCCGTCTCGACGAGGGTTTCGGTGACCGGCGCCTCGAACGGCCGATCGAGGCGGACGAACCCGTCGTCGTCGCAGGTCAGCGTCGCCGGCGTGCCCTCGGGGCCCTGCGGCCCGTCGCCCGCGGCGAAGTCGAGGCAGCCCGCGGTCGCGAGGGACAGGGCGAGCGCGCCCCCGGCGAGCGCGTCGCGTCGCGTGTGGTCCATACGGGGCGAACGGGCGCCACCGCCATGAACCGCACGCGTCGTCGCGGCGGGCTCCGTCCCGTCGCTCCCGGCGGGCGGCCGCGGCGGTTCGGAACCGCTTTCCCCTCGGCCGGCGGATGGCCTCGCATGGAGCTGTTCGGATCGAGCGGCATCCGCGGGGTCGCGCTGCGGTACCTCACGCCCGCGCTCGTCCTCGACATCGCGAAGGCGGCCGGGACGGTGTGGGACGCCGACCGCGTCGCCGTCGCCCGGGACACGCGGACCACCGGCGAGCTGTTCGCGAACGCGGCCGCGAGCGGGCTCGCCGCGGTCGGCTGCGACGTCGACCGCCTCGGGGTCGTCCCCACGCCGGCGGTCGGCAACTACTGCGAGTCGGCGAGCGTCCCCGCCGTCCTCGTCACCGCCTCGCACAACCCGCCGGAGTTCAACGGGATCAAGCTCGTCGGCGACGACGGCGTCGAGCTCTCCGTCGACGTGTTAGAGCGGATCGAGCGGCGCGTCCTCGACGACGAGTACGACCACGCCGACTGGCGGTCGGCGGGCGCGACGACGCCGGTCGAGGGGGTCGTCGACGACTACGCGGCCCAGCTGACCGCTGCGGTCGACGCCGAGGCGGTCGCCGACGCCGACCTGACGGTCGCGGTCGACCCGGGCCACGGCGCCGCGTCGGTCGCGTCTCCGCGGATCTACCGCGAGCTGGGTTGCGAGGTGCTGACCGCGAACGCGACCCCGGACGGGCGCTTCCCCGGCCGCGACTCCGAGCCGGTGCCCGAGAACCTCGCGGACCTCTCGCGCCTGGTGGCGACCACCGACGCCGACGTGGGGATCGCCCACGACGGGGACGCGGACCGGGCCGTGTTCGTCGACGAGGACGGCGAGTTCGTCGACGGCGACACCTCCTTCGCGGCGCTGGCCGACGCCTGCCTCGAACCCGGCGACGCGGTCGTCAGCGCGGTCAACGTCTCCCAGCGGCTCGTCGACGTCTGCGCCGCCAACGACGCCGACCTCGAGTTGACCCCCATCGGCGCTACGAACATCATCACCCGCACCCGCGAGCTCCACGAGGAGGGGACGAACGTCCCCATCGCGGGCGAGGGCAACGGCGGGGTCTTCTTCCCGCCGTACCGGCTCTCGCGGGACGGGGCGTACATCGGCGCGCGGTTCCTCGAACTGCTCGCGGCCGCGGACGGCGCCCCCGTCAGCGAGGTCGTCGCGCCGTACGCCGACTACCACTTCGTGCGGGAGAACGTCGAGTACGCGAACGACGACGAGCGCGACGAGATGCTCTCGGCCGCGCGGGCGTACGTCGAGACCGCCGAGGCGGAGCCGAACACGACCGACGGCTACCGGCTCGACTACGGCGACGCGTGGGTGCTCGTCCGCCCCTCCGGCACCGAGCCGAAGATCCGGATCTACGCCGAGTCCGCCGACGCCGACCGCGCCGAGCGACTGGCGGCCGACATGCGCGTCGCCGTCGAGAGCGGGCGATAACGCCGGACCTGTCTGCGAGTACGATCGCGGTGGCGAGTGCCTGCGAGCGGTCGCTCCCGGCGGCAGCGAGACAGCACGCGCGGGGTCGTCAGGCTGCGCCCGACTGTCAGAGGGGCCGCTGGTCCCTCGCTGGAGTCGGCCGACCGTGGGGAGGCCGACGAGACCGGGGAGGTGTGAGGTGCTGTGCGGTCGGGCGGGGCTGGTGGTATTCCCGGGGACTCGTCGGGAGCAGTCTATGAGCGGTTTCAGTCCAGCGCCGCGAGCGCCTCGGCCGCCTCGCGGGCCGCTTCGAGGTGGTCCCGGGCGCGTCGCGGGTCGTCCGTCTCCTCGGCCGCGCGGGCGAAGCGCGTCAGCGTCCGCGTCAGCGACGCGCGGGCCGCGCCGACGCTCTCGGCGTCCGCCGCCGACGGCGACGGAGGCGACCGGCGGGTCTCGGCCTGCGGGTCGTCGGCGGACCGGGCCTCGGTCCCTCGGGACGCCGACCGCTGGGGCGGCGCCGAGGGTTGTGACTGCGCGGGGCTCGACGCGGACGCTCCCGACCGACCGGCGTCGCTCGCGGCCCCGTCGACCGCGTCCCCGTCGACCGCGCCGTTCTCGGTCGCTGCGTCGGCGCCGCCCTCCGGGACCTCGTCGGCCGGGGTCGCGGGCTCTGCGGGCGGAGCGTCGCCCGCGTCGGCCGGCGCCCCGCCGGCGTCCGCGGCCGACGCGCCGCCGACCTCGTTCCCGCAGGTGGGGCAGAACTCGCGGCCGTCGTGGCGGAAGATTGGGTCGCCGCACTCCCCGCAGTGGCGGTTCGTCATCGTCGCGCCCTTCAGGAGGAGTTCGGACATCCGCTGGGTGTGCTCGCGCTTCTGCTCGTCCTCGGCGAACTTCTCGCGGAGCTTCTCGCGTTCCGCCTCCTTGTCGAAGCCGTCGCTCATGGGCGGACGAACGTTGTTCGCGGGCAAAAGTCCGGTGGGCTCGGGACGGGCGCCGCGAGGCGGCCGAGAGCCGGCGGCCGCGGCCGGCTACTCCTCCGTAATCGTGCGGTCGTCGGGGTCGAGCTCGCCCCGGTGGATCTTCGCGCCGTCCTGCGCGACCTGCCGCCCGAGCACCGCGCACTTCACGCGCATCGGAGAGATGTCGACGCCGAGCATCTCGGTGACGTCGTCGGTGTCGAGCGCGTCGAGGTCGTCGACGGGCATCCCGTGGAGCCGCTCCGAGAGCATGCTCGCCGAGGCCATCGAGATGGCGCAGCCGTCGCCGGTGAACCGCACCGCCTCGACCGTCTCCTCGGCGTCGTCGAGCCGCACCTCCATCCGGATCGTGTCGCCGCAGGAGGGGTTCTCGCCGACGTGCGTGAAGTCCGGATCCTCGAGTTCCCCGTAGTTGCGCGGGTTCTTGTAGTGGTCGAGGATCTGCTGTCGGTACATGTCCGAGCCCAGTCCCATATCGGTCACAGATACGCCGGTCCGGCTCAAAAGGGTTCCGTCGAGCGGGGTTCGAGGGAATTGTGTCGAGCGTCTATTTATAAACGCAGGGCGGTGCGACGGCGCGTGCCTCCGAGCGCCCGTCGGGCGCGAGGAGCACGCGCGAGGGAGTCGCTGGCGGCGCCAGCCGCCAGCGACGAGGCTGGGGAGGCGTGAGGCTGCGGTTGCGGTGTTGTCGGGGGCGCGACTCGAAGGGGCAGTCGCGAGGCGGGCGCAGGCGACGGAAGGCCCGCAGCGAGCGAGCGGAGCGAACGAGCGAGGACTGCCCCCAGCGTGCGCCCGCCTCGCGACTGAGGCTTCGGTGGTGTTCGCGTCGATCGGCGATTGATAAACCGAGATGTACAGCCGAGCGACTGGGGCTTCGGTGGTGTTCGCGTTGGCGGGTCGCTCTGAGTACAGAGCGCGTATCGGTCGAAACGATCGGAGAAGGGGCGTGATTCGGCCAGCACAGGGAAGCCGCGTGACGGAGCGGAGAGCTAGTGTGACGTGTCGTCGACGAGCCGATGCGTCTCGTCTCGGTCGGCCCGCTCGAACAGCTCCGGACCCGTGGTGTAGAGCAGATACGCGACGCCCGCGAACCCCAGCGCGACGGCCGCGAGGCTCTCGCTGGGAGCGCCGTCGGAGAGGACCAGGTTCGTGAATCCCGTGAGGAACAGCAGGCTCGCGCCCGCCAACATGATCTGCGCGTCGCGAACGCGGAGACCGCCGCCCTCGGTCCGGAAGGCTCGGACCAGCAGGTGAGCGGCGAGAGCGCTTACCCCGATGAACCCGGCCACGGTGGCTCCCTGGAGAACGGTCGAGAGTACTCGATCGGCGATAGCGATCTGTAAGGGGATGAGTTCCGTCCCGGATATCATGACGGTTTATCGGCGCCTGTCGGCATAAATAGCGCTGTGGTGGCTGTTATCCCGGAGATTGGTGATTTGAACGTCGACTAACGGAGAGCGTGGCGGCCCGCTGAACGCAGCGGCGAGTACCCCTCGCTTCTGCGGGAATCAACAACAAGAAGCTGTGCTGGCGAACGGACGGGGCTTCGGAGGCGCCGCCGACGCGCCGAACACCCCGGAAGGGGTCGAACCGACGATTCAGCCTCTCAGACCGCGTGTTCCTCGACCCACGCCGTCAGCTCGTCGCCGGGGACGAACCCATCGGCGCGGCGTGCGACCGGCTCGCCGTCGACGAAGAGGACGAACAGCGGGACGCTCCGCACGTCGAACCGCTCGACCAGCGGCGGGTCGTCGCGGGGGTTCACCAGCCCGACCGCGAGGTCGGCCTCGACGCCGCGAGCGACGTTCCCGATCACCGGTTCCATGCTCGCGCAGATGCCGCAGCCGTCGGTGTAGAACTCCACGAGCGCGACGGCCGCGTCGCCGACGAAGGCATCGAGGTCGGCCTCGTCCGACAGCGAGACCGGACGCTGAGCGTCCGCGGAGCCGCCGGTCGCTTCGGACGCGTCTGCGGCAGTATTGGATTCCATGCGCACGATCGGTCGCGGACGGGCATAACTGCTTCTGTCGGGAACACCGGCTCCGGAGGTGAAACGGGAAGCGAGGAGAGCGTGAGCGACGGCGCCCGCGTCGCTACGCAGGCCTGTCGCCCTCGGGTTCGGTCCGCCACCCGCCCTTCAGCGTGACGTACCAGACCGAGGCGCCGGCGAGGACGAAGACGGCGGCCATGTAGGGGATGATCGGGAGTTCGATCCCGATGAAATCGAGCACGGTGCGCAGCTCGTAGACGATCACGCCGAAGATCGCGAGCGTGACGAGCAGCCCGCCGCGAGAGATGTCGACGCTCATCGGACCACCTCGGCGAACGCGGCCGACGCGTCGCCGACCGTGCCGGCGAGCGGCTCGATCGCGTTCGCCAACGCGTCGACGAGCGGCACGAGCCACACCGGATAGGTGCCGACGCCGGGGCCGAGCAGGCCGCCGCGGCTGATGATCGCCGCGATCGGGAGGGCGTACGCGAGCACGACCAGCACGACCGCGATGCTCACCCACAGGCGAAGGTTATCGAGCACCTGCGGGGCGTCCTCCGGTCCGGAGACCGGTGTGGGAAGCGTCTCCGCGAGCCCGGAGACCGTCGGGTTCCCCATCGTCAACACGAGGTTCCCGAGGAAGAGGATCGTCGAGATGAAAAGCAGCGTCCCGCCGATCGCGATCTGGATGTTGAGCTCCTCGAACCCGCCGAACATCGTCGGGTAGTCGAAGCCGGTGTACTCCGGTTCGGCGGTCCGGCGCGGCACGCCGAGCAGCCCTTGCGCGTGCATCGCGTTCGACATCAGCGCCATGCCGATGAACCAGAGCACTACCTGGAACAGCCCGATCGTGCGGCTGTAGATCGGTTTGTTGCTGATCTGCGGCCAGATCCAGTACGTCCCGGCCATCATCGTCAGCGCGACCGCGGTCCCGACGGTGAGGTGGAAGTGGCCGGGGACCCACAGCGTGTTGTGGATGAGGTAGTTGATGTTCATCCCGGCGTTCACCATGCCGGAGAAGCCGCCCGCGGCGAACATCAGCCCGGCCAGCATCATACCGGTGAACTCCGGCTTCCGCCACGGGAGGTTCGTGAGCCAGCCCAGCAGTCCGGTACCGCCGTTCTGACGGGCGCCGTACTCGACGCTCGCGACGACGGTGAAGGCGGTGAGCAGGCTCGGCAGCAGCAGGAACATCGTGTTCGTCATCGAGATGAACTTGAACCCCTCCGCGATTCCGGGGTCGAGGTACTGGTGGTGGATCCCGACCGGGGTCGAAAGCAGGAGGAACAGCACGAACACCACGCGAGCGAGCGGGTCGCTGAACAGACGCCCGCCGGCGATCTTCGGCAGCACGGTGTACCAGAGCATGTACGCCGGCATCAGCCAGAAGTAGACGACCGGGTGGCCGAAGAACCAGAACAGCGTCCGAGTGAGTGTCGGGTTCACCTGGTCGATCAGGCCGAGCGACCACGGGAGCAGGAACAGCAGCACCGAGGCCGCCACGGCGGACGTGGCGATGTACCACATCGTCATCGTCGTCAACACCATGAACGCCTGAAGCGGAATCCGTTGGTCGGGGTGGTCGCTCCGCCACGCGAGGAACGTCCGGAACCAGTCGGCGCCGGCGATCCACGTGCCGACGATGAACACCACGAGCCCCGTGTAAAACAGCGGATGCGCCTGAAGCGGCGCGTAGAAGGTGAACAGCACGTCCGCGCTCATGTCGATGGAGTCGACGAACCCGGCGAGGATCGAGATCCCGGTGAGCGTCATGCCCGCCGCCATCAGACCGTACCACGTCCACGTTATTTTGATGTTGATCAGGGGCCGATCTAGGCTGCGCGTCAGCGCCCAGGTGAACAGCCCGACGAGGAAGAAGATCGTGAAGCTGATCACCATGAAAACGCCGTGTGCGGTGAGAACGGTGTAGTAGTCCGTCGAGGGGATGATGCGCGCGATGTCGGTCCGGTGGAGCGTCTGGACGATCCCGAAGATCGCGCCGAGGAACAGCGCGAAGAAGGCGCTCAGGAAGGCCGCGCGGACGACGCGCGCCTCGTCCGGGAACTTGTCGACGAACGTCCGTTCGGACTCGATGGCGGTGCTCACGCCGAGTCACCCCCGCGGTTCTCGAACTCCGACTGGCTCACGACGTGGATCTTACCCTCCATGACGTGGTGGCCCGCGCCGCAGTACTCGTTACAGAGAAGCCCGTATTCGGTCGGTTCCGCCGTCTCGACCGTGATCTCGGAGACCTCTCCCGGGACGACCATCGTGTTCGCGTTCGTGCCGACCACCTCGAAGCCGTGGATCACGTCGCGTGAGGTGACGTGTAACGTCACGGTACTGTTCGCCGGCACGACGATCGGGGAGGGTTCGAAACCGAACTGGTAAGCGACGACGTACGCCTCGTACTCGTTTTCGCCCACCTGTTCGACGCGGGGCTCAGAGAACCGCTCGTCCTCGTCGAGCGCCGTCGCGTCGACGGTCTGCTGCGTGTCGGCGACCATCGCTACGCCGGGACCGACCGCCCCGTACGTTACGGTGCCGATGAGCGCGAGGATCAACACGACCGAAAGCGCGAGCCACAGCTTCTCGTACGCATGAATGTGCACGTCTGATCACCCCACCACCACGAGATCCCGCCCGAGGAACTCTACGAAGTAGATATACACCCATGCGAGTACCAATATCGCGAAGTAGATCCCGATCAGCGTGAGCGTGCCGATCGGGTCGAACTCCTCGCCGTCGGCGCCCACGTCGTCTGCGCCGGCGTGTGCGGTCTCGTTTTGTCCCATAGGCGGCGTTATACACAAGGAAACATATAACGTCTACCCGTTCTCGAACCCTGATAACACGGGCATTATATATGCCCGGGGAAGCCTTGCGTCCCGTATGAACTTCTCGATCCAACAGGCCGTGCTCCTCGTCTTGGGCGGGCTCGTCCCCGCGCTGGTGTTTATCGCCGACCGGGCGGAGTTCGTCGTGGCGGTGACGCTGGTGAACGTCCTACTCATCTGGGCGAGCCTCCGGATCGCGACCGGCGGGAGCCTACCGGGGTTCGCCGGTGACGCAGACGAGCCCGAACACGCGTAGCCGAGCCGAATCGCACCGCGGGGACCGGCGGGCCCGCTCCACGGAGCGCTCGGAGAGAACCCGAACGAACCACGCATGACAGACTGCACGCTCTGTGACCTCCCGACCGGGGACGACCCGCACACCGCCCCCGACGTCGACGGCGAGTTCTGCTGCCGCGGCTGTCTGACCGTCGCGCGCTCGCTCGACGGCGTCGAGGACCTCGACGACCTCGACGAGCGGCGCCCGGACGCGACGCCGGGCGACGAGTTCGACGGCGAGACGACGTTCCTCCACGTCGACGGGATGCACTGCGCGACCTGCGAGTCATTCCTGGAGATGACGGCGGGCGAGCAGGAGGGGGTCGCGGCCGCGGAGGCGAGCTACGCGACCGACACGATCCGCGTCGACTACGACCCGGACACGGTGGACGCGGACGAGCTCCCCGACCGACTCTCCGTCGCGGGGTACGCGGCGAGCGACCGCGCGGACCCGGACGCGGACGAGGACGACGCAGTCGTGCGGTTCCTGATCGGCGGCGGGTTCTTCGGAATGATGGCGATGCTGTGGTACGTCGTCTTCCTGTACCCGACCTACTTCGGGTACGAGCCGATCGTCGACTTGGGCGGCGTCTCCGGCACGTACCTCTTCGCGCAGATCTGGCTGTTCGCCTCGATCGTGCTGTTCTACACCGGCTACCCGATCCTGCGGGGCGCGTACGTGAGCCTCCGGGCGCGACAGCCCAACATGGACCTCCTCGTGTCGCTCGCGGCGACCAGCTCGTACGCGTACAGCACGCTCGCGCTGCTCGTCGGCCGGACCGACCTCTACTTCGACGTGACCATCGCGGTGATCCTCGTCGTCACCGCGGGCAACCACTACGAGTCGATCATCAAGCGCCGCGCGACCGGCATGCTCACCGACCTGACGACGACCGAGGACCGGGCCGTGCGGACCGAAGCGGGAGAGACCGTCGCGGCAGACGCGGTCGACCCCGGCGACCGCCTCCTCGTGCGCCCCGGCGAGCGGGTGCCGTTCGACGGGACCGTCGCCGAGGGGACCGCCGCGGTCGACGAGGCGCTCGTCACCGGCGAGTCGCTCCCGGCGACGAAACGCGAGGGGGACCCGGTCCGCGGGGGGACCGTCGTCACGGACTCGCCGGTCGTCGTCGAGGTCGGCGAGGACGCGGCGAGCACGCTCGACACCCTCGTGCGGCTGCTGTGGGAGATTCAGAGCTCGCGGTCCGGGATCCAGCGCCTCGTCGACCGGCTGGCGACGGTCTTCGTGCCGCTCGTCGTCGCGGTCGCGGCCGTCGGCGCCGCCGCCACGCTGGCGCTCGGATCTGCCCCGATCGACGCCGCGCTCGTCGGGCTGACGGTGCTGATCGTCTCGTGTCCCTGCGCGCTCGGGCTGGCGACCCCGCTCGCCGTCGCCGCCGGGATCCGCGACGCGGCGAAGCGGGGCATCGTCGTCGTCTCCGACGCCGTCTTCGAGTCCGCCGCCGACGTCGACACCGTCGTTCTCGACAAGACCGGCACGCTCACCGACGGCGAGATGCGGCTGCTCGACGCGACGGCGGCCGAGGGGGAGTCGGTCGAGCGCGTGCGGCGGCGCGCCGCGGCCGTCGAGCGCGCGTCGGTCCACCCGGTCGCGGAGGCGATCGTCGCGGGCGTGCTGGGCGACGGGGACCGACCGGCGGGGTCGCGGCCGGCCACCGACGGCGGCGCCGGCGCGACCGACGGCGCGCCGGCCGAGGTCGGCGCGCTCGACCCCCCGTCCGCGACCGGCGTCGACGTGTTCGACCGCGGGGTCGCGGGGCGGGTCGACGGCGACGAGGTCGTCGTCGGCCACCCGGACTGCTTCGACGAGCGCGGCTGGCCGGCGTCCGACCGACTGCGCGAGGCGGGAACGGCCGCCCGCGACCGCGGGAACGTCCCCGTCTACGTCGGCTGGGCGGGTCGGGTGCGCGGGGTCCTCGCCGTCGGCGACGAGGTGCGCGACGGGTGGGAGTCGGTCGTCGCCGACCTCGACGCGGACGGGCGGCGCGTGGTCGTGCTCACCGGCGACGCGCCGGCGGCCGCGGCGCGGTTCGCGGAGCACCCCGCGATCGACAAGGTGTTCGCCGAGGTGCCGCCGGAGGCGAAGGCCGAGACGGTCCGACGGCTGGGGGTCGACGGCCCGGTCGCGATGGTCGGCGACGGGAGCAACGACGCGCCGGCGCTCGCGGCGGCCGACCTCGGCGTCTCGGTCGCCTCGGGCACGGACCTCGCGGCCGACGCCGCGGACGCGGTCCTACTGGAGGACCGGCTCTCGGCGGTGCCGGAGCTGTTCGCGGTCACGCGCGGGACGAACCGGCGCCTGAAACAGAACCTCGGCTGGGCGTTCGTCTACAACGCGGTCGCGATTCCGCTCGCGCTGACGGGCGTCCTCAACCCCCTCTTGGCGGCGCTCGCGATGGCGTCGAGCAGCATCCTGGTGGTGACGAACTCCGCGCGGGCGGTGTTCGACCCGGACTGACGCGGTCAGGTCCCGCCCCGCCCGGAGCGGTCCTCCCCCTGACCGCTGCCCGAGGGGAGGAGCCGGCGTGCCAGCGCGCCGAGTCGCTTGTACGCGAGGTTCACGTACAGCCCCGAGAGGAAGACGAGCCCGACGACGAGCGGCACGTCGTCGACGCCCTGGCCGAGGACGAGGTCCGAGAGCAGGTAGACCCCGACGCCGAGCGGCAGCGCGGCCGGCAGCCGGAGGTTGTACCGGAGGAGCCTGCCGACCGAGGCGTCGAAGCGCTCGATCAGGGCGGTGGAGACGAACCCCAGCGCCCCGAGCAGGCTGAACAGGGGGACGAACGGGGGGACGATCCCGGGCCCGAGACCGTCGATCCCGGCGTACGGCGCGTCGACCGCCACGGAGGCCGCGGCGGTGAGGGCGACGGCGAGGAGGACGTCGCCGGCGACGACGGCGGTTCCGAGCCGGGACCGATACCAGGCCCGCGCGAGCCACGGCCAGTCGTCCCCGCCCGGCGCGGCGTCGCCGCCGAGCGTCGGGTCGTCGGCCCCGGGCGTCGGGTCGTCGGCCGGAGGCTCGCCTCGCTGCCGCTGCGATGAGTCCGACATCGCCGGAACCGTTCGCGGCCGAGCGACAATTAGCTTGTGCCGCGTGAACGAGACGCAAGGATTTCGGGACGGCTCGTCGACGGACCGGCGGCGCCGGAGGCGCGGTCGGGCCGTTACGCGGTCGCGCCGACGTGCGGCTTGACCGCCCGGACGATGGCGTCGACGTCGTACTCGTCTTCGGTCTTGTCGAAGACGACCTCGCCGTCGGCGCGGACGACGAACACGCCGTCGTCGCCGGTCACTAAGGCCACCTCGTCGACGCCCTCGCCGAACTGCTTGAGGATAGCCTCGGAGACGTCTTGCGCGCGGTTCAGCATGCCACAGGGGACGCAGTACTCGACTTCGACGCGTGTCATACCGTCCGGTAGAGCGCGAATCGGATTAAAAGGGCTGGTCGCGCCCGGGGCGGCGGCGGGCGCCGACCGGCTCAGACCACCAGCGCGTCGAAGACGACCGCGAACAGCAGCAGCCCGAGGTAGGCGTTCGAGGCGTGGAACGCGCGGAACGCCGCCTTCTCCGTCTGCTCGTAGTGGAGCCGGACGACCGCCCAGAGGAAGGCGGCGCCGACGCCGACGCCGACGACCGCGTACAGCGCGCCGAGCGGGTCGGCGGCCGCGGCGAGCGCGACCGCGGCGACGAGCGTCGCGCCGAGGTACCAGAGGATGTGCCGGCGGGTCGCGGTCTCGCCGCGGACGACGGGCATCATCGGGAAGCCGCCGCGCTCGTAGTCGTCCTTGTACGCCAGCGCGAGGTTGTAGAAGTGCGCGGGCGTCCACAGGAAGATGACGAGGGCGAGCAGCAGCCCGCCGCCGCCGACCTCGCCCGTGACCGCGGCCCAGCCGATGAGCGCGGGGAGCGCGCCGGCCGCGCCGCCGATGACGGTGTTCTGGACCGTGTTCGGCTTGAGGACGAGCGTGTACACGACGCTGTAGAACACGATCGCGACCAGCCCGAGCGCGGCCGTCAGCGGGTTCACGCTCCAGAACAGCCCGAGCGAGACGACCGTGAGGAGGCCGCCGAACGCCAGCGCGTGCGAGACCGGGACGAGGTCGGTCGCGAGCGGGCGGTCGCTGGTGCGTTGCATCCGCTTGTCCACGTCGCGTTCGAGGACGTGGTTGAACGTCCCGGAGGCGCCGATGGAGAGCGCGCCGCCGGCGAGCGTGGCGGCCACGACGCCGGGCGTGAACCCGGTCCCGCCCGCGAGCGCCATCGCGGCCGCGGCGACGAGGCAGAGCAGCCACATCAGCCGCGGCTTCATGAGCCGGAAGTACGCGGCCGCGGTCGCCCGCAGCCGGGGGAGCGTCGCGCTCGGGATGTCCGGCTCCGGCGCCTCCTCGACCGGCGGGAGGTCGTCGGTGCCGGCCTCGAAGTCGTCGGGGGCGTCGTCCGGGACGCCCGTCTCTGCCTCCAGCCACCACGCGAGCGCGGCGAGGACGGCGCCGAAGATGCCGATCCCGAGGAGGAGGTGGGCGGACCCGAGGGCGGCGGGCAGGTCGCCGAGCGCGACGAGCGCCCCGACGCCGGCCTGCGCGGGGTAGACGGCGAGCGCGACCGCGAGGGCGGCGCGGACCCGGCGGTCGGCGCCGTTCCGCCACGCGAGCGCGGCGGAGAGCGCGACGAGGAGGCCGACGACGACCGCGAGGACGCGGTGGCCGAGGGCGATCCAGCCCTCGGTCGCCGTCGGCAGGGCGGCGCCGCTCCCGCAGGCGGGCCAGCCGCCGCAGGCCGCCGCCGCCTCCGTGAGGGAGGTGGTGGCGCCGGCGACGACGAGGAGGTACACGCCCATCGCGGCCGCGGCCAGCACCGCGGGGAACTTGTCGGGAATGTTCACTCACCCCGGTTAGGGAGTCAGTCCATTTAGATGCCGCGCTTCCCCGCCCGCGCGCCGTCAGGCGGGGCCGACCGCCGGGTCACCCCGGCGTCCCGTCCGAGCCGTCGCCGCGCTCGCGGACGATTCGGTCGACGATGTCGCCGCTGGAGAGCAGTTCGTCGTCGTACTTCGGCTCCCGGCCCGACGCGCGCTCGACCCGGCAGTCGATGCCGCGGGCCGCGAGCGCGTCGGCGATGGCGGCCTCGTCGTGGTGCTGGTCGAACCCCAACACGATCACGTCGGGGTCGAGCCGCTCGATGGGGACGAACACGTCCTCCGGGTCGCCGAGGTGCGCCTCGTCGACCGCGGCGAGCGCGGCGACCATGTCGCGCCGCTGGCGGGCGCAGAGCACCGGCGCGGGCTTGTGCGTGACGTTGGTCCGGCGGGCGACGATGGCGTGGAGCTCGTCGCCGTACGTCGCCGCGTCTTCGAGGTAGTGGACGTGACCGGGGTGGAGCAGGTCGAAGGTGCCCTGCGCGACGACCCGCGTCATCGGAACCACGAGAGGAAGCCGCCGCCGTCGCGGTCGTCCAGCTCCCGGTCGATGTCCTCCTGGGTGAAATCGAAGAAGTGCTCGTCGGGCACCGCCACGTCGAGCACGTCGAGGGTCGTCTGCTTCCCCTCGTTGTCGAACGCCTTCCAGTCGCCCCATCCGTAGGGGGCGCCCACGATGATGTGCACCTTCCCCTGCCCGAACGTGGCGAGGTCGGCGTCGCTCGGTCGGAGCGCGCCGTTCGGGTGGGAGTGGACCGAGCCGACGGCGCGCATGTCGTTCGGCTTCATGTTGGTGCGGACGGTGGCGCTCGTCGGGCTCGACTCCGTGCCCGGGATGACGAGCACGTCGGTGATCACCTGCCCGTCTCGGTCGAGGTCGAGCTTCCGGGCGTCGTCCGCGCGGAGGAACCCCATGTACTCGTTGGGGTGGGTCTCCTCGCTCGCCTCGAGGACGAACTCCAGGGTCTCTCGGGCGATGCCGAGGAGCTCGTCCGAGCGGAACAGTCGCATGGGTCAGATAAGTCGCCGTCGCCTCATAGGGGTTCCGGACCGCGGGACGCCGGGCGGGCTCCACGCGCCGGGCGTCCGCCGGTCCGCGGGCGAGAGCGCCGAGAGAACAGGCTTAACACCGGCCGTTCCCGATTGCTCTCCATGAGCGAGAACACCGCCGGGGATTCCGGCACGCGGGGCGATTCGAGCCCCGAACCCGACGCCGACGCGGCGGAGGGGGCGGCCGACGACCGGCCGACCGTCTACGACCTGGCGCCCGACTGTACCCTCGAAGACACCGATGTCGACGCCCTGTACCACGCCGAGGTCAACGGCGTCGTCGACTACGGCGTGTTCGTCGACCTCTCCGACGCCGTGAGCGGCCTCGTCCACGAGTCGAACCTCGACGGCGACTACGCCGTCGGCGACCGGCTGATCGTCCGGCTCACCGAGGTGAAGGAGAACGGCGACGTCGCGTTCGACGACGTCGACCCCGACGACTACCGCACCGAGACCGTCGCCCACGAGCCGGCGGTCTCGCGGGTCCGCGGCCTCGCGCCGGGCGACGAGGCGACCGTCGAGGGCGAGGTCGTCCAGGCGAAACAGACCGGCGGCCCCACCATCTTCGCCGTCGCGGACGCCTCCGGGGTCGTCTCCTGTGCCGCCTTCGAGTCCGCCGGCGTCCGGGCGTACCCGGAGGTCGAGGTCGGCGACATGGTCCACGTCTCGGGGACGATCGAGAGCCGCGAGGACGCCCTCCAGCTGGAGGTCGACTCGCTGAAGCGCCTCCCCGACGGCCGCGCCGCCGAGGCCCGCGAGCGCTTCGAGGCCGCCCTCGACGAGCGCGCCGAGCCCGCCGACGTCGACCCCCTCGTCGAGTGGGAGGCGTTCGAGCCCATCCACGAGGACCTCCGCGACCTCGCGCGGCTGCTCCGCCGGACCGTCCTCGCCGGCCGCCCGATCCGCGTCCGGCACCACGCCGACGGCGACGGGATGTGCGCCGCGATCCCGGTCCAGCTCGCCGTCGAGAACTTCGTCCGGGAGGTCCACGGCGACCCCGACGCGCCGCGACACCTGTTCAAGCGGCTCCCGAGCAAGGCCCCCTACTACGAGATGGAAGACGTCACCCGCGACCTCAACTTCGCCCTGGAGGGCCGCGCCCGGCACGGGCAGAAGCTCCCCTTCCTCCTCATGCTCGACAACGGGTCGACCGAGGAGGACGTGCCGGCCTACGAGAACCTCGCGCACTACGACATCCCCATCGCGGCCGTCGACCACCACCACCCGGACCCCGAGGCGGTCGAGCCGCTGCTCGACGCCCACGTGAACCCCTACCTCCACGGCGAGGACTACCGGGTCACCACCGGGATGATGTGCGTCGAGCTCGCGCGCCTCATCGACCCGTCGCTCACCGAGGAGCTCGAACACGTGCCGGCGGTCGCCGGGCTCTCCGACCGCTCGAAGGCGGAGGCGATGGACGACTACGTCGCGCTCGCCGAGGGCGCCGGCTACGACGAGTCCGACCTCCTCGACATCGGCGAGGCGCTCGACTACGCCGCCCACTGGCTCCGCTACTCCGAGGGGAAGACGCTGGTCAACGACGCCCTCAACGTGGGCTGCGACGACGAGGAGCGGCACGAGGAGCTCGTCGAGTTCCTCTCTGAGCGCGCCGAGCGCGACGTGGAGCGCCAGCTCGACGCGGTCGACGACCACGTCGAACACGAGCGGCTCGCCTCCGGCGCGCACCTCTACCGGATCGACTTAGACGAGTACGCCCACCGCTTCACCTACCCCGCTCCGGGCAAGACCACCGGCGAGCTCCACGACGAGAAGGTGACCGAGACCGGCGACCCCGTCATCACCATCGGCTACGGCCCCGACTTCTGCGTCCTCCGCTCGGACGGGGTCCGGCTCGACATCCCGAACATGGTGACCGAGCTGAACGAGGAGCTGCCCGAGGCGGGCGTCTCGGGCGGCGGCCACCTCGTCGTCGGCTCCATCAAGTTCGTGAAGGGCCGCCGGAGCGAGGTGATCGAGGCGCTCGTCGAGAAGATGGCGGGCGCGGAGATCGACGAGGCGCTCTCGTCGACCATCGCACTCGACGACTGACCCGGCGGTCGCGACCGCTGTCCGGCGCCGCGGTCGGAAAGCCGTTCGCCGCGGCCTCGCTTCTCAGCCGAACGCGATCTCCCGTCGAGCGACGGCGCTGGCCCCCGCGAGCGCGACCCCGAGGCCGGCGGCGAAACCGACCGGCAGCTGGACGCCACCGCCGCGCCAGTCCGCGGCGTACGCCCGGGCGTAGAAGTCCGCGGCCGACTCGCTCTCTATCGCGAGCAGCACCTCCCGGTTGTTCGTCGCCGCGCTCGGGTTCCAGTTGAGGCTGCCGACGACCGCCGCGTCGTCGACGACGAGCCCCTTCGCGTGGACCTTCCCGAACCGGCCGCGCGGCGCCGCGAGGTCGACCGCGATCGGTTCGTCGGCGAGCCTCGCCGAGAGGTTCCGGTTCGCCTCGCGGTCGTACCAGGCGTCCGAGAGCAGCAGGTGGACGTCGACCCCGCGGTCCGCGGCGCGCCGGAGCGCGCGGACGATCCGGTCGTTCGGCCCGCCGACCCGCGGCACGACCGCGAGCACGCGCTCGTCGGCGGCGTCGATCCGGGCGACGATCCGGTCGGCGGCGTTCCCCGGCGCCGTCAGGAGCGTCACGTCGGCCGTCGACGGCGCCGCGGGCGCCTCGAACCGCGTCGGGTAGGAGCCGTTCGCGCGACCGCCGTCGTGGAACTCGGTGTCGGCGCGGAAGGCGCGCCACGGCCGCGCGTCGCGCGCCTCGAAGTCGGCCAGGAACAGTTCCGCGAGGTCGTCCGCGACGCCCGCGTCGCGGTCGGCACCGCCCCCGGCACCGGCGTCGGTCCCGCCCGCGGCGCCGTGGTCCCCCCCGACGAGGACGCCCCACCCGCGGTTGCCGTGCCCGCCCGTGCCGGACGGCTTCCAGTTCTCCGTGAGGACGACGGCGCGGCCGTCGGCGACCGCGTACTTCGGGTGGTGGAACCGGAACCGCTCGACCTCGCCGTCGAGGACTCGGACCGCGACGCCGGCGGCCGTCAGCCGGTCGACCAGCGCCGCGCTCCGGGTCGAGAACCCCCCGACCGGCGACCCCTCTAACAGCACCCGGACCCGCACGCCGCGGTCGGCGGCCGCGACGAGCGCGTCGGCGACCCGCTCCGAGGTCAGCGTGTAGCCGGCCAGGAACAGGCGCTCGTCCGCGGCCCGGAGCGGCTCGACCGGCATCCCGGGACTGTCCGGGAGGACGAAGGGAGTCACGGCGGCGTCGGCGGTCGGCTCCGGGGAGCGGGAGTCGTAGCCGCGCGGGCGCCACTCCCCCCAGTCGGCGCGCCAGCGGTGCCCCTCGGGCGCGCGGTCGTACGCGACCACGGCGACCGCCGTGCCGTTCCGGCGGAGCTCGATCCGGTCGCCCGACGCGGCGAGCGGGAAGTGGTCGTCGAGCGCACGGAGCGTCGGGTCCCCGGTGCCGCCGTCGCCGGCGACCGCGGTCTCGTCGGCGAGCAGCGGCGTCGCGTTCGCGGGGTCCGTCGAGAGGGCGACGACGCCGCTGGCGTTCGCCGGGATCTCGGCCTCGTGGTAGCCGTCCGAGAGCGACCAGTCGCCGCGCTCGGGGAGCCGGACGACGAGGTACTCGCCGCGGTTCTCCGCGGCCGCCGGGTTCGGGAACAGCTCGACGATCCGCGGCGTCGTCGAGACGAGCGTTAGGTTCGCCGCGCTCCCGTTCGATCGTTCGGCGGCACCGCCGGAGTCGACGGCGGCGGCCGGCGAGCCGGGGGCGGGGCCGCCCGCGGCCGCGACCGGGACGAGGGCCGCGAGAGCGAGCAGCCCGAGCGCGACGGCGGCGATGCCCGCTGTCGCGTCGCCTGCGGGAGGAGATGAAACGAACGACACGCCGGGTCTCGCCCCGGCTTCCGATAAGAAGGGTCGGCCGAACGGCGGGCCGCGTCAGGCGGTCGGGGCGGGCTCGGCGCCGTCGTCGAGCGCGTCGCGCGCCTTCTCGCCCTCGGTCGAGACGACGAAGGAGCGCTCGTCGGCGTACTCGGCGACCGCTTCGAGCGCCTCGCGGGTGCCGATCTGCCGGAGCGCCCAGCCGGCGGCGGCGCGGACGTCGTCGGACGGGTGCGCCTCGAGCGCGTCGGCGAGGGGATCAACCGCGCGGGTGTCGCCGATCAGGCCCAGCGCGCGGGCGGCGTGGGGGCGGACGAGTTCGTCGGTGTCGCCGTCGGGGTCGAGCTGGTTCGCGAGGGGCTGGACGGCCTCCGGGGCGCCGATCTCGCCGAGCGCCTTGAACACCGCCTTCTGGAGCTGCGGGTTCGAGTCCTCGTCGACGTACTCGACGAGGGTGTCGGTCGCCTCCTCGGCGGCCATCTTCCCGAGGATCCGGATCGCGGGGCGGTCGCGCTTCTCGGCGCGGCCGAGGATCTCCTCGACGGACGCCTCGGTCTTTCCGCGCTTGCCCATCCGCTCGAACGCCTCCAGGCAGTGGCGCTCCATGAACTCGGACTGGAGCGAGTCGAGCGCGAGCAGGATCATGTCGACGTTGCCTCGCGCCTCGTGCTCCTTCAGCGCGGACCACTCGACCGGGAAGTCCTTGTAGTGGCCGAGCACGTCGTAGTACCCCTGCGCGCGGAGCTGCTCGTGGGTCTCGAGGTCGTCCCACTCCTCGGCGTCGTCGAGGGCGGCCTCCAACTCGTCGGTCGCCGCGAGCAACGCCGCGATGGCGTCCGCGTCGTCGTCCGCGTCGAAGCCGGCCTCGACGACCGTCGCCGCGACGGCGTCGAGCGCGGCGGTGAGCTGATCGACAGGGATCGGCTCCGCGGCGTCGGTTTCCTCGTCGTCCGCGGGCTCCGCCAGGAGCGCCTCGGGGTCCTCCTCCGCCTCCTCGATCGCGTCGGGAGCGGCGTCGTCGATAGCGTCGGCAGCCTCGTCGACGAACGACGTGACGGCTGCCGCGACGGCGTCGTGGCCCGCCTCGGTCCACTCGGTGTCCGCGACCGTCCCGGACGCGGCCTCGACCGCGTCGGCGACGTCCTCGCCGTATGGGCCGCGGGCGTCGTCGACGCCGTCGCGGAGCTCCGCGACGCGGTCCTCGAGGTCGCCGCGGGGGTCGTCGGCGTCCTCGTCGTCCTCGTCCGGCTCGGGGAGGTCCGCGTCCTCGATGCCGGTCGCCGCGTCGTCTAAGAGCGCCTCGACGTCGTCGAGGTCGGCCTCCGTCTCGGCGGCCTCGAGCCGGTCGGCGATCTCGTCGAGGTACTCGTTCAGGGACTCCTCGGTCGCGTCATCGGGGAGCGTCGGGGCGGCCGTCTCCGTCGACTCGTCGGCGTCCCCGCCGTCGTCCGCGGCCTCGGCCTCCTCGGAGGCGTCGGCCGGGTCGTCGTCGCCGTTGCTCATATACCACGAACTCCGTGTGTAGTCCATTAAGAGGTTTCCCTTCGCGGGCGCCGGGCGACCGCGTGCGGGGGCGAAACGGTGCGCTCGCCGGGCCGGACGGGCGCGCCGGTCCCCGACTCGCCTCTCACCGGAACCCCACCCCGGCGCGGGGCGGTCGACCGCTCGCCGCCCCGGATCGAACCGGCGGACCGCGCCTCGATTCGAGAGTCGTGTTCACGACCAGCACACTTTTATTATCGCCTTCTAATACCGTAACGATTCGATGCTGGACGTCGACCGCGAGGCGATCACCGACGGGCCGGTCGGGCGGGTGCTGCTGGCTCTCGCCGCGCCGCTCGTCGCGCAGAACGTCGTCTACGTCGCCAACGCGCTGGTCGACACGTTCTGGCTCGGGCGGGTGGGCGAGGACGCGGTCGCCGCCGTCGGGCTCAGCCTCCCGGTCCAGTCGCTGCTCGGCGTGACGGTCGTGATCGGCGCGGTCGGCACCCAGATCCTCGTCTCGCAGCGCGCCGGCGACGGCGACGAGGCGGGCGCGCGCCGGGTCGCGGTCAACGGGGCGCTGGTCGCGCTCGCCGTCACCGCGGCGGTCGCGCTCCCGGTGGTCGCCTACGCCGACGAGGTCGCGGCGCTGCTCGGCGCCGACCCCGCGCTCGCCGGCGCGACCGCGACGTACCTCGCGATCGTGACCGCCGTCCTCCCGGTGGGCGCGGTCGGCGACACCGTCGAGAACTGCTTCACGGCGTACGGCGACACCCGCGCGGTGTTCCACGTGACCCTCGTGGGCGTCCTCGTCAACGCCGTCGCCGCGCCGGTCCTCATCTTCGGCGTCGGTCCGGCGCCGGAGCTCGGCGTGGCGGGCGCCGCACTCGGCACCGCGCTCGCGGGCGTCGCCGGCCTCCTGTGGGTCCTCGGCTACGCCGCGGGGATCGGCCGCGACACCTTCCGGCTCACCCGGGACGCGTTCGCGCTCGACGCCGCGACCGTCCGCGAGGTCGTCGCCGTCGGCCTCCCGCTCGGCGGCCAACGCGGCGTGAGCGAGCTGGTCCGCGTCCTCGTCGTCGGCCTCGTCGCGGTCGCCGGCGGCGCGGCGGGCGTCGCGGCGTACACGGTCGGCGCCCGGGTCGCGACGCTCGCGGTCGTCCCGGCGCTCGGGATGCAGCAGGCCGCGCAGTCGATGATCGGACAGAACCTCGGCGCGGCCGCCCCCGAACGCGCCCGCCGGACGACCACGGTCGGCACCGGGATGGTCGTCGCGGGGTTCCTCGCGCTCGGCGCCCTCCAACTCCTGTTCGCCGGCGGGATCGCGGACCTCCTCGCGCCCGACCTCACCGCGACCGGGCGCGACCTCGCGGTCACCTACCTCCGGATCCTCGGCGCCTCCTACTGGGCGCTCGGCGGTACCTACACGCTGTTGGCCGGGTTCAACGGCGCCTCCCGCACCCGGACCTCCTTCGTCGCGGACCTGGTCAAGTACTGGGCGGTCCGGCTCCCCATCGCGGTCGCGGCCGTCCCGGTCGCGACGACGGTCGGCGCGTTCGGCGTCACCGTGACGCCCGGGCTCGGCTGGGGGGTCGAGGCCGTCTTCTGGGCGGTCGCGGCCTCGAACGTCCTCGGGTTCCTCGGGCTCAGCGCGTACTTCCTGTACACCACTCGCCGCGGCATGTTCGCGAACGCCGCCGAGCGCGCGGCCGGCGGCGAGGCCGACGCGACCGCCCCGGAGGCGGCGGACGACGACTGACGGCGGTCGGGTCGGGCGGGTCAGTCCGCGAGCAGGTCGGCGCTCTCGACGACGGTCGCGAACTCGCCGTCTAAGTGCGCGAGCGCGACGCGGTGGGAGGTCGCCGGGTCGATCCGCTCGCCGTCCGGCGCCTCGCGGGCGTGGGTCGCGGTCGCGTCGGCGACCACGGACACGTCGTAGCCGCGGTTCTCCGCCTCGCGCGTCGTGGTCGAGACGCAGTGGTCGGTGGTGAGCCCGCAGACGACGAGCGACTCGTACCCTCCCTCGCGGAGCCACGCGTCGAGCCCGGAGTCGAGGAAGGCGCCGTTGACCGACTTCTCGAACGTCGGCTCCCCGTCGACGGGGGCCGTCTCCGGCTTCCACGCGAAACCGGGGGCGTCCGGGCGCAGCGGCGAGTCCGGCTCCGTTGAGGCGTGCCGGACGTGCGCGACGGGGCGGTCGCCGTCGCGCCAGCGGTCGAGCAGCGCGGCCGCGACCGCCTCGGCGTCGGGGTTGTTGCGCTCGCCCCAGCCCGGCTCGTCGAAGCCCGTCTGGAAGTCGACGAGGAGGAGGACGGCGTCGTCGGGGACGGCCGCGTCGCGCGTCGCGTCGCCGCCCGCCGGCCGCTCAGTCATCGCCGAGCCCAGACGTGACCGCCGCGTCCCCGTCGGCTGCCGAGGCGTCGTCGTCCGCGAACCGGCGCCACGCGCCGGGTTCGAGGAGGTCCGCCGGCGCCCGCGGGTGGTCGCGGGCCGGCGAGAGCGGGCAGGCGTCCGGGCTCGCGTCGTCGTCCTCGCGGAACAGGTACTGCGTCCACTCGCGGTCGCCCTCAACGCCCCAGTCGCCGAGGTCGGCGTGGGGGCAGACGCCGTCGTAGTCGCTCATCCGGTCGCGGATCGTCTCGCGAGCCCGCTCGCCGGCCTCGGTGTCGGCGGTGATCCCCTCGAAGACGGCGCGGGGCTGGAAGGTTATCTCCAGCCCGACCGGCGAGTACCGGCTCTTCCGCTCCTCGTAGAACGGCGCCCGCGACGTGGGGAACAGCGGCTCGCCGCCGAAGCAGAACTCCCAGCGCGGGGTGTCGGGATCGGTCGGGATGTCGTCGGGCCACGGCTCCGGGTCGTGGACGTGGAGGAACTCCAGCACGTGCCAGAGCCGCTCGTGGTAGTGCGCCTCGCCGCGCTCGCCGTCCGGCGGCCTGAAGAACACCGCGAGCGGCGCGCGGTCGGCGTGGTCGGGGTACGTCTCCAGGTACTCGACGAGCACGTCGCGCAGGCGCAACAGCGCGGCGGGGTCCGTCGTCGACTCGCAGGCGGCGTACAGGAGGTCGCCCTCGCGCTCGACCTCGATCCCGAAGTAGCAGGGGAACGGCGACCCGTCGCGCTCGCCCAGCATCGACTCCCGGAACGTCCGGTAGTGTTCGCGGAGCCACGGCGGCGCGTCGTCGAGCCGACCGCGGAGCGTCGCCTGGTCCAACAGCACGCCCTCGGTTCCGGGCTCGTTCATACCCGCATTCGGGGACAGACCGGCTTTTGGCTTTCGGGGAATCCGGCGCGGCGGGAGCGCGGGGGCGAAGGATTATCAGCGATCGCGCCGACGCTCACCGGCGGTATGGCGGCGGACGACCCGCGCGACCTCGAACGCTTCCTCGACGCGCAGGACGGCGTGATAGAGGCGGCCAGGCGGGAGCTGCGGTCGGAGCGGAAGCGCGGTCACCGGATGCGGTTCGTGTTCCCGCAGGTCGAGGGGGTAGGGAGCGGCCGGACCTCGCGGCGATACGCCATCGGGTCCCGGGAGGAGGCGGCCGCGTACCTCGCGCACCCGACGCTCGGGCCGCGGCTGCGGGAGTGTACGGCGATTGGCAATGGGACCGACGGGCGGACGGCCCGCGAGGTGTCCGGGGCGCCCGACGCCCTGAACTTCCGGTCGTGGATGACGCTGTTCGACGCGGTCGCGGACGGGTCCGAAGCCTTCGGGGCCGCGCTGGACCGCTACTACGACGAGCGCGACGAGGGGACGCTCCGGTTCCTGCGAGAGGAGTGAGGTCGGCGGTCGGGAAGTCGACCGCCCGACCGGGCCGACGCCCGGCTCAGTCGCCCGCCACCGCGAACCGCGAGGCGTCGCCCTCCTCGGTCGGCGCGGTGAGCAGCGAGACGCCGACGGTGAGGACCGCCGACAGCGCCATCAGCCCGAGCGCCACGTCCCAGCCGCCAGCGACGGTGCGCGGCAGCGTCGGGACGGCGTCGACGACCGCCGACAGCACCACCGCGAGGTACGCGACCTGCGGGACCGCGACGCCGGCGAGCATGCCCGTGCGCGTCGTCCGCGGCCAGTAGAGCGCGCAGATCACGGGGAGCGCGAGCAGCGCGAACCCGGAGAACGCGGTGCCCCCGACCTCGACCAGCGTCCCGGGGCGGAACAGGCTCGCGACGAACGCGAGCGCCGCGAACCCGGCGACGCCGACGCGCGCGACCCACGCCTCGCGGCGCTCGGAAGCGTCGGCGTTCACCACGGGCCGGTACACGTCCCGGGTGAAGTACGACGACCCCGACAGGAGCATCGAGTCGGACGAGGACATCATCGCGGCCATCGCGCCGGCGATAACGAGCGCCGTGAACCACGCCGGCGTGTACTCGCCGAGCACGACCGGGAGCACGTTCGCGTTCTCGGGGACCGTGACCGGCGTCCCGGCCGCCCACGCGCCGAGCATGAACGCGGGCAGGAAGAGCAGGAGGACGAGCACGGGCCACAGCGCGAACGACCGCTTCAGCGTCGCGGCCGACTTCGCGACGAAGAAGCGCTGGTTGATCTGCGGGAACATCGTCACGCCGAACGCGATGGTGACCGCCGTCGAGATGATGAACCCGGGCGTGTACGTCCCGCCGCCGAAGCTCCCGAACTCGGGGCGAGCGGCCAGCATCCCCTCGGTCGCGGCGCCGACGCCGCCGAGCGACGAGACCAGCCACGCGGCGGCGATCCAGACGACGGAGAGCATGAACAGCCCCTGAAGCGTGTCGGTCCACGCCACGCCGCGGAGCCCGGCGACGGCGACGTAGAGGATCATGAACGCCGTGATCAGCGCCGCGCCGCCCCAGTAGGGCACCGCGCCGTTCGTGAGCCCCACGAGCGCCTCGCCGGCGCCCATCTGCTGGAGCATGACGTACGGGAACAGCCAGAGGAGGCTGACGCCGGCGACCAGCGCGCGCAGGCCGGTCGAGCCGAACCGGTCGCCGAGCATCTCGCCGAGCGTCACGTAGCCGTTGCGGGCGCCGATCAGCCACTGCTTGTAGCCGATCACGTACCACAGCACCGCGAACAGCACGCCGTCGAGGGTGCCCATCACGATCAGCCACTCCGGGCCGGCCGCGTACGCGAGGTTCGGCCCGCCGAAGAAGGTGAACGCCGACAGCAGCGTGGCGAACGTCGTGAAGAGCAGCACGAGCGTGCCGATCGACCGGTTCGCGAGGTAGTAGTCCTCCGCCGTCGACTCCGAGACGCGGTACGCGACCAGCCCGAGCGCGAGCGCGGCGACGAGGTAGCCGACGACGACGCCGAGCGAGAGCCCCAGCGTCATCGGCGATCACCGTCGACGGGCGTCGGCGCGTCGCTGCCGGCGACGTCGCGATCCGGTCGCCGCCCCATCCCGCGCTCCCACGCGCCGCTCCGGACGAACAGCGCGAACAGGGCCGTACACAGTCCGAGCCACGCCACGTGCCACCAGATCCACACCGGCAGCCCCGCGACGACTGCGTCAACGCCCCACAGGGGCCACGGCACCGCGAAGGCCACGAGGACCGCGAACGTCGGTATCCACACGAGATCGCTCCGTGAACGCGTCATGTGAGAGAATAGTGTTTCCATAGGTACAAAGAACTATCGAACAGATTCGGATAGGCTTTTCGTAGAGAAATTTTCTTCAATAGTCGGCGACGGAGGAGGAGGGTGCGATAGCTATTTTCCGCGAGGAGCGCAACCATACACGGACGGGCGCTACCGCCCGACATCACCATTCACCACTCATGAAAGACACAGAGAAATACCTGATACACGCCACCATCGCGGCCGACGGCGTCGTCGAGCGGAGCGACGTCGTCGGGGCGGTGTTCGGCCAGACGGAGGGGCTGCTCGGCGACGAGTTAGACCTCCGCGACCTCCAGGAGTCCTCGCGCGTCGGCCGGATCGACGTCTCCGTCGAGTCCGAGAACGGTCAGTCGTTCGGCGAGGTCACGGTCGCGTCGAGCCTGGACAAGGTTGAGACCGCCATCTTAGCGGCCGCGCTGGAGACGATAGACCGCATCGGTCCCTGTCACGCCTCCGTGGAGGTGACGAGCATCGAGGACGTGCGGGCGGCCAAGCGCCGCGAGGTCGTCGAGCGCGCCAAGGAGCTGATCGCCGGCGGCTTCGAGGAGACGAGCCTCGCGAGCAGCGACGTGTTAGACGAGGTGCGCGACGCCGCGCGCGTCGAGGGCATCGTCGACTACGAGGGGCTTCCGGCCGGACCGCGCGTCGGCGACTCCGACGCCGTCATCGTCGTCGAAGGGCGCGCCGACGTGCTCACGCTCCTCGACTGCGGGATCAAGAACGCCGTCGCGGTCGAGGGGACGAACGTCCCCGAGGCGGTCGCCGGCCTGACGGCCGACCGGACCGTCACCGCGTTCCTCGACGGCGACCGGGGCGGCGAGCTCATCCTCCGCGAGCTCGCGCAGGTCGGCGAGGTCGACTACGTCGCGTTCGCGCCGCCCGGCGAGTCCGTCGAGGACCTCGACCGCGACGCCGTCTTCGAGGCGCTCCGCGGGAAGGTGCCGTACGCCAGCCTCGCGGACGCCGCCGACCTCCGCGCGGCCGCCAGCGACGAGGAGGTCGCCGACGGCGACGACTCCGGGTCGGTCGCCCGCGTCGGCGACGGCGGGGCGGTGCCGGGCGACGCATCGGGCGGTGGCTCGACCGGCCCGTCGACTGAAACGACCTCGTCGCCCGAGGTCGAGCCGGAAGACGAGTCGTCAAAACCGGACGAGAGCGACGCGGCAGCTGAGACCGGTGACCCGTCCTCGGCCGACGGAGCGAGCGAGTCGGAGCCGACGTCGACCGACGACGCCGATCCCGGCTCGACACTCGACGCCGACGCGGCCTCTGCCGTCGAGCCCGACGCTGGATCGTCCGAGGAACCGGACACCGAGTTGGCCGAGGAGCCGGACGCCGAGTCGGCTGAGGAGTCAGACACCGAGTCGGCCGCGGAGCCGGAGCCCGACGAGAGTAACGACGAACGGGGCGACGTGACCGACGACGGACCCGACGAACAGCGGTCGATGGCGGTACACGTCGACGAGGTCGTCGACGGCGCGACCGGCCGCGCGCGGCTCCTCGGCGACGAGTTCGAGGTCCTCGACGAGGTCGACGCCGGCGAGGCGTTCGACGCGGTCGAGGGCGCTGAGCCCGCGCCGCACGCCGTCGTCGTCGACGGGACCGTCGACCAGCGGCTGCTCGACGTGGCGGCCCAGCGCGGCGTCGCCGACGTGGTGGGCCGCGACCTCGGCGAGTTCGTGAAGCGCCCGGTCGGAACGCGCGTCCTCGCGGCCGACGACGTTTGGGCCGAGAACTGAGGCGGGCCGGCCGGCGTTTCAGACCAGTCCGACCGCGCCCAGCAGCGCGAACAGCGCGTCGCCGTACGTCAGCGAGACGACGAGGCCGACCGCCATCGGGACGACAAACGGCATCCCGGGCGAGACCAGCACGCTGTCCTCGTGAGCGACGACGTCGAGACCGTCGCGGAGCGTCGCGGCGTCGGTGCCGTAGGCGCCGTGGTCGATGTCGTCGAGGAAGCGCTCGGCCGCCCAGGGGTCGTCGACCTCTGGGTCAGCGTCGGCCGCGTCGGCGGCGTTCGCGTCCTCGACTGCGCGTCCCCCGTCTGGGACCGCGTCGTCCACTGCGCGTCCCCCGTCGGTCCGCGGGCCGACGTGAGTCCCCCCGTCCGTCGGGTCGAACGTCTCGCCGACGGAGGCCGGGTCACGGAGGCCGTCGGGGTCGGCGCGCAGGTCGGCGAGCGTGAGCCCGCGCCAGCGGAGGTACATCCGGAGCGCGTCCAGGTCGAGCCCGCCCCGGGTGGGCCCCTCCGGGCCCTCGAACAGGCGACCGTGGCGGTCCGGCAGCGAGTCGGTCGCGACCGGGCGCGCGAGGAACATGCTCGAGGAGACCTCGCCGCGGACGAGGTTGAGGGCGGCGAGGCCGACCGGGTACGCGAGCCCGATCAGGACGGTGTTCGTGAGGATCGTCAGCGAGAACACGCCGAGCTGGGTGCCCACGAGCGGGAGCGTGGCGCCCCCGACCTCGTAGGCCGGGAACGTCGGGAAGACCACCGCGAGCGCGATCATCGCCTTCGCGTCGGCGCCGCCGAACGCGCCGAGGTACCAGAAGGCGTAGCCGAGCGGCGCGACGAACAGCAGGCTGATCGCGGCCCGAACGAGGAAGATCCGCCCGTCGAACCCGGCGAACGGCCACAGCGAGGCGGCCTCCCAGACCAGGAGCAGCGCGCCGAACAGGTACAGCGGCGGCCAGAGCCGGTTCGGGAGGCGCCGGGTCCGGACGTCCCGGATCGCCGCCCACGCGAAGACGGGGACGACGAGCAGTCGGAGGAGGTCCGGCAGCGTCGCGACCATGTCACCACGGGCGAGACGGGGCCAATTAGGCGTTCGGGTTCGGCTATCGCGAGCGATAGCGCCCCGCGGTCCGCCGGGCGTCTCGTCCCGGTCCGGCGAGGCCCCGTCCCCCGATCCGCCGGCCCTTTGTGAGTCGCCCGCCGACCGGAGCGCGAGGCGCCACCGCCTCGGGACGAGCCTGTACGCCGGCCTCCTGTTCACCGTGCCCGGCCTCGTCGCGCGGGCGACCGGCCGGCCGTTCGTCTTCCCGAGCCTCGGCCCGTCCGCGTTCGTCCTCGCGTTCGACCGCCGGAGCGTGCGGGAGCGGGCCGTCCGCGTGGTCGGCGGTCACCTGATCGGCGGCGTCGCCGGGCCGGCGGCGCGGACGGCGATCGCCGACGGCGCCGCGCTGACGGCGACGCCGCCCGCCCTCTCGCCCGAGGGGGTTCGCCTGACGGCGAGCGCGGTCGCCTCGCTCGTGGCGACCGGCTGGGCGATGATCGCGACCGGGACGGTCCACCCGCCGGCGTGCGCGACGACGCTCATCGTCTCGCTCGGCCTCCTCTCGACGCCGACGGAGGTGGCGATAATCGTCGCGAGCGTGACCGTCCTCGTCGCCTTCCACGCCGGCGTCATCCTGGCCTTCAAGCGCCTCGTCGGGGGCACGCACCCGCTGTACGGCCGGGACGAGGCGACCGACGCGGACGGCTGACGCGAGTCAGTCGCCGGACCGCTCCGATTCGTCCGGGCGGTCCGGCCGCCGGTCGAAGACGGCGAGTATCGGCTCGGGGTCGGCGAGGCCCGGGATCCGGTACTCGTCGTCGCGGAGCTCGATCGCGACGGTCTCGGTCCCGAGCCGCCGGTCGAGCCCGCTCCGCTCCACCCGGAGGTCCGTCTCGTCCCACGGTTCGACGCGCCAGAGCGCGGTGCCGAGCAGCCGGTCGCGGGCGACGAGCGCGTCGTCGCCGGCGCGGTACTCGACGAGCCCGTGCCGGAGTTCGTGGTCAATTGCGGCGAGGCCGAGCGGGAGGGCGACGGCGACCGCGAGGAGCGTGACGGCCGTTCCCCACTTCCCGCCGAGCGCGAACAGCGCGGCGCCGAGCGCGGGGAGCGCGGCGAGGTACCACAGCCCCGGGTGGCCGATCGGGGTCGTCAGCGCCCCCGCGACCCGCGTACGGGCGGGCTGGCGGACCGTCTCGACCGGCTCCGCGAGCGAGCCGTCGACGGGCTCCGCCGCGGGCGGGTCGTAGGAGAAGCCAAGGTCGAGCGCGGACGACTCGTCGAGCGCAACTAACCGGTCGCCGTAGAGGCTCGCGAGGTCGAACGCGAACTTCACCGCGACGATGCCGAGCAGGAGGGGGAGACCGATCGCGTCCGGGTCGAGCGCCGATATCGGCGCGTCGCCCTCCAGCGTGCCCGCGGCGACGACCGTGACGGTGAACAGCGCGCCGAAGAAGATGGCCGCGCCGCGCGCGAACACCCCCTGAGTCGCCGTCTGGGCGCTGTGGTCGCGGTACTCGCCGCGACCGAAGTACTCGACGAGCGTCGTCGCCCCCTCACCGAGGAAAACGGCGAGGACCGCGAGCGTCACGGTGTCGAGCGCCCGCGGCGACAGCCCGCCGTCCGCGACGACGCCGACCGTGAGCGTGCCGACGACCCCCCAGACGACCGCGAGGATCGGGGCGGCGACCGGGAGGACGAGCAGCGACGAGACCCGGACCTCGACGCCGGTCCGCGGGACCGACAGCCCGCCGCGGCGCTGCGCGAGCGGGCCGACGATCAGCCCGTCGCGCTCGATCTCGGACGGCCGGCCGGCGAACAGCGCGCGGACGAGCGCCCAGCCGGAGGCGATCCCGAGTTCGAACCAGTACAGCGTCATCAGCGCGGCCGCGTTCCAGCCGAGCGCGACGACGCCGACGAGCGGGAGCAGGGTGGCGACGGCGACCGAGAACGCGCGCGGTCGGCGGCCGCGACCGAGCGCGCGCAGGCGGTCGGGCAAGCGGGAGGAGGGCATCCGTCGGTCGTTCCGCGTCGTCGCACATAAGCGGTCTGGAGCGGGCCACCACAGGAACCGGGCGAGAGAACCGGCGCGGGCCGCCGCGGGGCCCGACCGACGGCGGCGTCCCCTTACCGCGCCGGGCCGGCCTCCCGGTGGAGGTAGAGGTACGCGAGCACCGGGACGATGGTGAAGACGAGCGTCGAGAGCGCCCAGAGGGGCGCGTAGCGGCTCCCGCGGGCCTTCGCGTCGCGGTAGATCCAGACCGCCGCGGCGACGACGACGCCGTAGATCACGAGCGTCAGCGGGAGCGACCACGGGAGGGCAATGCCGAGGGGGATCATGGCTCACCGGTGAGGTCCGCGCACATCACGAAGTCGGGTTCGGTCGCGACCGACACGCGGTTCGCGGCGACGTCGCTCACGTGGTCGACCGTCTCGGGGATCAGCACGCGGGCGCCGTCGGCGTCGGCCGCCGCGGCGTCGGCGGCGACGGCGTCGAACAGCGTCCCCGCCGCGTCGGCGTCGCGCCACGCGGCGACGCCGTACGTCGCCGTCCGGGTCGTCTCGCCGTCGACCTCGCGCTCCGTCACGCGCGTCCGGACCGCGACGCCGGCGACCGCGTCCGCGTCGCCGACCGCGAGGAGGCGGTCCTCGGCGGTCGCGGCCGCGAGCCGCCCGCGGGTGAGCTGCGAGCAGGCCCACGACTCGTCGGGGTCGAGCGCGAGCCCGCGCAGGTGGTCGCGCGCGTCGCTGTCGCTCCAGAACGCCCACGCCGCGTTCGGGTCCGGGTCGGCGAGGGGGCCGACGCCGGCGTCGGCCGCACCGTCGAGCGCGGTCGCGTCCGGGTCCGGCTCGGCGAACCGGAACTCCGTCTCGGGCTCGAAGCCGACGGCGCGCGACTGGCCGAGGCCCATGGCGTTCCACGAGAACACCATGTTGCGGCAGACGGCCGCGCCGCGCTCGCGGGCCCAGTCGAGGGCGGCCTCCGAGAGCGCCGTGCCGACGCCGTGGCCGCGGGCCGCGGGGTCGACGCGGATCCCCTGTCCCCACGCCTCCCACTCCGACAGCGAGACGGCCTGGATACAGCCGACGACCGCCTCGGGGTCGCCGGCGTCGGCGGCGCCGGTCCCGTCGCCCTCGACGCGCGTGTCGCCCGCTTCCCGGCCGTCGAGGTCGGCGGAAGCCGCGGCCTCCGGCGGGAGGGTCGCGACGAAGGTGCCGCGGTCGGGGTCGTCGTCGGCGGCCCAGTCGGGGAACACCCGCGGGATGTAGTCCTCGTGGCGCTCGCCCCACGTGTCCCGCGTGAAGGCCGCGACCGCGTCGGCGTCGGCGGGGCGCGCCTCGCGGACGGCGACCGCCGGGCCGCCGGCGGCGGACCCGCGACCGCTCATCGCCAGGGCCGCGACTCCTCGGTCAGCTCGCCGGCGAGGTCGCGGCCCATCGCCTCGGCGGGGTCGGAGCGGTTCGCCAGCGCCCACATGAGCTTCACCTTCGCGGTGCCGGGGAGGGTGTCGCCGGCCTCGACGACGCCCGCGTCGAGCAGGTCGCGGCCGGTGTCGTACACGCGGTCGCATACCCGGCCGGCCAGGCACTGGCTCGTCATGGCGACGACGGCGCCGCCCTCGACCAGCTCCTCGATCCGCGGGATGAGGTCGGTGTGGACGTGGCCGAGCCCGGTGCCCTCGATGACGACGCCGTCCTTCCCGTCGAGGTAGTCCCACGCCGCCGGGTCCATCCCGGGCGTGAACTTGACGAGTTCGACGTCGCCGTCGAGGCCGGACTCGACGCCGACGGTCCCCTCGTCGTCGCCCCGCGGGAGCGGCTCGCGGTTCCACTCGACGGCGGCGTCGGCCGCGTCGCCGTCGGCGCCCGCCTCGGCGGCCGCCTCGTAGTCGATGACGCCGAGGGGCGCGGCGCCGACCGTCTCGAAGGCGTCCCGACGGGAGGTGTGGTTCTTGCGGACGCGCGTGCCGCGGTGGAGCGCGCAGGCGTCGTCGGAGGGAGCGGCGTGCATACAGACGAGCGTCTCGGCGTGGTCGGCCTTCGCGGCCTCGACGGCGCAGACCGCGTTCATCACGTTGTCGGAGGAGGGGCGGTCCGCGGAGCGCTGGCTCCCCGTGAACACGACCGGCACGGGCGAGTCGAGCATGAAGGAGAGCGCGGACGCGGAGTACTGCATCGTGTCGGTGCCGTGCATCACCACGACGCCGTCGGCGCCCGCCTCGACCTCCTCGGCGACCGCCGCGGCGAGGTCGCGCCAGATGGACGGCTCCATGTTCTCCGAGAGGATGTTCGCGACGACCCGGCCGCGGTAGTTCGCGCGGCCGGCCAGCTCGGGGACCGCGCGGAGCACGTCCTCCGCGTCGAACTGGGCCGTGACGGCGCCGGTCCGGTAGTCGACGGTGGAGGCGATGGTCCCGCCGGTGGAGATGAGCGAGACGGTGGGCAGGTCGTCGTCGAAGGTGATCTCCGAGGTGGCGTCCCCGTCGCCGTCGGTCTCGGCCGCGGGGTCGACCTCGCGGACCCCGGACTCCACCACCTCAACGTCGGCCGCCTCGCGGTCGATGCCGACGTTGTAGCCGCCGTCGAGCTTGACGACGAGGTGGTCGCGCGTCGTGGAGGGGAGCAGTACGCCCTCGTTGGTGACGCCCCCGCGCTCGACGCGGACGCGATCTCCCGGTTGCATACGCCCCGGTTCCGCCGGGGCGGACTTGAATCCAACCGTTCGCGGCGCGGAGCGGTAGGGCGACGGGAAACAGGAGAGAAGACGGAGGCCGGCGGCTATCGGCCGATCGCGGGAGCGGCGGGCGGCGGGGTCAGTGCTCGATGTACTCGGCTTCCCAGTCGGTCCGGGCCTCGATTTCGCGTCGTCCGCGGCGAGTCAGCGTGTAGTAGTTCGTGCGGCGGTCGCGCTGGCCCTTCTCGACGAGCCCCTTCTCGACGAGCGTGTCGAGGTTCGGGTAGAGGCGGCCGTGGTGGATCTCCTTCTCGTAGTACTCTTCGAGCTCCTCTTTGATGGCCAGCCCGTGCGGCTCGTCGAGCCCCGCGATCACGTAGAGCAGGTCTCGCTGAAAACCTGTGAGGTCGTACATACAACTGCCTCTACATACCTGTCGAAAATAAATAAATATACCGTTATATCAGTCCACGTACGACCGGCGAGCGGGCCCTGCGTCCCCGGAACACCGGACTCCGTTCTGTCAACTCCGCAACCGTCGCGTGAGTCCGGACCGCGTGTTCACCGGCGGCAGTCGTTTCGGTTGGGTGATACGTGTCGTCGACCGGGGCGAAAGGCGCACTCGGAGGCGAGTGACGGAACTGCGCTGCGGTCCGGCGGCGACGCTCGGTCCGAACGTGGTACCGCGCGCTCCGCTCGGGCGCGACGCGAGACGGACCGACCGCTAGGCGGTCGAGCGTCGGAAGAAGGCACGCCCGACGCGGAAAAAAGCCGCGTCGGGCCTGCCGATTGGTCCCCGCTGACGCTTCGGCCCTCCAGACGAAGCGTCACCAAATTGTACAGCGTAGAGAGTCATAAACGTGTCGTACGTCGCTCACATATGTTCCTCTTCTAACACCCAGCCGAGCGCGCGCTTGTAGTGCGCGAACAGTTCCTCGACGCCGCGGTGGTTCATCTCCTCGTCGTCCAACTGCTCGCGGAGGAACTCGTACTGCTCTCTGACTTCCTCTTCGGAGCGCATGCGAGACGGATAGGGAGCGGTCCCGGATAGTGTTGTGGCCGACGGTGGCCGTTTCGGGGTCGGCGGCGGAGGGCGGTCGGCGTCCGACGCGCGGCGCTCGGGAGACGGGGACCGCGCGGCTGGGACGCCGATCAGCGGTACCACGCGACCAAGACGCCGCCCACCATCGACACGCCGACGGCGGTCAGGAGTCCGCCGAGGCGCACCGACCCGTCGAGCGTCGTCACTCCGAGGAGCATCGACACGCCGATCATCGTCGCCAGGGCGCCGGCGATCAGGAACAGGGCGCCCCACACGACGTCGGGGACCAGTTCCGCTACCGCGCCGAAGAACACGTCGAATATCTCGTCGAGCATGGGGACCGGGCGTGTGCGGTGACGGCGCTCCCGAAGAAAACGCTGTCGCCGGTCGCCCGCGAACGGTAACGTTGATACGTCGACCGCGGGTACGAGAGGAGACGATGGACGACCGGACCCGCGAGTACCTCCGGGGGCGGTTCGGCGACTACTACCGGTCGGTGTCGCTGTCGCTCCCGCCCGACGCGAACCTCCGCGAGTGGGGCCACATCCCGTGGACCCCCGGGTCCGGGACGACGATGGTCCGGCACCGGTCGCTGTTCGACCTCGGCAACGTGGACACGTTCTTCGCGGACAACGCCCCCCGGCACGCCTACTTCTCGGCCGCGCGCTACGACGACCCCGGCGCGGCGACGATGGGACAGAAGGGGTGGCGGAACGCCGACCTCGTCTTCGACCTGGACGCCGACCACCTCCCCGGCGTCGACCCGGAGACCACCTCGTACCCGGAGATGCTGGCGACGTGTAAGGACGCGCTCCTTCGGTTGTTGGACTTCATCGACGACGACTTCGCGTTCGAGGACGTGACCGTCGTCTTCTCGGGCGGGCGCGGCTACCACGTCCACGTCCGGGACGAGGGCGTGAGGGAGTTAGACAGCGCCGCGCGCCGCGAGATCGTCGACTACGTGCGGGCCATCGACCTGGACACCGACGGCCTGATCCGGACCGTCTCCGACCGGGGGACGACGAAGCGCGTCCTCCGCACTGAGGGCGGGTGGGGCGCGCGCGTCCACGACGCCTTGGTCGAGTACGCCGACGACCTCCGGGAGATGAACGACGAGGCCGCGCGCGAGGAGCTGATGAAGTTTGATGGGATAGGTGAGAAAGGGGCGAAGACGATCCTCGGCGCGTTCGACCGGAACCCGACGGCGGTGCGCGAGGGCAACGTGGAGGCCGGCGGGCCCGGGGTGCGCCGGCTCGTCTCGGCGCTCGCCGCGCGCGTCGCCGCGGAGGACGCCGCGCCGATCGACGAGCCGGTGACCACCGACACGCGGCGGCTCATCCGGCTGCCGGGGACGCTCCACGGCGGCTCCGCCCTGGTCGTCACGCCGCTGCACCGGGACGAGATCGCCGACTTCGACCCGCTCCGGGACGCCGTCCCGGAGCGGTTCGTCGGCCGCGAGATCCGGATCGAGACGGACGCGGATCGGACGGTAGAATTAAACGGCGAGCGCGTCAGAGTTGAATCCGGTAGAAACACCGTGCCCGAGTTCGCGGGGGCGTTCCTGATGGCCCGCGGCGAGGCGCGGAAAGCCCCCGAACGATGACCGACGAGCAATGAACCTCGACGAACTCCGGTCCGCGCAGGCGAAGGAGCGCCGGAAGGACAGCCTCCAGCACCTGCGGGACTCGTTTTACGACGACGTGGGCGCGTACGTCGCAGACCTCCGCGCCGCGCGCGACCGCCGCGCCGAGCAGGTCGAGAACCCGTTCGCGGACGACGACGTCCGCCGGCTCTCCGACGAGGTCGAGACCGCCGAGGAGGTCGCGGAGGCCCTCTACGAGCGCCGGGTCGGGAAGGTCGTCAAGCTCGCCTCCTTCGCCGCGGCGGACATGTCCGTCGACGAGGAGGGGATGACGACCGAGGAGCGCCGGCTGTTCGACGACCTCGTCGAGCGCATCACCGCGAACAAGTCGGAGGTCCTCGACGTGCTCACGGGCGAGTCGCCGGTCCAGGAGGGGTCGCCGATCCGAGACGAGTCCTCGACCGCGGACGGAGCGTCGGCCGCCCGCGACGCCGGGGGATCGCGCGACACGACGCCGACCGACGCGACGCCGAACGCCCCGGCGGCCGAAGCCGAGACGCCGCCCGCCGGGACGGGGCCGGACCCGGCGGGCGCCGGCGACGCGACCCCCGAGAGTGGGTCCGCCGCCGCGGACGCGCTCGCCGGGGCGATGGGCGGAGGCGAGACCGAGTCGACCGGCGACGCCCCGGCCGGGCCGACCGAGGGCGACGCGGACCCCGCCGCCCCGGAGCCGACCGGCGACGCCGGGACCGCGGGGGACGGCGAGCCGACGCCGGTGCCGCCCGAGCCGGCGCCCCCGGGCGCGGTCGGGGTCGACGACGATCCGGACGGGACCTCCACGGGCGACGCCGACGAGGAGCCGACCGCCGGCGCGACGACGGACGGCGGCGCGGTGCCCGAAGGGACGGCGACCGGCTCGCCGCCCGCTGATACGGAACCGGCCGCGGGTTCGGAGCCGACCGCAGATCCGGAGCCGGCCGGCGGAACGGAGCGAGCGACCGTCCGGATCACCCGCGACGTCGGGGCCATCTTCGGCGTCGACGAGCGGGAGTACGAGCTCGCGAGCGAGGACGTGGTCTCCCTCCCGGTGGAGAACGCCGACCCGCTGGTCCAGCGCGACGCCGCCGAGCGCATCGACTGACCGCGGCCGATGGCCGCCTCCGCGACCGACGGCCGGGGCGGCGCCGGCCCCAAACCTGATTCCCCGGCAGCCGGACGTGTCGCGGCCGCGTGCGGCGCGGTCGCGACGCTCTCCGCGCTCTGCGGCATCGCGCTCGCCGTGCTGCTCGACCCGACCTTCTCGTGGACGACCGACGCGCTCTCCGACCTGGGGGTCCGCGACGGGAGCGCCGCCGCGTTCAACTGGGGGCTGATCGCGGGCGGGGCGGCCGGGGTCTGCTACGCGGCGGGCCTCGGACGGGCCGGGCGCCCAGTCCTGGCGCCCCTCCTCGCGCTGGCGATGGTCGCGATGGCCGGCGTCGGCGTCTTCGACCTCACAGAGCCGCTCCACGCTCCGGCCGCGATCGGGTTCTACGGACTCGTCACCGCGGTGTTCGCCGTCGACGGCTGGTTCAGGCGACGGGAGCCGACCGGCCGCGTCGCGCTCGCGTTCGCGCCGGTCCACGTCGCCGTCTGGGCGACGTTCGCCGCCGGGTGGTGGCCCGTGACCGGCCTCGCGCTCCCCGAGCTTCCGGGGGCGCTCATGTTCGCCGCGTGGGTGTGGGCGGTCGGGCCGGCACCGGTGGTCGAGGCGATCCGGTCCCCGCTCGGCGGCCCGACCGACGGACACTAACGCCGCGGGCGGCTACGGCCCGTCGATGGAGTTGGAGTTCCTCGGCGGCGCCCGCGAGGTCGGCCGCAGCGCCCTCCTCGTCGACGACGCGCTGCTGCTGGACTACGGGCTCATGACGGCGGACCCGCCGCGGTACCCGGTCCGAGACCCCGAGCCCGAGGCCGTCGTCGTCTCGCACGGGCACCTCGACCACGTCGGCGCGGTGCCCGCGCTGCTGAAGGGCGACCGCCGACCGCCGGTCCACTGGACGCCGCCGACGGGCGACCTCGCCCGGACCCTCGCCGAGGACACGCTGAAGCTCCACGGCAACAGCCCGCTGTGTCCGTTCGGCGCCGAGCACGTCGCCCGGCTGGGCGAGGTGGAGCGCCGGCACGGCTACGGGGAGCCGTTCCCGGTCGCGGGCGGGATCGACGGCGGCGGATACGAGGTGACGCTGTTCTCCGCGGGCCACATCCCCGGCTCCGCGCACGTCCTCGTGGACGACGGCGACACCAGGCTGCTGTACACCGGCGACTTCCACACCGACGACCAGCGGTTAGTCGCGGGGACGACCGCCCGCCCGGACGCCGACGTCGTGGTCTGCGAGTCCACGTACGCCGACGTGAGCCACGATGACCGCGCCGCGGTGGAGTCGGCGTGGGCCGACGGCGTGGAGCGGACGATCTGGGAGGGCGGCACCGTCGTCGCGCCCGCGTTCGCCATCGGCCGGACGCAGGAGCTGCTCCTCGTCGCGGCCGCGAACGGCCTCACGCCGTACGTGGACGGGATGGGCGTCGAGGTGACGGAGACGCTCCGGCGGTACCCGTCGTTCCTCCGCGACGCGGACGCGTTCGGCGAGGCGGTCGGCCGGGCCCGCGTCGTCACGGGCCGCGACGGCCAGCGGAAGCGGATCGCGGCCGAGAAAGCGCTGGTCGTCACCACCTCCGGGATGCTCGCCGGGGGGCCGGTTCAGACGTACCTCCCCGAGATCCGGACGAACCCGACGAACCTCGTCACGCTCACGGGGTACCAGGTTGAGGGCACGCCCGGCCGCGAGCTCAAAGACCGCGGGCAGTTGGAGCTGAACGGGCGGGTGCAGCCGGTGAGCGCGCGGGTGGAGTCGTACGACTTCTCCGCGCACGCCGACCGCGAGGGGCTGGAGTCGTTCTTAGCGTCGTACCGAGGGGCGCGCGTGCTGGTGAATCACGGCGACCGCTGCGAGGCGTTCGCGGCGGACCTGCGCGGGGACGGGATCGAGGCGAGCGCACCCGAGATCGGGGAGCGGATCGAGCTGTAGCCGCGTCGAACAGAGGATACCGCGTCCCGGTTTATTTTCTCCGCCCACGCAGTTCGGGCGGCTCTTCGAGGTTCCCCAGCCGAGCGCGCTCGCCGTAGTGGTAGTGGAGCAGCGCGGAGACGGTGAAGGCGGTGACGACGAACACGGCGGCGGTGGTTCCGTCGATCGCGGCGAGGCCCGGAACGCCGATAGAGACACCGACGAGGACGAGCCCCGCCAAGACGGCGAGCCCGAAGTAGTAGAGGCTCCAGGGTATCTCGCGCCCGCGTAACACCTCGATGTACACGTCGAGGTCGTCGAGCGTCGGGGTCGGCTCGACGAGGTTCGCCTCCTCGTCGACGCGGACCACGTTCTTCTCCTCCAGCTTCGGCAGGTGGATGCGCCGGAGCGTGCTGTACACGTTCCGGCGGTCCTCGTACTTGACCGCGTCCGGGTCGACGCCGCGCTCCCACGCGGTGACGTGCGTGGAGAGCTCGGACACGTCGACCGGCTCCTCCGCGCGCTTGAGCGCGTGGATGACGAACCGCCGGCGGCGGTTGGAGAGCATCTCGAAGACGTCGTCTTCGGAGAGGTCGTCGATCTCCGAGCGCGGTTCGGCCGTCGGTGCGGTGGTGGATCCCATGCGAGTGTTCCCTCCTCATCGGCGTTCGGCCCCGTCCGGAACGCCCGGTTTCGAGCGGTACTGCTCAACCGGGCCACATAAACTGGTTAGATAGTTAATCTGTTACTCTCTACTGGGTGAGAAGAGATAACACGTCCCGTTGGTCATACAGGAGAGCCCTGACCCGCGGTTGGGTCTGTATACCGTCGAAAAAGCCGTCGCCGAGTGGGTTTCAGGCCGGTCCCGATGGTCGCCGCAATCGGTCGATTCGAGTCGAAGACGTGCTGCCGAAGCGTTCAGGACTGTCCCGACGGTGGCAACGAGGCGAGCGTGTGGGGCGACGATCGGAAACTACGGATCCGACGGGATCACCCGGTAGGTCCAACGGGGATCTCATAACGAAGTACCACCCGTCGTATGTGTTTTCCAAGCACTCCCGGCCCGGACGGCGGGTCGCGGGAGTGCGTGAACACAGGTGAGAGACGACATGGACCGACGCAAATTCGTGATCGGTGCGGGATCGCTCGCTGCCGGCGGGGCAGCCGCAATGGGTACTGGTGCGTTCAGCGCGGCAAGCATGAATAGGGATTCGAATATTGACGTTGTCAACGACGCATCCGGTCTTATTGGGCTTGTTCCGGGCGATACTGACCTCGTGTACGAGACTGATAACCCGGGAGAACTGAAGATCGACTTCACCTCTGATGAAGGTGGGGAGGGTGTGAACGTCAATTCGAAGTACCAGATCGGGGCGATGTTCAACGTCTCGGGAGCCCTCGAAGTTCCCGGCAACAGTCCGACTGGTAATCCGGCGTTTGAAGTTCAGAACCAGTCCGATGCGACACAGAACCTCCTGATCGACTACGAACTGACCGGAGACAGCCAAGACTGGCCCGCAGACGACGGTTCGAAGCTGTACTTCCAGACGCGCCCGATTGGAGGTGCTGAGTGGGGAGGATACCCAATTAAAGACCTTACTAAAACAGCAGAGGTTGGCGGTAGCGGAGGAGCGGCTATCGCGTACACCGAAAACAACACCAACGACGACCGTATTCCGGCGGGCAATGCGATTGGTGTTTCAATTCTCGTGGATACGACGGGTGCAAACGCCAGCCCGGACGACGACCTGTCCGGTACCCTCCAGATCCGTGCCGGAAGCGAGGCACTGGCTGCGCAGGATTAGTACAGTTCTTTTGTTCTTATACTTTTGATAGTTTGTCAAAATTCACCCAGAAATCGCCCTGTCCGTCGATAGTCGATATCTACGATGAAAACGGATCGAGAACGAGTCGCGCTGGAAGTACCCGTGAACGGTGGCGTCCGACTCACTCCCGCTCACGCAGCTCGGGCGGCTTCTCCAAGTTCCCCAAGCGAGCGCGCTCGCCGTAGTAGTAGTGGAGCGCGGCCGAGACCGCGAACGCGGTGACCGCGAAAACGGCGACCGCGGTCCCGCCGAGCGCGGCGAAGCCCGGAACGCCGACTGCGACGGCGACCTGGACGAGCCCGGCGAGCACCGCGAGCCCGAGGTAGTAGAGGCTCCACGGGATCTCGCGGCCGCGGAGTACCTCGATGTACACGTCGAGGTCGTCGAGCGCGGGCGTGGGCTCGACCACCTTCGCCTCGTCGTCGTACTCGACCACGTCGTGTGCGTCGAGCTTCGGCAGGTGGGTGCGCGTGAGGACCGTGTGGACGTTCCGGCGGTCGTCGTAGTCGATCGTCTCGGGGTCGACCCCGCGCTCCCACGCGGTGATGCGCGTCGAGAGGTCCGCGACGTCCATCGGCTCCCCGGCGCGTTTCAGCGCGTGGATCGCGAAGCGCCGGCGGCGGTTCGCGAGCAGTTCGAAGATCTGTTCGTCGGGCAGCGATACGTCGCGCGTCGTTCCCAGCGGCGTCGTCGAGAGCATCGTGTGGCGCGCGCCGACCGAGATCGCGGTGACGATCTCCTGTTCGGCGGTTAACATTACTGGGTACGGAACCACACATAAATCAGGAGGGTGCTTAATCTGATAAGATCGGATTTTGGCCGGTTCTGTGTGTCCCTACGGCCGGGTCAAGCGGTGCTTGAAGGGCGGAAATACGGGCTGAAACCGTGGATTCGGGTTTGTTTCCGGGAAACGACGTGATTCGGGGTCAGGGTGTCGGTCGAGGTGGGATCAACCGGTGCCTGCGGCGGTTCGAGGTCGCGTCGTGATTCGTTCCGGGTGCGCCTGCGGTACTTCGAGCGTGTCATAACGATATTGGATAGGGTATATGGGGGAAGTGAAGCGACCGACGCGGGACGACCCCCGCGAGCTCGGTCGCGGACACACAACTATGGAACGTCGTAAATTCCTGATCGGCGCAGGTGCATTGGCTTCTGGAAGCGCAGCCGCTGTGGGTACGGGCGCGTTCAGTAGCGTTGAAGCAGATCGGACCGTTTCCGTCACCGTTTCGAACGACGAAAACGCATTCCTACAGCTCGATCCAACTGCGGATGCCGACTTTGCTACCACCGACGGCAACGGTGTGTTCGAACTGGATTTCAGCGGAGTCAACGGCCAGAACGGAACTGGCGTTAACGCCAACGCTACAACCGGATTCGGTGCGGAATTCACTATCAAAAATCAGGGAACCGAGCCAGCTCGCGTCGTGATTGACAAGTCGGCTGTTGATGATGCCCTCTCTGGAGATGGAGGTATCGGATTCTACGTTCCCGTCAAGTCGGACCCCACCAATGACTTCCCTGATGGAATCTCGGGTGCTACGCTCACTACCACCAATCCGAATAGCCGAGGAAACGTCGGCGTTATCCTTGGTGTCGGTGCTGAGGTGCCGGTTGCTGGTAACCTGAACATTGACGGTTGGGAAAGTAGCGTGAGCGACTCCTCGATTACGGTTTACTCTATCACCGATGACAGTGAACGGTTCCCCAATGGCGGTCCGGGACCGGACGACGAGAACGGGGGACTGCGCATCGGCGTTGAACCCGACGATCCAACTTCGATCGGGTAATACTTCGACGATAGTCCGACTGCCACAATGAATCGAAGAAAATTCTTGATAGGCACTAGCGGCCTTGTGGCTGGATCCTCAGCCATCCTCGGTAGCGGAGCGTTTGGTTCCGTTGAAGCGGATCGGAACGTGGCAGTCACCGTAGCGAATGATCAAAATGCGTATCTCGTCCTTGACGGGATATCCGAGAATTTCGCTGAAGACGGCCAGCTACTAAGTTTCCAATTCGACAATGAAGTAGCGCCGGAAGATGGGGGAACCTTCGATGAAACGGGAGATGGTGTCAGTCCAAATTCCGTTTACGAGTTCACAAACCTATTCCAAGCACAAAATCAAGGCACGAAGCCAATGGTCCTCTTCGGTCAGTACGACGATACCGAACTAGAGTCAGTACAATTGATCGAAGAGGGACGTCAAACGCCTCTGACGAGGCAAAATCCATCGAGTGTTGTCGAATCACCGGGAGACTTTATCAGAGTTGGTCTCCGACTAGAAATTGGGGATATACCTCCTCAAGAGCTTAATACGGAAGTTTCGATTGTAGCTGCTACTAGGGATTCAGAACGCTTCCCAGAAGTATTCCCAGATGGGAGCTGACATGGGCACAGAATAGAAGGTATCAGCAAATATAATGGCTGAGATGATGCCTCACGGCCTTTCTAACGGTCGCGTTAAGTTTGGCGTGAATTGTGGTAGACGGCGAAGGCTTCGAGCCAGTTTTGAGCTGTCTCTAGCGCGACATTGCTGAAACTATTCGCAAATGATGATGTTCGTCGTTCTATCTCCCAAA
>NZ_SGTZ01000013.1:0-103645 GCF_005435115.1 Halorubrum sp. ARQ200 | reverse complement strand
TTTCGAGAAGTAGAACGACGAACCTCTTCGTTTTCAAACTGTTTTAGCCACGTCGATCCACCGACCGCGGAAACGTGGTTGCAAGCCCACGCCGTCTGGTGGAATCATGCTTAAGTTAACACGACGCCGGTACGGCCCCTGCCACTTACTTGTCGGGCGGCCGTGTCTCGATCCGAGAGGTCAGACTCGATGGACGATTCTCCACCGGCCGACTCCCCGAACGACTCACAACGGACCGACCTGTCGGACGACGCGCCGACGTCCGGCCCCGAGCCGGACCCGGCGGTCGCGAAGACGCGCGGCGACCGCGTCTCCGACGTGACGAACAAGTTCGTCCACGGCGTCGAACTGGCCGCAGCGGCGCTTTTCGCGCTGCTGTTCGGCATCGGCGTCGTCGACCTCGCGATCCAGATCGCCGAGTCGGTCCCCACGGGGGAGATCACCGACCCCAACACCGTCATCAGCTTCATCGAGACCGGACTGCTGCTGCTCATCATCGTCGAGGTGTACGAGACGGTCGTCGCGTACATCGAGCAGAGCGACACCCGCCGGATCGTCCGGCTCGTGATCTACACCGGCGTCATCGCGATGGTCAGGAAGGTGATCATCTTTCGCACCACAGAGTACTCGACCACGCAGGACGCCCTGTTCGCCGCGCTCTCGTACACCTTAGTCGTCCTCGGGCTCGTCGCACTGCTGTTCGTGGAGCGGTCCGTCGGACCGTCGCTCGGCCCCGACTGATCCGCGCAGCGGCCGCCCCGCCGTACTCGGCTCCCGAGCGCCGTGTCACTCCGTCAGCTCCTCGATCAGCGTGTCGATGTCGTACGTCGCCGGGGCGCGCGACTCGTCGCGGAGCGTCGCGATGGTGAACGTCGAGTTCGTGCGCTCGACCTGCGGGATCGCCTCGAAGTCGCTGATCAGCCGCTCGACGGTGTCCGAGGAGGAGAGCCGCGCGAGGACGACGAAGTCCGTCTCGCCCATCGTGAAGAACGCCTCCGTGACGCCCTCGACCGCCAGCAGCTCCTCGGCGAACTCCTCGTAGGGGCCCTCGTAGCTGGCGAGCACCTCGACGATGACGGTGACGCCGAGCCCGAGCGCCTCGTGGTCGAGGTCGTACAGGTCGTTCTCGATGACGCCGTCTTCGCGCAGGTTGTTCAGCCGATAGTGGATCGTCGACACCGGGATCCCGGTCTCCTCGTGGAGCCGTTCGGGGCTCCCGGTGCCGAGATCGGAGATGGCCTTCAACAGCCGCACGTCGCGCTCGTCCATACCCCCGGATCGACCCCCGACCGGTTGTATATGTCGACCGACAGGGTTGGAGTCTGCTCTAATATTCGAGCACAGTTAGGTGTTCGAATCGGATCTGATTCGTATGTCTGATTCTTCATTCCAAATGTCGGCTGTTTCGAGAGTATAATTTAACTACAGTCGCGTATTTCGAACGAGTAGCCAGTGAAACTCAGAAACTTCCTCTCTACTCCGGAAGCGATCGTCGCCGCGTTCCTCCTCCTCGCGACGCTGTGGGGGACCTCCTTCGTCGCCATCGAGGCCGGCCTCCACTACTTCCCGCCGCTGCTGTTCGCGGGGGTCAGGTACGCCGTCGCGGGCGCGGTCGTGCTCGGCTACGCCGCGGTCGCCGCGGACCGGTGGACGCCGCGGGGCCGCGACGAGTGGCTCGGCGTCGCCGTCGCGGGGACGTTCGTGATCGCGGCGTACCACGGGCTCCTCTACCTCGGCGAGGTCCGGATCTCCGGCGCGGTCGCCGCGGTCGTCGTGAGCCTCTCTCCGGTCCTGACGGCCGTCTTCGCGGCCGCGCTCCTCCCGAACGAACGCCTCGGCCCCGTCGAGATCGGCGGGTTCGCGCTCGGCGTCCTCGGGGTGGCCGTGGTCGCCGACCCGGCGGCGGCCGGGCTTGGCAGCGCGGCGGTCGTCGGCGTCGGCCTCGCGCTCGCGGGCGCGGTGGCCTTCTCGCTCGGCGCCGTCCTGCTGCGACCCCTCCGCACCGACCTGCCGATCGCCGCGCTTCAGGGGTGGGCGATGGTCATCGGGGCGGGCCAGCTCCTCGTCGCCGCCGCCGCGATCGGGGAGTCGCCCGCCGCGGTCGTCTGGAACCAGACGTCGATCGCGTCGCTCGCGTACCTGACGCTGCTGTCCGGCGTTGTCGCGTTTCTCCTGTACTTCGCGCTGCTCGACGCGGTCGGCCCGTCGCAGCTCCACCTCGTCGGCTACGCGGAGCCCGTCGTCGCCGCGGTCGGCAGCTGGCTCCTGCTCGGCCACCTCGTCGACGCGTCGGCGCTCGTCGGATTCGTCGCGATCCTCGCCGGCTTCCTCGTCTTGGAGCGCCGGGAGATCGCCGACTACGTCGACGCCGATCGCCTGACCGGATAGCGACCGGCGGAAAGGCCCTGCGCCGTCAGCGGGGATTCACCCCTCGATGTCCCGACTCAGCCCCGCGCGGAGGTCGCGGCCGAAGTAGTGCCCCAGCAGCGCGAGCGCCAGCCCGACGCCCCCGCCGACCGCGACCAGCGGGAGCCCCCACTGCGAGAGGTAGTCGATCCCGATGGGCAGGAAGCCGACGCCGAGGACGCTCGTCACCGCGCTGGCCGCGCCCGCCGCGCCGCCGGCGATCCCCGTCTCGACGTACCGGCGCGTCGAGAGCGCCAGGCCGAGGAGGAACGAGGCGACGAACACGCCGCCCGCGGTGCCGATCGTTCCCCCGATAAGCGGTATCAGCCCGCCGACGAACACGCCGACCGCGACGGTCGCGAGCGCGAGCCCCAACGCCTTCGCCGAGAACCACCGGCCCGAGACGCCGACCCTGCCGGCGTCCCCGGTTTTCCCGGCGCTCCGCGCGCCCGGTTCGGCGGCCGCGGCGCCGCCGGCGTCGGCGTCGGACGCCCCCTCGCCGCCACCGAGGTCGTCGTCGAGGAGGTCGTCAAGGTCGTCCATCGGGTCGTCGTCGGACGACTCGCGCTCCTTGGAGGGTTGCATACCCGACCGTTCGGGCCAGCGGACTTGGCTTTTGTGCCGCGACGGCAGTCGGAAGGCCCCCGATCACCGGGCCGAACGCCCGCGACGTCCCTTCGGAACCCCTCGACGGGCGGACCGTGTGACGCGGTACCGTTCGCCGTTTCACCGGAAACGAGGTGTGGGGCCCGGGCGTCAGCCGCCGTCCAGCTCTCCGTCGCCCGCCTCGGACCGTCGCCCGCCCCACACGCGCTTGTCGACGAGCGACACCGTCATCGGGCGGTCGACCGCGATCTGACAGGAGAGCCGGGGGTAGCCGAACCGGTCGGCGAGCCGGTCGTGCCAGTGGTCGGCCGGCGGTCCCTCTCTGACGCGGACGCCGCAGGTCGCACAGATCCCTCGCCCGCCGCAGTTGAGGCGGCGGGTCGCGGCCGCGTACGGCGACAGCCCGGCGTCGAGCAGGACCCGGCGGAGGTTCCGTCCCCGCTCCACGTCGAGGTAGACGCGCTCGTCGCCGTCGACGACGACGAGCGACACGGTTTGGCTCCCGGCCTCCGTTCGGTCGTCGCCGTCGCGGTCCACGTCGGTCATCGGCGGTCCTTCGCGCCCCGGACACAAAGCGTCGGGGACCCGACGCGGCGTTCGAGACCCGGAACGGCTTTCGGCCAGGCCGCCGGATCAGGGCGTATGGACACGCGGCGCGCGCTGCTCGACGCCCTCGCGGCGGACGACGACCCGGTCTCCGGGCCCGCCCTCGCCGAGTCGCTCGACGTCTCCCGGGCGGCCGTCTGGAAGGCGGTCGAGGGGCTCCGCGAGGAGGGGTTCGCGGTGGAGTCGACGTCGGACGGCTACGTCGCGCCCGACGACCCGGGGTACTCGGGGGCGGGCATCGCGTTCGGGCTCGACGCCCCTTACTCGGTGGAGTACCACGACCGGGTCGGGTCGACGAACGAGCGGGCCCGCGAGCTCGCGGGAGCGGACGCCGCGGACGTCGCGGTGGTCGCCAACGAGCAGACGGGGAGCCGGGGGCGCCTCGACCGCGAGTGGGTGGCGCCGAGCGGCGGCGTCTGGCTGTCGGTCCTGACCCGCCCCGACGTGCCGACCGCGCGGGCGCCGCTCTTCACGCTCGCGGCCGCGGTCGCGACGACCGACGCCGCCCGCCAGGCCGGCGTCGACGCGCGGATCAAGTGGCCGAACGACGTGCTGGTCGGAGACGGGACGCCCGAGGAAAGCGCCCCCGCGTCGGATCTCGGCGGCCGCGGCGGCCGGAAGCTGGCGGGGATCCTCACGGAGATGGAGGGGGAGGCCGACCGCGTCGGCTGGCTCGTCGTCGGCGTCGGCGTCAACGCCAACATCGACCCCGAGACGCTGCCCGCGGGCGCGACGTCGCTGTCGGCCGAGCGCGGCGCCCCGGTCGATCGGCGGCGGTTCGCCGCGACGCTGCTCGAACGCTACGCGGAACTCACCGCGTCGCCCGGGGCGCTCGACGGCGTCCTCCCGGCGTGGCGCGAGCGAGCGAGCACGCTCGGGCGGCGCGTCCGCGTCGAGGCCGCCGACGGCGTCGTGGAGGGCACCGCCGTCGACGTCGCCGAGCCTGGCGCGCTCGTGGTCGACACCGACGAGGGCCGGCGGCGCGTCCACGCGGGCGACTGCGAACACCTCCGCGGCGCGGAGTGAGGCGGGCGGCAGGGCCCGAGCCTCCTCCCTAACCGGTCTCCGTCGCGTCCGAGACCGCCCCCTCGGCGTCGGTCCCGGCCGTCTCGCCCGCCGTCGCCGACTCGGCGGCGCTCGGCGGCTCCTCCCCGTCGCCGATCCGGACCGTCAACACCGGAATTGACGAGCCCCGCACGACCTTCTCCGCGACGCTGCCGAGGAGCAGTCGGTCGATGCCGCCGCGGCCGTGAGTGCCCATCACGACGAGGTCGCAGCTCGCCTCCTCGGCGTGGGTGATGACCTCGCGGCTGGGCGACCCCTCGACGACGACCGTCTCCACGTCCACGTCGCGGTCGGCGGCCAGTTCGCGGACCGTTTCGAGCGCCGCCTCCCCGTCGTCGTACAGCAGGTCGCCGACGCCCTCCCATGTCGTCTCCATCGGCATCCCGGCGTACCGCGCGGTGTCGACCACGTAGATGGCGCGGACCGAGGCCCCGTGGACCGCGGCGAGGTCGAGCGCGTGGCACACCGCCAGCTCCCCCTCCGAGGAGCCGTCGGTCGGGACCAGGATCCGGTCGTATAGAGACATGTTCACATGACTCATATCGCCGACGACAGATAACCTTTTGCGGTTCTTGCCGGTTTCTCGCCGTCGCCCCCGCCCCGGCCGCGACGGGGCGCGCGTTTATGCTCCGTCCCGTCGAGGGGACGGTATGTCCGACGAGATCACCCTCTCCCGGCTCGAACCGACGCTCGAGGATCACGCGTACCCCGCCGAGCGAGACGCGCTCGCCGAGGCGTTCGCCGGCACCACGGTGCTGTTCGCCGACGGCGACGCCGACCTCGGCGACCTCCTCGCCGACGTCGACCAGGAGACGTTCGAGAGCGCCGACGACGCGTACGCCGCGCTCCAGAACGTCTTCCCCATCGAGGCGCTCGGGGAACCGGGCCAGTCCGACGGCGACGCCTGACGGGGCCCGCTTTCCCGCTCCCTCGTCACCGCTTCGCACGCCGCGGTCCCTCGTCATCGAGTCCCACGCCACGGCGCGTCTCGCATCGCTTTTTACCGCGGATCGCGGACTGGCGGTAATGAGTTACCGGATCGGTCTCGTCGGCAAGCCCTCGGTGGGGAAGTCGACGTTCTTCAACGCCGCGACCATGAACGACGTGCCGGAGGGGGCGTACCCGTTCACCACCATCGACCCGACCGTCGGCGAGGCGTACGTCCGCGTCGACTGCGCCGCCCCTGAGTTCGACGAGACGTGTACGCCGAGCGTCGGCGTCTGCCGCGAGGGGACGCGGTTCGTCCCGGTGAAGCTCGTCGACGTGGCCGGGCTCGTCCCGGGCGCCCACGAGGGGCGCGGGCTCGGCAACCAGTTCCTCACCGACCTCAACGAGACCGACGTGCTGATCCACGTCGTCGACTTCTCGGGGAAGACCGACATCGAGGGCGAGGCGACGGAAGGCCACGACCCCCGCGAGGACATCGACTTCCTGGAGGAGGAGTTGGACGCGTGGTACCTCGACGTGTTAGAGAAGGGCCTCGAGAAGTACGAGACGCGGTACCAGGGCGCCGACGCCGCCGTCGAGGAGGAACTGGCCGAGCAGATGTCCGCGTTCGGGACGGACAAAGACCGGATGAAGCGGACCATCCTCGCGCAGGGGCTCGAACTCGACCCCGAGACGTGGGACGAGACGGACAAGGTCGAACTGGCCCGCGAGATCCGCAAGCGGACGAAGCCGATGGTGATCGCGGCCAACAAGATGGACACCCCCGAGGCGCAGGCGAACTGGGAGGAGATCACGTCGGACCCCGACTACGACCACCTGTCCTTCGTCCCCGCGAGCGCTCACGCCGAGAGGGCGCTGAAGAACGCCGACGAGGCGGGCGTCGTCGACTACACGCCCGGCGCGGACGAGTTCGAGATCGTCGGCGACGTCTCCGGCGAGCAGGCGGCCGGGCTCGATCGGATCGGCGAGTTCGTCGGCGAGTACGACGGCACGGGCGTCCAGGGCGCGCTCGAAGCCGCCGTCTTCGACGTGCTGGGCTGTATCGCGGTCTTCCCCGGCTCCGCCAACGGGAGCAAAGACGAGAAAGGGGTCTTCCGCGACTGCTTCATCCTCCCCGAGGGCTCCACGACGGAGGACTTCGCGTACCACATCCACTCGGACATCGGCGAGGGGCTCCTCCACGGCACCGACTGCCGGAGCGGCCGACAGGTGGGGACCGACCGCGAGCTCTCCCACCGCGACGTGATCGAACTGGTCTCGACGAAGCAGGCGGCGCCGTAGCCGCTCCGCGTCGTCGAGGCCCTGTCGCCCCGATCAGCTATTACCCGCCGGGGCCCAACCGGACCGCATGGAACGGACCGTCACGGTCGAACCAGAGGCCGGCCTCCACGCGCGACCCGCCTCGAAGCTGGTACAGACGACGAACCGATTCGACGCCGACGTGTCGATCGGTCGCGCCGACGACGGCGACGGAGGCCTCGTCCGCGCCGACAGCATGCTCTCCGTCAGCGGGCTGAACGTCGGGCACGGCGAGTCGGTCTGCGTGGTCGCCGAGGGGCCCGACGCCGAGGCCGCACTCGACGCCGTCTGCGACCTGCTCACGAGTCCGGTTGAGGAGGCGGACGAGTCGGGGACCGACGGCGGCGACGCGGAGGACGCGCCGTGAGGACGCTCGCCGGCGTCGGCAGCACGCCGCGTGCGGGGGTCGGGACGACGCGCTGGTACCGTCCCGAGGCCGACCTGACGCTCCCGGACCGCCCCGACCCGGCGTCCGTCGACGCCGACGCCGAACTAGACCGGTACGAGGCGGCGCGGGACGCCGTGCGAGAGGCCCTACGCGACGCCCGGGACCGGGCGGCCGAGCGCGTCGGCGAGGAGGAGGCCGCGGTGTTCGAGGCCCACGAGGAGTTCCTCGACGACCCGACGATAATCGAGGACGTCGAGGCCGCGATCCGCGAGGGGACGCCCGCGGAACACGCCGTCGCGGACCGGTTCGACGAGGCCGTCGCGCAGTTCGAGGGGATGGAGGGGCGGATGGCCGAGCGCGCCGACGACCTGCGCGACGTCCGCGACCGGCTGCTCCGCGCGCTCCTCGCCGGAGACGGGCAGGCGTCGGCCGCCGCCGCGGGCCTCGCGGCCCTCCCCGACGGGACGGTCCTGCTCGCGGAGCGGCTCACGCCGAGCGACACCGCAGCGCTCGACCCCGAGGCGGTCGCCGGGGTCGCGACCGTCGAGGGGGGTCGTACCTCCCACGCCGCGATCATCGCGCGGTCGCTCGCGGTCCCCGCGGTCGTCGGCGTCGGCGAGGCGCTCGAATCGATCAACGACGGGGAGACGGTCCTCGTCGACGGCGAGGCCGGCGAGGTCGTCGTCGACCCCGACGAGGAACGCCGCGAATCGGTGCGGGAGTCCGGTCCGGACGCGATCCCCGAACGCGTCGCGACCGCCGACGGCCGGCCGATTGCGGTCGCCGCGAACGTGGGCGGCGAGGTCGAACTGGCGCCGGCCGCCGAGCGCGGCGCGGACGGGGTCGGACTGTTCCGGACCGAGTTCCTCTTCGTCGACCGCGAGGCGCCCCCGACCGAGGACGAGCAGTACGAGGCCGTGACGGCCGCGCTGTCGGCGTTCCCCGACGACCGCGTCGTCGTCCGGACGCTCGACGTGGGCGGCGACAAGCCGGTCCCGTACCTCGACCTCCCCGACGAGCCGAACCCGTTCCTCGGGCGGCGCGGGGTCCGGCTGTCGCTCGGCGAGCACGCCGACCTCTTCGAGACGCAGCTCCGGGCGCTGCTCCGCGCGGCCGCGACCGAGGACGGCGACGGGCTCGCCGTCATGTTCCCGCTCGTCACGCGCGTCGAGGAGGTCGAGCGCGCGGTCGACGCGGTCGAGTCGGTCGCCGCCGACCTCGCGGCCGAGGGCGGCGACCACGCGGTGCCCGCCCTGGGCGCGATGGTCGAGACGCCCGCGGCGGCGTTCCTCGCCGACGCGCTCGCGGAGCGGCTGGACTTCCTGAGCGTCGGGACGAACGACCTCGCGCAGTACGTGATGGCGGCCGACCGCGGCAACGACGCCGTCGCCGAGTACCACGACCCGCTCCACCCGGCGGTGCTGCGCGCGCTCGACCGCACGACGGCGGCCGCGGAGGGGAGCGACGCCTGGGTCGGGATGTGCGGCGAGATGGCCGGCGACCCGGCGCTGACGGAACTCCTCGTCGGGCTCGGCTTCGACGAGCTCAGCATGAGCGCCGTGACGGTGCCCGAGGTGAAGGCGCGCGTCCGCGAGGTCGACGCCGACGCCGCGGCGTCCCTCGCGAACGAGGCGCTCGCCTGCGAGACGCGCGGCGAGGTGCTGTACGCGCTCGGGCTCGGCGAGCGCGACGCGTAGCCGACTCGGAAAAACGGGCCGGCTCCGCCCCTACAGCTTCTCGATGTCCCGGGCGGACTCCGCCTGCTCGCGCACGGACTCGACCGTGGCCGAGGGGTCGGTCGCCGCGACCGCCGCGTTGACGGCGCCTTCGAGGACGGGCGCGTCCGCGATGACGGCCTCCGCGTCGCTCATCTCGACCGCGACGTCCGCGTTCATCACCGCGCTGCCTAGGTCGACGAGGACGACGACGCCGTCCGCGTCGCTCCCGTCCTCTTCGCCTCCCTCCTCCTCGCCCCCGGCCGCGGCGTCGATCGCCGTTTCGATCGCGTCGGGGACGGTGCCGATCCCGCCCTTCCCGTCGCCGCCGACCGGTTCGATCCGGGTGTCGCCAGCCATCTCGGCGGCGATCTCGGCGATCCCCTCGGCGGCGCGCTCGCTGTGCGAGACGACGACGATCCCGACCATCAGTCGCCCTCCGAGACCCCCGCGTCGTCGGGGTCCTCGTCCGGGATCGTCGGCGAGGCGGCGTCGGGCTCCGGGGCGTCGACGCCGAGCCGGTCGGCGGCGACCGCGAGCAGCTCTTCGAGGATGAACAAGGTGCTGGTCGCCCCCGGGTCCTGGTGCCCGACCGAGCGCCAGCCGAGGTAGGAGGCGCGCCCCTTCCGCGCCCGGATCGGAACGGTGAACGCGACGCCGCGCTCGGCGGCGTCGACCGCCTTCGCGAGCGCCTCGATCGGCGGCAGGTCGTCGGCCTCGATCGACTTCTTGAACGTGTGGACCGCGGGCGTCAGCGCGTCCACCATCGTCTGGTCGCCGACGCGCGCGTCGCCGCGGTCCTCGACCTTCTCCAAGTACGTCTCGGCGAACGCCACCGCCGTCTCGTGGCTGATACCCCCGTCGAGTTCGCCCGCCGCGAACACGAGCGACCCGCCGAACAGCGGACCCGAGGCGCCGCCGACCTCGGCCATCAGCGTCTTGCCGACCGTCTTCGCGACGGTCTCGGCGTCCGGGTCGTCGAGGTCGCGCGCGGCGTCGGCCGCCCGGGCCCAGCCGCGCGCCATGTTCCCGCCGTGGTCGGCGTCGCCGATCGCGGAGTCCAGCTGCGTGAGGTGGTCGCGCTCGGCCTCGATGCGCTCGGCGACGGCCTCGACGGCCGCGACGACCGCCGCCCCGTCGTCGCTCATTTCACCGTCAGCGCCGGGGTGTCGGCCGGCGCGTCGAACAGCTCCTTCAGTTCGGCGTCGACCGCGCACACCGTGATCGACGCGCCAGCCATGTCCAGCGAGGTCATGTAGTCGCCGACCCACGCGTCGTAGGTCTCCAGCCCGTGCTCCCCGAGCAGCTCCTGGAGGCGTCGGTTGACGACGAACAGCTCCATCTGCGGGGTGGCGCCCATCCCGTTGACGACCGTGAGCACCTCCTGTCCCTCGTCGAGGCCGAGGTCGTCGAGGACCGCCTCGGTCAGGTGCTCGGTGATCTCGTCGGCCGACATCACGTCCGTGCGCTCCGTGCCCGGCTCGCCGTGGATCCCGATGCCGAGTTCGATCTCGTCGTCGCCGAGATCGAAGGTGGGCTCGCCCTTCTCCGGGGTGACACACGAGGTGAGCGCGGTGCCCATCGTGCCGACGTTGTCGACCACCTTCTCGGCGACGCGCTTGACCTCGCTCAGGTCGGCGCCCTGCGCGGCCTTCGCGCCGGCGGCCTTGTGGACGAGGATCGTTCCGCAGACGCCGCGACGCCCGGAGGTGTACAGCGAGTCCTCGACTGCCACGTCGTCGTTCACCACGACGCTCTCGACCTCGATCCCCTCCATCTCCGCGAGCTCGATGGCGGTCTCGAAGTTCATCACGTCGCCCTCGTAGTTCTTGATGATCGCGAGGACGCCGTCGCCCGCGTCGCAGGCGCCGATCAATTCCTCGAACTCGTCCGCGGTCGGCGAGGAGAACACGTCGCCCGCGGCCGCGCCGTCCAGCATTCCGTCGCCGACGTACCCCGCATGGGTCGGCTCGTGGCCGCTGCCGCCCCCCGTCACCAGCGCTACCTTCCCGTCGATCGGCCCATCGTCGCGGACGAGCACCTGCGTGTCCGGCAGGCGTCGCAGGCGGTCGGGATACGTCGCCGTCATGCCGTCCAGCATCTCGTCGACGACGTCGTCCGGGTCGTTGATCAGCTTCTTCATGATCGTTGGTACCGACTCACTCGGTTCGCATAAGCGTAGTGGCCCTCAGCGCCGCCGTGCCCCCCGTCGAGCGGTCAGATGGGCGCCAGTTCGCGGGTGCCGAACTCGCGACACCGGGCGACACCGGGGTCGGTCCGGTCGGGCACGCGGAACCCGTAGCCACTTTCGCAGACGCCGCCGTCGTCGAACGGATTCATGCCCCGCCGACGGAGAGCTGCGTGTAAACGCCTATGGTCGGGTTCGTTCCGGGATTTCGTGGGATACACGGCGTGGGTCCGCCTCGCCGCTGCCGCTCTCACTCCCCGCACACGGCCCGCGCGTGTCACCCGTCTTCCGATCGTCGCTCCCGAATCCGTTCCCTTCGACCGATCGTAAGCTTCCGGCACTCCCGACGCGGGCTCCCCTCGTCGACGCCGCGGTCACCACGACCGAGCGCTGCTCCTTGACCGCTTGATCGGGGCCGGCGGGAGCCTCGCCGAACCCACCGACGAGGCGGCGGCAACGGAGTGAGGCCGGCGCCCGACGGGTTACGACACCGCGTCGCGGACCGCGCCCGGGACGTCCGATCGGTCGACCTCCCGAACCGACGAGGTGTCGGGCTCGGTCTCCCCGTACTTGTACCCCGACCCGGTCAGTATCACGGCGACGTCGTCGTCGGGACCGAACTCGCCGGCCGCGGCGAGGTCCCGCACGGCGGCCGTGGCCACGGCGCAAGACGGCTCGACCGAGACGCCGGCGTCGGCCGCGAGGCGGTCCGTTTCGGCGAGCATCGCCTCCTCGGGGACGGAGACGACGCCGCCGTCCGTCTCCGCGACGGCGGCCAGCGCCCGGTTTCCGCTCGGCGGGTCTGCGTTGTTGATCGAGACGGCCGTCGTCGGCTCGCCCGTGACCGGCTCGACGCGCGACGCCCCGCGACGGTACGCCTGCGCGATCGGGTCGCAACGTGCGGTCTGCGCGAGGTAGATCCGCGGCGTCGCCGTGAGAAGCCCCGCCGCGTCCAGTTCCCTGAGCGCCTTCCAGACCCCGCTCGCCTGCCCGCCGCTGCTGACCGGTAAGACGATCGCGTCGGGTGCGTCGGGGGCGAACGCCTCGCAGATCTCGTACGCGACCGTCTTCTGTCCGGCCACCCGGAGCGGGGCGTCCGAGTTGAGAAACGCGGCGCCGAGGTCGTGTTCGAGGGTGTCGTGGTAGAGCCGCCCGTACTCCCCGTGGACCCGGAACAGGTGCGGGTCGTGTTGGGCGATCATCGCGAGCCGGGAGTCCGGGGTGTCCTCGGCCACGAGGATGACCGCCTCCCGGTCCGCCGCGGCGGCGTGGGCGGCGACGCTCAACGCCATGTTGCCGTGCGAGACCGTTCCGACCGGTCCGTCGACACGACTGATACCGACGGCCGTTCCGCGGTCCTTGAAGCTCCCCGTCGGATTGACGCCCTCCACCTTGAGGTGGACCCGAGGGCCGTCCGTCGATTCGATCGACGGCGCACGGAACAGCGGCGTCCCGCCCGCGGCGGCGGCGAGCCCGGTCGGCGTCGTCGCGGGGAGGACGGACTCGTATCGCCAGAGCGCGTCTCGACCGAGCGAACCGTCGCTCGCGTCGGGCCAGTCGAACGCCGCCGCGTCGGTCTCGAACCAGAGCGGCTCGCCGCAGCGACACCGGGTCACGTCTCCGAACGGATACGTCTCCCCGCAGTCGTAACACGTCAGCTGCTCCATACCCATCTCTCACGGGCGGTGTACAAATGATTGATCGCGGGGGCCGATCGCGGTATCGGTCGGCACTCGGAGGCCGTGGATGCGATACCCCTCCGCAGAATTCCAACCCTGATAAGACACGCTACCGGTGCCTCTCTGGGTGTAGAAGACCGAAATTGGGTGGCTGGAGAGTCCCAGCCCACCAATCCCGAGCGGTCAAAGACCGCTCGCGAAGCAGGTGGGCCAACACGGATTTGAACCGTGGACCTCCCGGTTATCAGCCGAGCGCTCAACCTGACTGAGCTATTGGCCCAGGTGAGCGCATCCAATCGTTGCGCGGGTAGGATTTTAAGGGTTTCCTTTCGTGAGCCGCCCGCCGTGTGGCGGTTTGACGGACCCTCACGACCTCCACGTCGTCAGTCGGTTCCCTTCCGCTCCTCCTCTTCGACGGTGAAATCCACGTCGACAACGTCGTCGTCCGCCGACCCGCCGCCGGCGTCAGCGTTCCCCCCGACACTTCCGTCGGTATCGGGGCCGTCGCCGCCGTCGAACCCGTCCGGGCCGTCACCGGGAAACCCGCTACCGCCCATCGTGAAGCCGCCGTCGCCGTCGTTCGGGAAGCCGCCGATGTAGACGTTGCCCGAGAGGAAGCCGTCCGTCTCGCGTTCGATGTACGGGATGACGACGTACTTCTTCAGGGCCACGCGGATCGGCACCCGGGAGAGCGGGAGCGCGAGCAGGAAGCCGACCGCGTCGGTGACGAGCCCCGGCGTGAGCAGGAACGCGCCCGCGGCGATGAGCAGCCCGCCGTCGAGCAGTTCGTCGGTCGGCGGCTTCCCCTGCGCGACCTTCCGTTGGAGGCGCGCGAGGGTCGCTCGCCCCTCGGCGCGGAGCAGGAGCATCCCGAGGACGGCCGTCAACACGACCAAGGCGACCGTCACCGGCCACCCGAGCCGCGTCGCGACCACGATCAGGAACAGCGCGTCCACGAGGGGGACGACGAGGAGCAGCGCGAGCAGCGTTCGCGGGCGCATACCCCCGCCTTTCCGCCGGGCGCCCATAGCCCTTTTCGTCGCGGTCGGGGTCTGACGAGAGCTTGCGGCGCGCTCGCATCGCGCTCGGTCCGCGCTCGACCTGGTCTCGCGACGCCGATCGGGTGCGCCGGTCGCGCCCGCCGCGACCGCCACGACTTTGCCCGCCCGGGCCGAGCCGGCGGTATGGACATCGTCGGCGCGCTCGGTCGCGACCCGCCGGACCGCGAGTCGCTTCCGCGGTGGGTCGCGCCGCTCCCGCAACGACTGGAGGACGTCGCCTTCCGGTTCGCGTGGGTCATCGTCGCCATTAACCTCGTCGGCACCGCGTTCGGCTTCTGGTACTACCGATTCCAGTTCCGCGCTCTCCCGACCGAGATGTGGCTGTTCATCCCGGACAGCCCGGGCGCGACGCTGCTCATCGCGATCGCGCTCGGCGCGTGGGCGCTCGGGCGGTCGAGCGACACGCTCGCCGCGCTGGCGTTCTTCGGGAACGTCAAGCTCGGGCTGTGGACCCCGTACGTCCTCGTCGTCTTCTGGCCGGAGTTCCTCGCGGTCAACGGTCCGGCGCTGTACGCCTTCCTGTTCTTCAGCCACCTCGCGATGGTGGTCCAGGCGTTCGTCCTCCACCGGATCACCGACTTCCCGCTGAAGGCGGTCGCGGTCGCGACCGCGTGGTACACAACCGACCTGCTGATGGACTACTTCGTGCCCGTGATCGGCGAGGTGACCCACACCTCGCTGCCGTACGCCGACGGCGCGCCGTGGTTCACGACGACCGTCCTCCAGGTCGCGGCCGCCGGCGCGGTCGTCCTCACCGTGATCCCGCTGTTCTGGACGCTCGGAACTCGGATCGCGACGCTGCGAGGCCGCGCGAGCGACTCCGGGTCGTAACCCCGGCGGGGGGAGCGTCGAGCCCGCCCGCGCTCACCGATTTAAGTGGACAGCCGACCTCCACGGGGGTATGAGCCACTACGAGCGGATCGCGGACCTGACGGTCACGATCGAGTCGGTCTCGCGGCGACGACACGTGGCGAACACGACGAGCGGCTTCGAGCGGACGACGACGGAGTACCGGCTCTCCGGCGACGGCGTCGTCGGCAGGGGGGAAGACGTCACCTACGAGACCGCCGACCACGACGCCCTCGCCGGCACCGACCCGATCGACATCGAGGGGGAGTGGACGATCGACGCGCTGTCCGACCGACTCGACGAGATCGACCTCTTCCACGGCCACGAGCCCGCAAACGAGACGTCCCGCAACTACCGCCGGTGGGCGGTCGAGAGCGCGGCGCTCGACTTGGCCCTCAGACAGCACGGGGAGTCGCTCGGTGAGCGCCTCGGCGTCGACCCCGAACCGGTCCGCTTCGTCGTGTCGACGCGGCTCGGCGACCCGCCGTCGACCGACCGCGTCGAGGCGCTGCTCGCGCGTGACCCGGAGTTAGAGTTCAAGCTCGACCCCACACCGGAGTGGCCGGAGGCGGCCTTCGAGACGCTGCGGGAGACCGACGCCGTGCGCGTCCTCGATCTGAAGGGCTGGTACGAGGGGACCGAGGTGGACGTCGAGCCCGACCCGGAGCTGTACCGCGACGTGTTCGCGACGTTCCCGGCCGCGGTCGTGGAGGACCCGGCGTTCACGCCCGCGACGAGCGCGCTCGTCCAGCCGCAGGCGGACCGGCTCTCGTTCGACTATCCGATCGACGGCGTCGAGAGCCTGAAGTCGCTCCCGGTTGAGCCCGGCTGGTGTAACGTCAAGCCCTCGCGGTTCGGCACGCTCGAATCGCTGTTCGAGACGATCGCCTACTGCGAGGAGGAGGGGATCCAGCTGTACGGCGGCGGGCAGTTCGAACTCGCGAGCGGCCGCACCGCAATCCAGACGCTCGCCGCGCTGTGTTACCCCGACGCGCCGAACGACGTGGCGCCGCGAGCCTACAACGACCCCGACGCCGAGCCGCCGTATCCGAAGAGCCCGCTCCGACCGAGCGACGACGTGGTCGGTTTCGAGTTCTGAAACGACGGGACTCCAATCGGTTACTGGGTCAACTATTTACAAATGGCTCTGCGGTGGCGCGTGCCTCCGACTGGCCGCCGTTGGCGGCCGCGAGGAGCACGCGCGAGGGAGTCAGTCGCCCGAAGCGAAGCGAGGACGGCTGACGAGGCTGGGGAGGTGTGAGGCGCTGTGCGGGGTGGGACTCAAAGGGGAAGCCGCGAGGACGACGGCGCGTGACGTAAGCACCGGAGTGAGTGAGCGGAGCGAACGAACGAGGAGCGCAGCGAGCGCACCGAGTCCTCGCGGCTGGGGCTTTGGCGGTGTCCACCGTTGATTGGGCGTCACCCACGTACGGCCGAGCAGCTAGGGCTTTGGCGGTGTACGCCGTCAGTCCGTCAGCAGCCACTTATAAGCAAGTAACTGGGATTGTGGCGCTGTCCGACGTTGACTCGCAAACGTTCACTTATAAATAAACGGCCGAACCCACGGAGCAACCGATCCTGCCGCAGCACACCATTACTTAAGAGACGAACTTCAGTAGGTCGTCGCGGTTGTGGTCGTGGAAGCGCGTCCGGAGACACTTCTCTAAGGCCTCGACGTCGCCGCGCTTCGCGCAGATGGGCGCCACGCGGTCGGACCACTGCTGCCACGGCGGGAACAGCCCGAGCCGGTCGCAGATCTCGTCGAGCCGCTCGTCGAGGTCGTCGATCTTGTCGGTCTTGTTGACGGCGACGATGGGCTCGACGCCCACGTCCTCCAGGAAGCCGTACATCTCCACGTCGTGGGGGACGTTCCCGCGCTCGGCGTGCCGATCGATGATGTCCACCGCGGCCTTGCCGTCCATCACGACGACCCCCGCGAGGATCGAATCGGCGTTGTCCTCCAGGTAGCGGACGATGTCCGTCTTGATCTGCTCGCGGTGCTCCTCTTCCACGCCGGACATGAACCCGAAGCCGGGGAGGTCCGTGAACATGAAGCTCTCGCTGGCCCAGTCGAAGTGGTTCGGCTGGCGGGTGACGCCCGGCTTACCGCCGGTCGAGAAGTCGTGGCCCGTCAGCTCGCGCATCAGCGTGGACTTGCCGACGTTCGAGCGCCCAACGAGGACGACCTCGGCGTCGCGGTCCGGCCGGTCTTCGAACATACCCGACGGTGCGCGCCTGAGCGGGTTAAAAGGCGCGTCGTCGGTCTCTGACGCGTCGCGACGGAGAGCGGGCGGGCGCTGTCGGCCCGAGAGGAATCCTCCTTTGGGAGACACACCCGCGAACGTCTCGTCGTTCGAGAAGCGAAACAGTCGGAAGGGGAATTGAATGTCCACATTTCGAAAACGTACGGTCAGAAATATGAAACTACCATAGGTTATATATACTCCGAGCCGGTGTGGGTGTGTGTAACATGGTTTTCCAGACGAGGGCTCGTGACCGTCGCATCGGTTCGACGAATCCGGTGAACGCCTGTACAGGCGCCTCCGAGCGCGTGCGACGAGGATTCCGGTCGTCTGCGGTGGGCCGCTCGTCCCCCTCGTCAGGTCGGGATCGCTCGGGGGGAGGCGTATGACGGGAGCCGAGACGTTCGGCGCCGTCTCCCTCGTGCCGCCGCTGTTAGCGATCGTGCTCGCGATGGTGACGCGGAAACCGGTCCTCTCGCTGTTCTTAGGGATCTGGTCCGGGGCCGCGATCTACACGACGAACCACGGCGTGGTCCAGACGCTGGACTGGCTCGTCTCCTCGATCGGCGAGAGCACGTTCAACGCGAAGATCATGCTGATCGTGCTGTTCCTCGGGGCCGGCGTCGCACTCATCTGGCGGCTCGGCGGGGCGAACGCCCTCGCGAACGCGGTGACATCCAGGCTCGACAGCCAACGGAAGGTCGGCGCGGCGACGTGGATCTTCGGCATGATCTGGTTCTTCGACGACTATTCGAACACGGCGATCGTCGGCACCACGATGCGGGAGATCTCCGACGAGGTGAGCATCTCTCGGGAGAAGCTCGCGTACATGATCGACTCGACCGCCGCGCCGGTCGCGACGTTCGGCGTCTCGAGTTGGGTCGCGTACCAGCTGAGCATGATCCGCGACGGCTACGAGGCGGCGGGCGTCTCCGTCGACGCCGGTCAGGTCCCCAGCGCCTTCGCGCTGTTCCTCCAGAGCGTCCCGTTCAACATGTACTGCCTGCTGGCGGTCGTGATGGTCGGGATAATCGTCTTCTCGAGGCGCGACTTCGGCGAGATGCTCGACGCCGAGCACCGCTCCGCGACGGAGGGGAAGGTCCTGCGCGACGGGGCCATCCCGATGCAGAGCGCCGAGGACAGCCTCGGCGACGTGCTGACCGACTCGCCGCAGCTCCGGTACTTCCTCGTGCCGACGCTCGCCCTGATGGCGACCGTGGTCGGCGGCGGGTTCTACACCGGACTCGGCGCGTCGGAGGCCGGCGCTGGGCCGTTCGAGATCGCCGGCAACGCCGCGTTCGTCGACGCGCTCCTGTGGGGGACGTTCATGATGGTCGCCGTCGCGCTCACGATGGGCATCGCGAGCGGGATCGCGAACCTCGACGAGGCGATGGAGACCGTCATCGACGGCTTCGGAATGATGCTGACCGCGCTCACGATCCTCGTGATGGCGTGGACGATCGGCACCGTCACCACCGCCCTCGGCACGGGCGTCTTCGTCACCGACATCGCTCAGGAGTTCGTGTCGCCGACGCTGCTCCCGGTCGTCGTCTTGATGGCGTCCGCGTTCATCGCGTTCTCGACGGGCACTTCGTGGGGAACGATGGCGATCGTGACGCCGATCGCGGTCCCGCTGGCGTGGAGCGTCGGCGGCGCCACGCCCGCGCTGCTTCCCGCCGCGATCGGGACCGTGTTCAGCGGCGCCATCTTCGGCGACCACTGCTCCCCCATCTCCGACACGACGATCCTCTCGTCGACGTTCACCGGCGCGGACCACATCGACCACGTCCGCACCCAGATCTACTACGCCACGACGGTGATCGTCGTGGCCGCGACGCTTTTGACGGTGTGGGGCGCCACGCGGATCACGCCGCTCGTGCTGCTCCCGATCGGCGTGGTGACGCTCGCCGGTCTCGTGTACGCGCTCTCCGAGTTCGACGCGAACCGGAAGGGCGTGGCGGCGACCCGCACCGTCGAATCCGCCGACCGGTCGCCGGCCGACGACGACTGACCCCCGGCCACACCGAGGGCGCGCCGCGCCGGACGGTTCGCCGACGACCCCGGCCGGCGCGGGGCGCGGCCGACAGTCTCTCCGACGCGTCGTCGCCGCCGGCCCGCCGCGCTCTCGCCGCAATCAGATCGCGGCGTCGTCGGAGGCGGTCCCGACGTCGATGCCGTCGCTCTGGTCGGCGAACGCCGTCCCGAACATGCGGAACACGGCGACCTGACCGTAGAACTGGACGAACGGAACGAGCACCGCGCCGACCACGGTGACGATCAGGACGACGGACACGACGAACACGCCGACGGCGACGAGGATCGGCACGAGCACCGCGAGCAGGTACTCCACGCTGAACAGGGTCGGCGTGAGGAGCCCGACGTCGAATGCCGCGCTCGCCTCGCCCCGGGCCGCGTACGCCGTCAGCGCCGCGGGGACCGCGTAGTACACGAACAGGAGCACTGGGATGAACGCGAGCGCGAGGAGCGCGCCCGTCAGGCCGATCAGCGCGCCGAGGTCGCCGCCGATCCCGGCGCCCACGCCCGCGACGGCCGCGACGAGGACCCCGTACGCCAGCAGAAGGACGATCGAGTACACGATCGCGATCAGCGTGGCGACGACGCCCTTCACGAAGAGGTCCGCCTAGTCCGTGAACTCGGGCGGCTCCTCCTCGCCCGCGACGGTCCGTTCGAGCACTCGCACGAGGTATCCGAGGACGGCGAAGGTGGGAATCACGAGCACCGAGAGGAACCCCAACACGCCGCCGATGACGATACGACCGACCCAGTCGCCCCGCGCCGGGTACGACAGTCCGTCCTCTATCATACCTCCGACCACGGCGATCCGGTATATAAATCGATGCCACTGTTCGCGCGCCGGACCGCTCGCACGTCCGCGTCCGGTTCGAGGCCGCGAGCGTCGTCGGCGTCGCGTGAGCGCCGTCGCGCGGACACCGTGTGCGCACCGCGTGGGCGTCGTGAGAGAGACCCTCCGTGCCGCCGCGTCGCCGGCTACTTGTCGGTCCCGCCCCTGCCTGCGGCATGAACAAACAGACCGTCCGCGAGGCGGTGTGGGACGCCTTCGACGCAGGCGACCACGCGCGCTTTCCGTTCCCGCCGCACGACCGGATCCCGAACTTCGCCGGCGCCGACGCCGCGGCTGAGCGGCTCGCGGATACCGAGGCGTGGGAGGCGGCCGCGACGCTGAAGGCCAACCCCGACGCGCCGCAGCTCCCGGTCCGCAGAGCCGCGCTCCGCGCCGGCAAGACCGTCTACGTCGCGCAGCCCCGGCTCCGCGATCCGGACCCGTTCCTCCGGCTCGACCCCGGCGAGATCCCGCCGGAGGAGATCGACGACGCGACGACCGTCTCCGGGATCGGCGAGTACGGGACGCCGACCGCGCCCGAGGACGTCGCGCACGTCGACCTGATCGTCGCCGGCTCCGTCGGCGTCACCACCGACGGCGCCCGGATCGGGAAGGGCGAGGGGTACAGCGACCTGGAGTGGGCGGTCCTCCGCGAACTCGGCGCGGCCGATGCGGACACGGAGGTCGCGACGACCGTTCACGAGTGCTCCGTGCTCGACGGCCCCGAGTCCGCCGTCGGCGCCGACGCCGACCTCCCGGCGCCCGACGCCCACGACGTTCCCCTCGACCTCGTCGTGACGCCGGAACGGACGGTTCGGACGGACACGCCGTACGCGCGGCCGGACGGCGTCGACTGGGACGCGCTCGACGCGGAGAAGCTGTCCGAAATTCCCGTCCTCGCCGAGCGGGCACCCTGACGAGAGAAAATCGCGGTCGAAAGGAGGCGATTACGGTGTTCAGTCGGCGGTACGATACCCTCAGTCCGCGTGCTGCGGCGTCGGCGTGGCCCGCTCCGCCCGGTGGTCGGCGACGTGGCCGCACTCCGGACAGACGATCGTGCGCTCGTCGCCGTCGCTGACGACGAGCCACCCGTCCGACAGGGGGCTCTCGAAGCGACACTCCGGACAGAACAGGACCGACTTCCTGCGGGAGGGCGGGGAACCGCTGGCGTCTGCGTTCATGGTGTCCGGTAGGGCCCGGAGCTATAAGGGTCTTGTTCGACCTGATCGTTCAGTATGGTCGGGAGTCAAAAACGTGACTGTCACGCACTTTCAGAGATAATAGATCGTTCATTTCACCGATTAGAAAATAACTGATCGGCGACTGTCATCATCGTTCCGGGGCGTTCCGTCGCCCGCCTCGGAGGTTCGCCTCGCCCCGGACCGCGCTTCCGTCGCAGGCTATCGCGCCAAGGGCATGTTGTAGCTCGTCTCCTCGGCCATCACGTACTCCCACGTGGCCTCGCACTCGCAGGATACCTGCTCGAAGACGCTCGGGTCCTGCCGCTTGTCGAAGTCCTTGATCGCGGTCTGGACGCGGTCGTCGCACTCGCCGCAGTTGTGCGCGCCGCGGTCGGAGCCGTGACCGACCGGGTCGGAGACGACGATGGCGTCGACGTCGGCCGTCGCTTCGAGCACGTGCGCGACCGACCAGAGCCACGGCGGCCGGTAGCCGCCCTCGAAGAACAGCTCGTCGACCATCGTGTAGCGCTGGACGTTCGTCGGGTTCATCGAGACGGTGTGACAGCCGTCCACGTCGGCGCACCGCCGGATCGAGTCGATCATGTCGGCGGCCGCCTCGGGCTCCGCGAGGAAGGGCGGCTTCATGAGGAGGTACGCCTTGACCCCCACGTCGGCGTCGAACTCGTCGTCGGCTGCGGCCGCCTCGGCACAGGCGGCCTCGAAGTCGGCGAAGTCGAAGTACTTGTTCACGCAGTCGTGGCGGACGCGGTCGGTCGCGGTCTCTAACCCGACGGCCACGTCGGTCGCGATGCCGTAGTCCGCGAAGTCGGCGATCTTCTCTCGCTCGACGAAGTCCGGCAGCGACTCGACGACGATCCGGTCCCGGTCCGCGAACGTCTCGGCGATGGCCCGCCGGGTCTCGGCCGGCACCTCGCGCTCGTCGAGGAAGGAGCCGGAGGTGTAGATCTTGATCAGCTCCGCCGGCTCCTCGGCCTCCTCGGCCTCGTGGTCGAGGCACGCGTCGATCTGCGTCATCAGGTCCTCGTGGGCGACGCTGCCGCCCTCGACCGACTCGGCGACGTAGCCGCACATCGTACAACCGCCGGCGCGGGCCCACCGGCAGCCGCCGGTGTTCAGGATGATCGTGAGGGAGTTCACCACGCCGTCGGGCGTGTTGTCCTCGTCGATCCACACGCGGGTCGGCTCCGTCGGGTCGTACGTCTCCGAGCGCTCGGCGCGGATGTCGCGCATCACGTCGTTGTGCGCGTCCATTCCGCGCCCCTGCTCGTACGCGTCGGGGCTCGGCTGGCTCATTGCCGGGAAAAGCGGTCGCGCGCGTAAAGCGGTGTCGTCATCGCGGGCCGCGTCGCGTCCTCGTCGTCGAGCCCTATGTCGCGTCCGCGTCGGGATCGGTCGCGTCGTCGCGGTCGCGGTCGGCCGCGAGTCCGACGACGCGGGTCGACCACGCGCCCGCCGGCCGGAGACGAATCGTTTGCGAAGAATACTCAAACACGCCGAACTGGTAAATATATATCATTTCATAGAAAGATTTTATAAACTTCTCTATGTGGAAGAATTCGATGTCACGGGACCGTGACTACGGACGGCGTGACGTACTGCGAGCGGGTGGAATCGTACTCGGCGGGTCGCTCGTCTCCGGATCGGCGGCGGCCGCGGACGGCGAGGGAGCGACGACGCTCACCGTCCTGTCGTACAACGACATCCAGACGGCGGCGGCGCAGGACGAGAACTTCCCGCGGCTGGTGACGCTCATCGAGCAGCGGCGGGCGGCGGCCGACGGCCCCGTCGTCGTGGTCGGCGGCGGCGACGAGGTGGGACCGCACGCGCTGAGCCCGATATCGCAGTGGCGCGCGCCGGTGGACGTGCTCAACGAGGTCGAGCCGGACGCCGACGTGATCGGCAACCACGAGTTCGACAACGGGCTCGACCCCATCTCGGACGTGACGGCCGACTCCGAGTTCCCGTGGCTCGCGACGAACCTCGTCGACAGCGAGACGGGCGAGGCGTTCGACGGCACGGAGTCGTACCGGATCGTCGAACGCGGCGGCGTCAGCGTCGGGATCATCGGCCTCGCCGATCAGGGCGCGACGACGGGGAAGACGAACATCGACTTCGCGGCGGAGGGCATCGCCATCGAGGACTACACCGAGACCGGCCCCGCCGAGGCGAAGCGGCTCAAGGAAGAGGAGGGCGTCGACGCCGTCGTCGCGCTCGCGCACACCGGCATCGGCGACGCCGAGGAGCTCGCGGAGGCCGACGCGGACGACGACATCGACGTGATCGTCGTCGGCGACGACGAGCAGCTCTATCCGCCCCAGGAGGTCGACGGATCGATCGTCTCCGAGGCGCGGGCCCGCGCGGCCTACCTCAGCGAGATCGAACTGACGATCGAGGGCGGCGAGGTCACCGCGTGGGACGGGGAGCTGATCGAGGTCACCGAGGACGTCGAGAAGGACCCGACCGCGTCGGGCATCATTAACGACTACCGCGCGGAAGTGAGCCTCGACTCGCCGGTCGTGGAGACCGAGACGCCGCTCAACGCCACGTTCGGCGCGAACTACCACCGCGAGACGGGCTACGGGAACCTGATCACCGACGCGATGCGCGAGCGCGTCGACGCCGACGCCGCGATCACGAACGCGGGCGGTATCCGCTCGGACTCGGTGTACGGGCCCGGCGAGATCACCGGCGGTGACATCTTCAACACGTTGCCGTTCCCGAACACGGTCGTCTCACTGGAGCTCACGGGCGAGGAGCTCGTCGAGACGCTGGAGAGCCAGGTCGTCACGCTGGAGAGCGACACCGGACAGCAGTTCGGCGAGGAGATCTCCCAGCAGACCAGCGGCCTGCGCTTCGAGTGGGTGCCCCACGACGACGCCGACGAACTGGTCCGCGAGGTGTACGTCGGCGGCGAGCCGCTCGACCCCGACGAGACATACGAGGTGGCCGTCAACAGCTACATCGCGAACGGCGGCAGCGGCTATCCGCTCGAAGACAAGCCCGTGGTCGAGGAGACGGGCGAGCTACAGGCGACGACGGTCGTCGACTACCTCGAACCCCGGGAGACGATCGCGCCGACCGTCGAGGGCCGGATGCAGCGCGTCGACCGCGACCTCCCCGACGCCTCGGTCACCGTCGACGGGAACGGCAAGGTGGTCACGCAGTTCGACGCGCCCGACGACGTCGACTCCGTCGCCGAGGACACCGTCGCCGTCTGGGCGTCCGACGGCGAGCACCTCGACGCGGAGAAGGCCGTCTTCGACGACGAGGAGGCGACCCTGATGGTGCGCGTCGACGACGGCGACCTCGCCGAGACGGTCGAGGACGCGGACGACGGCGAGGAGGTCCCGCTCGACCTGTACGCGGAGTACGAGTCGAGCGAGTTCGACCACATATACTTCGAGCGCTCGCGGCTGAACGCCGACGTGGCGGCGACCGTCCGGCGCCGCGGCCGCGGCCGCGCCGGCCCGCCGGGACGCTGAACGCGGGCGTCACTAGCGCCCGTCGTCGCGGTCGCTCGCCGCTTCCGGTCCGCTCCCCCAGGCGACCGCGATCCCCGCTCCGATGACCGCGCCGACCGCGTTGACCGCGGCGTCGCGCCACGCGAAGGACCGCCACGGGATCGGCGCCTGGACGAGTTCGATCCCGAAGCCGAACGCGACCGCGGCGCCGGCCGCGAGGAGCGGTCCGAACCGATGTCCCCGCGCCACCGGGACGAGCAGCGCTGCGAGGACCGCGTAGCCGACGAGGTGGAACGGGTCGGTAAGCCCGACTTCGGCGGGCAGGGCGTCGAGAGCGCCGCCGAGCGCGCTCTCCTCGCCGCCCGACGACGCCGGGACCGGAACCACGGACGCGACGAGCACGGCGAGCGCGACCCCGAACGCCCTCGCTCGGTCGCGCCCGGTCGCCCTCAGACGGCGCGCGACCCCTCCCGGACGGCGTCCGGTCGTCTCTCCCCGCCCGTCTCGGTCGGTCACGCTCGCGCTTCGCCTCGCCGGCAATTATGACCTGCGGCTTCGCGATGTTCGGCGTCCGACGCGGGACGCCGACCGAAACCGGTCGCTCGCACCACGTCGTCGCGGTAACGTGAGAACCGTTCGCACCCCGCTGCCGTCCGCGAGTATTCACGCACGGAACGCGCGGTCCATTCATAAGCGCCGTGGCGCCGACGCCTCCAGTTTGGTAACTGGTTCCGGTTGCGTCCGGAGGTGAACACCTAACACGTTGTGGTCCGTCTATAATGAACGAGCATTACATGACTGAAATGGGCGGCTACAGAGACCGTGTGGCACAGGTCGAACTCGGCGGTGGCGAGGTCAGCTACCGCGGGATCGACGACGACGACGCGAAGAAGTACATCGGCGCGCGCGGGCTCGGCGTCAAGTACGTCTTCGACAAGGGGCCCGACGTGGACCCGCTGGGACCGGAGAACCGACTGGCGTTCATGACCGGCCCGCTGACGGGCACCCAGACCGTGATGAGCGGCCGGATCGCGTTGGTGACCAAGTCCCCGCTGACGGGGACCGTCACCGACTCGCACCACGGCGGCTGGTCCGGGGCGCGGCTCAAGTGGGCCGGGCTCGACGGCATCCTGCTCGACGGCGAGAGCGACGAGCCCGTCTACCTGTTCGTCGAGGACGGCGACGTGGAGGTACGCGACGCCTCGCACCTCTGGGGCCAGGGCGTCCACGACACGATCGACCAGATCGGCGAGGAGGTCGAGGGGAAGGTCGGTCGCGACGTCTCCGTGATGGCCATCGGTCAGGGCGGCGAGAACCAGGTTCGCTACGGCTGCGTCATCAACGAGGACGACCGCGCCTCGGGCCGCGGCGGCACCGGCGCCGTGATGGGCGCGAAGAAGGTGAAGGCGGTCGTCGTGAAGTCGGGCACGGACATGCCCAAGCCCGCCGACCCCGAGACGTTCCAGGAGGGGTACCAGCAGGCGATGGAGGTCATCCGCGAGTCCGACGTGACCGCGCCCAACGAGGGCGGGCTCTCGATGTACGGGACGAACGTCCTGATGAACGCGACCGAGGAGATGGACGGGCTCCCGACCAAGAACGCGAAGTACACCTCGACCGAGGCGTACCACGACGGCGAGGGCGTCGACATCGAGGCGGAGCGCGTCTCCGGCGAGAACGTCCGCGAGAACATCCTCGTCGACGAGCCGACCTGTCACTCCTGCCCGGTCGCGTGTAAGAAGGAGGTCGAGGTCAACGTCACGCACAAGGGTCAGGACATGAACGTCCGCACGGAGTCGTACGAGTACGAGTCCGCGTGGGCGCTCGGCCCGAACTCGGGGCACTCCGACCGCGACGAGATCGCGGTCATGCTCCAGCGCTGTAACGACCTCGGCATCGACACCATCGAGGCCGGCAACATGATGGCGATGGCGATGGAGATGAGCGAGGAGGACAAGCTGGACGGCGTCGGCGGCCTCGACTGGGGCGACTCCGAGACGATGATCGACCTCATCGACGAGATCGGCCACCGCTCGTCGGACCTCGGCGACCTGCTCGCGGAGGGCCCCGAGCGCGTCGCCGACGCGAAGGACGCGCACGGCAACAAGCTCTCCGTCAAGGGGCAGACGATGGCCGCCTACGACCCGCGCTGTATGAAAGGCATGGGGATCGCGTACGCGACCTCCAACCGCGGCGCCTGCCACCTGCGCGGCTACACGCCGGCCGCCGAGATCCTCGGGATCCCGGAGAAGGTCGACCCGTACGAGTGGGAGGGGAAAGGCGAGCTCACCGCCACCTTCCAGGACCTTCACGCGGTGTCGGACTCGTTCGACATCTGTAAGTTCAGCGCGTTCGCGGAGGGGATCGAGGAGTACGTCCTCCAGTACAACGGCGTGACCGGTCGCGACCTCTCGGAGGACGAGCTGTTCGAGGCCGGCGAGCGCGTCTACAACCTCGAACGCTACTACAACAACCTCGCCGGCTTCGACGGCGCGGACGACACGCTGCCGAACCGGTTCATCGAGGGCCACCCGGACGCCGTCCCCGGCACGGGCGCCAGCGAGGGCGAACTCGTCGAACTCGACCAGCTGAAGGCCGAGTACTACGAGACCCGCGACTGGGTCGACGGGGTCGTCCCCGACGAGAAGCTCGAGGAGCTCGGCATCGACATCGGCCCCGGCACCGGCGTCTCGGCCGGCGACTCCGCCGCCCCGGCCGACGACTGATCGACACCGCGTCCGCCGACCCGCGTTCATTTTTAAGTGTCTCACGCCGGTAGCCCCGGCTATGCCGCATGACCCGCTCTCGCCGTCCGAGGCCCTCCGCACCCGTGCCGGCACGGTTCTGGGCGCCGTGAGCCTGTTCGTGTTCGTCTACTCTCTGTTGATCGTCGGACAGATCCTGCTCGGGGTCATCGCCGTCGCGGTGCTCTCGGTCGGCCCGTACCTCTCGTACCGGGTGTTCGCGGCGCTCGACTCGCTCGCCGACGCCGCCCAGCGGATCGCCGCCGCCCGCGAGCGCGAGGCCGACGACGGCGGCTCGCGGTTCGACCGCCCCGTCGACCGCGGCGACTCGGCCTCCCGGAAGTCCTCCGCGGAGCGGCCGACGGAGCGCGAGCGCTGACGGAATCGTCGCTCCAGTCGGCCGCGGCAGCGGGTCACGCCGTCGCGACGCCGACGCGGCCGCACAGAGCGCGCCTCGCGAGCCTCAGCCGAACACGACGAACCGGAACAGCCACAGCGTCCCCATCCCGGTCGCGATGGTCGCGAAGACGTTCTCGGTTCGCCACGCGACGGCGCCGGCGACGGCGCCGGCGATCAGCCGCTCGTCCAAGAGGGTCGCGGCGACCGACGGGCGCAGCGTCACCAGGTCCGGGAGGACGAGCGCCGCGAGGACGGCGGGCGGGACGTACCGGAGCGGCCGCTGGACGCGCGTCGGGACCCCGTTGATCCGGCCGAACAGGTGGATGAAAGAGAGCCGGATCCCGTAGGTGATCACGCCGATGACGACGATGGCGGCCCACGCCCGCGGGGAGGCGACGAGCGCGCCGGTCACCGGCCCGCGACCTCCGTTGCGAGCCCCGCGCCGATCCCGCACAGCGCGCCGACGAGCAGCCCCAGGTTGAGCGGCAGCCCGGCCGCGACGACCGCGACCGCGCCGCCCGCGCCGCCCGCGACGGTGGTCGGCCGGTCCTTCATCGCCGGGACGAGGAGCGCCAGGAACACGAGCGGCACCGCGAAGGTGAGCCCCCACGCGTCGGGGACGCCAGCGCCGAGGACGACGCCCGCGACGGTGCCGATCTGCCAGACGACCCACAGCGAGGCGGCGGCGCCGAGGTAGTAGCGCCACCGGCTCCGGTCGGGGTTCTCGCCGAACTCGGCCACCGAGAGCGCGTACGCCTGGTCGGTGAGGAGGTACGCGAGCCCCGCGCGGAGGCGGCGCCCGTAGTCGGCGAAGTGCGGCGCGATGGACGCCGAGTACATCAGCATCCGGAGGTTGATCACGACGGCCGTCCCGACGACGACCGCGAGCGGCGCGTTCTCGCCGAGCAGTTCCAGCGCCGCCAGCTGCGAGGCGCCCGCGAACACGATCACGGACATCCCGACCGCCTCGGCGAGGCCGAGCCCGGCGTCGACGGCGGCGATGCCGGCCACGAGCGCGAACGGCGCGACCCCGAGGATGAGCGGCGAGACGTCGCGGACGCCGGCCAGCAGGTCCTCGTCGAGGACGGAGTCGGACACGGCTACTTCTCCCGCGGGTACGGCGGCTCGTCGTACTTCGCCGCGAGGTGGTCGGCGTGCTCCAGCTTCGTGTTCGCCTTGCGGAAGGTGCCGAGCAGGGTGTGGATCTCGCGTTCCGTCGGGTGCGCGCGGCCGAGCAGCCGGCGCATCAGCAGCGCGTTCTTCTCGCGGACGTGGTCGCGCTGCCCCGTCGCCGCGAGGAAGTCCTCGAAGAACCCGTGGAAGCGCTCCACGTCGGCCTCGGGCGCGCGGGTGACCTCGGTGTCGGGCAGCTGGGTCTCGCCGACCGTGAGGTCACGCAGCTCGTACAGCAGGACGGTCGCGGCCTGCCCGAGGTTGAGGACGGGGTAGTCGTCGTCGGCCGGGATCGAACACACCTCGTCGAGCCGCGAGAGCTCCTCGTTGTTGAGCCCGCGACCCTCGCGGCCGAAGACGATGGCGGTGGGCGCGTCGACGGTCTTCAGCGACTCGCGGAGCTCGACGGGCGTCTTGAACGGGAAGCGCTCGTGGCTGCGGTCGTCCTCGCCGGTGATCGCGGTCGTGCCGACCGTGTGGTAGTTCGCGACGACCTCCTCGAAGGTTACCTCGTCCGCGTTCGGCAGCACGTCCTCGCGGGCGTGGCCGGCGAAGCCGTACGCCTCGCCGTCCTCCCGCAGCTCCGGCGGGTCGACCAGCTTGAGGTCGGTGAGGCCGAAGTTCTTCATCGCCCGCGCGATGGTCCCGACGTTGCCCGGGGTCTCGGGCTCGACGACGACGACCACGGGCGTCTGCCGATCCGCAGCGTCGTCCGACTCGGCGGACGCCTCGGCGTCGGTCGGCTCCGCCGCTCCCTCGCCTGTCGCCGGCGCTCGCTCGTCGCCGCTCATCGGTCCGACGGGTAGTCGGTGGAGAGGTCGAGGTCGGACTCCGCCAGCTCCTCCTCGGTCAGTTCCTCGCGGTCGGTCTCCTCGCCGCGGGCGAGTTCGAGGATGTCGATCCGCTCGCCTTCGAACCCCTCTTCGATCCGCTCTTGGACCTCTTGCTGGTCGGGCAGGTCCGGGAGCCCGTCGGGGTCCTCCTCGACGTGCTCGACGGAGCCGTACCCCTCTGGGGCCTCGTTGCCGGCGGCGACCCACTCGTGGAAGCGGTCGGCGAACTCGACCGACCCCTTGTGCTCGCTGCCGCCCTCCTCGCGGAACCAGTAGAGCAGGTCGGGCTCGTGTTCGGGGCAGAGCAGGACCTCCCCTTCCGGCTCGCCGTACACGATCTCGGCCTCGTTACAGCGGTGGACCTCCGCCTCACCGTAGTCGAGGTAGCAGACGTCGCACGGCTCCTCGACGAGGCTGACGAGCCGCAGGAGCCGTTCCCGCGGGTCCTCCGGAATCTCGTCGAGGGGCTTCAGCTCCTCGTCGTCGCTGAATATCTCGTCCTCCTCGAAGCGCCACCCGCGGAGGCCGATGCTCACTTTCGCCATGTTCACGCTACGCTCCGGCGGCGATAAAAGCGCGTCCTTCCCGGCACGCGGACGGTCGCTGCGCCGCGCCGAGGCCGCGGCGTCCGCACGCGTTCGCCGCCGATGCAGTCGCTTATATCGCCGGCCGCCCTCGTTCCGGCCATGAGACGGCGGCGACTCCTCGGACTGACCGCGGCCGGGACCCTCGGCGCCGCGGCGGGCTGTCTGGGCGACCGCGCGGGCGACGACGGCGCGGGCGGGGAGAACGACTCGACCGACGGCGGTGGCGGTTCGGACGGCGGCGACGGCGAGTCGGCGTGGCCTACCGGGGCGTACGCGGACTACGAGACGACAACCGTGACAGTAGCGGGCCCCGACGGAGAACTGAAGGGGTCGGTGACCGCCGCGATAGCTTCCACCGGTCCTGAACGCCGTCTGGGTCTCAGCGACGCCGAGTCGTTGCCCGGGGACAGCGGGATGTTGTTCGTCTACGGTTCGCCGCGCGACTCGCTCACCTACGTGATGCGTCGGATGAGCTTCGGCATCGACATCGTTTACGCCGACGGCGACCGGGAGATCACACGGATCCACAACGCGCCCGAACCGGGGCCGAACGAGGACGGCGAGGAGCAGCGGTACCCCGGCTCCGGGCAGTACGTGCTGGAGGTCCCGTACGAGTGGACCGACCGCCACGGCGTCGGAGTCGGCGACTCCCTCCGGTTCGATTTGTAATTGGAGTCTTCAGTGCGTGGATCGGCGGCGAACACCGCCAAAGCCCCGGCCCCTTCGAACCCCGCCTGGTGCAGCACCTCACACCACCACGACCTCGCCGCTCGCTCGGGGCTCCCTTCGGTCGCCCGCGTCGCCCGCGGCGTCCCTTGCGCGTGCCGTCACCGGCGCTGCGCGCCGGCTTCCAGAGGGACCAAAGGCCCCTCGCGGCTCGGCCGCAGAGCGGCCTCGCGGGCACGCGCCACCGCACCACCGATCATTTATAAATAGTTGTCCGGTCGATCCCCCGGCGAACCCGTCGGGTACTCGCCCCGTTTATGTCGCTCGCGCCCGTGGTGATCGTATGCGAAACGTGGACGCCGCGGGGCTCGGGATCGGCGACGACCACCCGCCCCGGATCATGGGCGTGCTCAACGTCTCGGAGGAGTCGCCGTACGACCCCAGCGTGTACGACGACCCCGGTGAGGCCGCGGCGTACGTCGACGAGGAACTGATCGGCGAGGGCGCCGACATCGTCGACGTGGGCCTCGAATCGGCCAACAAGGACCTCGACGTGCTCTCCGCCGAACAGGAGTTGGATCGGCTCGACACCGCCGTCGAGACCCTCGAATCGACCTCGGGCGACGCCGTCTGGTCGATCGAGACGCGCTACCACGAGGTCGCCGACGAGGCGCTCTCGCGCGGCTTCGACATGGTCAACGACATCTGCGGGTTCGCCGACCCGGAGATGCCCCGCGTCTGCCGCGAACACGACGTGGCGGTCTCGAAGATGGCCTCGCCGCCGGACCTCGAACGCCCGGGCGCCATCGAGGACGTGGACGACATCTACGAGGCCCTCTCGATGAACGGCCTCACCGACAAGACGATCCTCGACCCCGCGTTCGGCGGCTGGTCCGAGGCGAAGACCCACGAGGACGACCGCGAGACGTTCCACCGCCTGCGCGAGTTCCGCGGCTACGGCCGCCCCCTCCTCGTCTCGATCAACCGCAAGAGCTTCCTCAAGACGGTCGCCGGCCGCAGCACCGAGGAGGCGCTCCCGGTCTCGCTCGCGGCCACGTCGATGGCCGTCGAGCGCGGCGCCCACGTGATCCGGACGCACGACGTGGCCGAGACGCGCGACGCCGCCCTGATCGGCGCCGAGTTCGCCCGCGACCGCTACGCCGGCGGGGCCGACGACGCCGTCGCGGTCGCGGAGCTCGACGTGACGACGGTCCGGGAAGCGGGGCGCCACCTCGATCGGATCGGCGCGCCGCGGGCGGCCGACGGCGACCGCGACCCCACCGAGGCCGCGGTCGTCCGCACCTACGAGCTCGACGGGCTCGGCGACGCCGCGGTCGGCGCCCTGCGCGCCGCGACCGTCGGCGGCGACGCGAGCGCCGCGACGTTCGCGCTCGGCGATCCGAACCGGGCCGGCGTCCCGACGACTCCGACGACGACCGACGGCGGGACCGGTGACCGCGCGAACGGCGGATCTGCCGGCGGCGCCCTCCCGGACCGCCGTCGCGGCCTCCTGATCGGGACCCCGGACGCGATCGAATCGGTCAGGGAGTCGGTTTCAGGCGTCTCCGACGCGCTCGACGCCGCGCTCGACGGAATCGCAGCCAACGTCAGTTAAGAGAAAGTTTATGCCCTCGTGTAGACAACCGATCGACCGGACGCCGGAGGGGCACGCGGGTAGGGGTACTCTGTGCCACTCCGGTCCATACCATAATTCGACCGGCGAGCGGCGGTGCCGGTCTGGACGGAGACAGGATCCCGCACGCGGAGTGACCAGTCCGTGAACTTCGCGACCTTCGAGCCCGTCTACGAGGCGATCCTCGCCGACTTCGGGTTCGACAGAGCCGCCGACGAGCGGGCCCGAGACCTCGCCGCCGACCTCGCGACGCCGTTCCCGCCCGACCGCCTCGGTGATTGGGAGGGGCAGACTGTCGCCGTCGCGGGCGCGGCGCCGTCCCTCGCCGACGAGGTGGCGCTCGCCCGCGACGCCGACGTCGTCGTCGCCGCCTCCACGGCGGCCGACGTGCTCGCCGACCGCGGCGTCGACGTCGACTGTATGGTGACCGACCTCGACAAGAACCCCGAGACCGCGGCGTCGCTGACCCGCGAGGGCGTCCCCGTCGCCGCCCACGCCCACGGCGACAACGTCCCCGCCGTCCGCGAGTGGCTCCCGCGCTTCGCCGACGAGTGGACGCTGGCGACGACGCAGACGGCCCCCGTCGGCCCGGTCCGAAACCCCGGCGGATTCACCGACGGCGACCGGGCCGCGTTCCTCGCCGACCACGTGGGTGCCGGCGACCTTGTCTTCCCCGGCTGGGACTTCGACGACCCGGCGGTCGACCCGATGAAGGCGCGGAAGCTCGACTGGGCGGCGCGGCTGCTCCGCTGGCTCGAACGCCGCCGCGGCGAGGCGTTCGCGGTCCTCGACGGCCGGCGCGAGGCGACCGACGCCGCGCTGGACGCGGTCCTCAGCGGCGGGGGCGACCGGGAGCCCGACGGCGCTTAGGCCGTCTCTCCTTCGACGCGCGGCTCCGGGAACAGTTCCTCCGCGTCGCGCTCGCCGATCCACTCCGCCAGCTGGACGAGCTGGTCCGCGGCCGCCTCGAACAGGCGCTCCGCCTTCTCGGGCGTCACGCCGGTCGGGTCGCCGAACGCGCCGTTCGGCGAGTTGTCGATCGCGTCGTAGAACGTGCGGGCGCCGTGGACCGTCGCCTCCGCGCTCGCGAGGTCGACGAGACCGCCGTCCCGGGCGTCTTCGAGCCGGCCCTCGCGGACGAGGTCGGGCGCGATGTGGGTGATCATCGCCGTCTCCTTCGGTCCGGCGTGGGGGCCGTTGTGCTCGAACAGGTCGTCGACCAGCTCCGGGATCGACTCGTCCCACATCCACTCGACGGCGTAGGCGACCTCGTCCTCGTGGAGCCGGCGCCCCACCTCGCGGAGGTGCTGGACGTTGCCGCCGTGGGCGTTGACGAACACCACGCGGTCGATCCCGTGGTACGCGAGGTTCCGCGAGAACGACTCGACGTAGTCCCGGAACTCCGGCGGGTCGACCCACATCGTCCCCGGGAACTGCCGGTGGTGCGGGCTGACGCCGACGTTGACCGTCGGCGTTCGGAACGCGTCAGACCGCTCGGCGGCCGCCGTCGCGAGCGCCTCGGCGATCAGGTGGTCTGTCGCGAGCGGGAGGTGGGGGCCGTGCTGTTCGGTCGAGCCGAGCGGGACGAGCGCGACGGAGCCGGGAGCGAGCGCGTCGCCCAGTTCCGGCCAGGTGTGGTCCGCGAGGTACATACCGCCGCCTCGCGCGCGACACGTATCAACCCAGCCGTCTCGGTCCGGTTCGCCGGGTTCGGTCGGACTGCGTTCAGCCGGCCTCGCCGCGACCGCGCTCCCGCGGCGCGTCGCCGCTTCGGCCCGTGTCGACACCCTTTTTGTGTCGTCCGGCCGAATCAGGTGGCATGTTCGGAGGCGGCGGCATGAACCCGCGCAAGATGAAACAGATGATGAAACAGATGGGGATCGACGTCGAGGAGCTCGACGCCGAGCGGGTCGTCATCGAGACGGCCGACGGCGACGACCTCGTCTTCGACGGCGCCCAGGTGACCAAGATGGACGCCCAGGGGCAGGAGACCTACCAGATCGTCGGCTCGCCCGAGTCGGTCGCCGACGCCGGCGCGGGCGGCGCGACGGCCGTCGAGGGCGGCGACGACCCGGCGCTCGACGACGCGGACGACGGCGACGACGGCATCCCCGAGGAGGACGTGAAGCTGGTCGCCCAGCAGGCGGGCGTCTCGAAGGAGGCCGCCCGCGAGGCGCTGGAGGCGGCCAACGGCGAGCCGGCGCGAGCGATCTCGGACCTGCAGTGACGGACGCCGCGTACCTGCTCGTCCACGAGGACCGCGAGTACCTGCTGGAGCCCGGCGAGGAGTTCGGCACGGACCTCGGCGTGATCGAGGTCCCCGAGGACGTCGCGGCCGGCGACGAGGTCGAGACCCACCTCGGCACCGTCTTCGAGGTCCGCGCGCTCCGCGGCCCCGACCTGTTCAACCACCTCGAACGCACCGGCGCGCCGATGATGCCGCGCGACGTGGGCCTCGTGATGGGCCACACCGGCGCGTCCGGCGGCGACCGCGTCCTCGACGCCGGCACCGGGACCGGCATCCTCGCCGCGTACCTCGGCCGCGCGGGCGCCGACGTGACCACCTACGAGGTCGATGCCGAGTTCGCCGCGGTCGCCCGCGAGAACATGACGACCGCGGGCGTCGCCGACCGCGTCGAGGTCCGGACCGGCGACCTCACCGACGAGCTGGACGCGCTCGCCGACGAGGAGCCGTTCGACGCCCTCACGCTCGACACGGGCGACGCCCCGGCGGTCGTCGAGCGCGCGGACGACCTGCTGGCGCCCGGCGGCCGCCTCGCCGTCTACTCGCCGTTCGTCGAGGGTACCCGCGAGGCGGCCCTCGCCGCGCGCGAGGCCGGCTTCGACGAGGTCGAGACGCTGGAGACGATCCAGCGCGAGATGGACTTCTCCGACCGGGGCTCCCGCCCCTCCACCGCGGGCGTTGGGCACACGGGCTACCTCGTGTTCGGGCGGGCGCCCTGACTGCGCTCCCGACCCTCTCTGCTTCCCGCGGCGTCCGCGCGGACCGGCGCAACGCTCTTTCGGATCGCGGCAGTGACGACGTGTGTGACCGGTGACGACGCCGCGCCCGGAGCCGACTCCGACGCCGCCGGCGACTCCGCCGCGGCGGCGAGCGACGGCTTCGGTGACGAGGGCGAGGTCTCCGACGCGCTCCCGCGCCCCGACGACCCGCTCGCCGATGCGGTCGAGACCGCGCTGGCCGACCGGTCCGCGGTCGTCGCGGTCGGCGTGCCGATCCGGCTGCTCCCGTCCGTGCTGGCCGCTCGCGAGCGCTCCTCGGGCCCGCCGTGGCGGGTCGCGTGCCGGCCGGGCGTCGTCGACGCGCTCTCGCGCGCCCTCGTCCTCGGGAGCGCCGTCGCCGAGGCGGTCGAGACCGACCAGATACGGGTCCGAACCGGCGACCCGCTCGGCCACGGGGCCGGCGGGACGCTGTTCGCGAGCCCGGACCGCGCCGACGCCGTCGTCGGCCCCCGCGGGGACCGGACCCTCGCGACGAGCGCGGCCGAGACCGACTCCGAGGCGGTCGATGGCGCCCGCGCGACGGCCGAGTCGCGGTTCGACGCGGCGACGACCGAACCCGTCGGGATGTCCTCCCGAACGCGGCTGCTCGCCGCCGCGCGCGAGATCCTCGACGACCGCTTCGCCGACGACTTAGCGGCGGTGCTCGCGACGCTCGACCCCGGCGAGTTCGGCCGCACGACCGAGCCGTCGGACCGGACGCTCCTCGCCGCGCTCGCGGCGCGACACGACTACCTCTTCCGCGATCTGCGGCGCTGGGTCGGCACCGACGGCGTCGGGATCGCTCCGGCGCAGGAGTTCACCCGCGACCGGGAGGCGCTCGTCGACCGGGGGCTGATCGAGTCGATCAAGGTGCCGATGGGGCCGGGCCGGCCGATGCTCCGGCTCCGCGCCGTCGACGACGCGCTGTTGCGAGCGCGGCCGACGGAGGTACCGGCCGTCCTGGAGGGTCGGTTCGCGCTGCCGACCGACGCGGACGGCCGGGTCCGCGACGACGCCCGCCGGGGCGAGCGCCGCCCCGTCTGGGAGCGTCGGCGCTGGTGACTCGACGGCGTCGAGTCGGGGCCCGGCGCTCGGGCGACGTGGCAAGAACTAACTCTCGGCGGCGCGCCCACACTGACATGACGACGTTCTCCGACAGGGTCGAGCGGATCTCGATCAGCGGGATCCGCGAGGTGTTCGAGGCGGCCGGCGACGACGCGATCAACCTCGGGCTGGGCCAGCCCGACTTCCCGACGCCGGACCACGCCCGGCGGGGCGCGGTCGACGCCATCGAGTCCGGGAAGGCGGACGCTTACACCGAGAACAAGGGGACTCTGTCGCTGCGGGAGGCCATCGCCGAGAAGCACTGCGCCGACCAGGGGATCGACCTCGACCCGGGCAACGTCATCGCGACCGCGGGCGGCAGCGAGGCGCTCCACGTCGCCCTCGAAGCGCACGTCGACGCCGGCGACGAGGTGCTGATCCCGGACCCCGGGTTCGTCTCGTACGACGCCCTGACGAAGTTGGCCGGCGGCGAGTCGGTCCCCGTGCCGCTCCGCGACGACCTCACGATCGACCCGGCGGCCGTCGAGGACGCGATCACCGACGACACGGCGGCGTTCGTCGTCAACTCCCCCGGCAACCCCACGGGCGCGGTCTCCTCCGAGGCGGACGTGCGGGAGTTCGCCCGCATCGCGGACGAGCACGACGTGCTCTGTATCTCCGACGAGGTGTACGAGTACACCGTCTTCGACGGCGAGCACTACTCGCCGATCGAGTTCGCGGAGACGGACAACGTCGTCGTCGTCAACTCCGCCTCGAAGCTGTTCTCGATGACGGGCTGGCGGCTCGGCTGGGTGTACGGGTCCGACGAGCGCGTCGAGCGCATGCTGCGCGTCCACCAGTACGCGCAGGCGTGCGCCTCGGCGCCGGCCCAGTACGCCGCGGAGGCCGCGCTCCGCGGCGACCGCGGCGTCGTCGACGAGATGACGGCGTCGTTCCGGCGCCGCCGGGACCTCCTCCTCGACGGCTTCGACGAGATCGGCCTCGACTGCCCGACGCCGCAGGGCGCGTTCTACGCGATGCCCCGCGTTCCGGAGGGGTTCGTTGACGAGTGCCTCGACCGCGGCGTGGTCGTCGTCCCCGGCGAGGCGTTCGGTGAGGGCGGCGCCGGCCACGCGCGGATCTCGTACGCGACCGACGAGGCGGAGCTGCGCGAGGCCCTCGACGTGATGGCCGAGGCGTACGCGGCGGTCCGCTGACGGCGTCGGCCGGGGCGTGGCCGCAATATCTGCCGAACCATAACCATGGAGCATTACCCCGGGGCAGGTGGTTTCCGCAAGTTATACTGCCGCCGACGGAGTAGCGAGGGGCAATGGACCGGAACATACAGGTCAGCCGCCTCGACCGGCAGGCGGTCGAGGACCAGGAGGTCGAAATCGTCGAGCGAAAGGGGATCGGTCACCCCGACTCGATCTGCGACGGCGTCGCGGAGTCGGTCTCGCGGGCGCTCTCGCAGCTCTACCTCGACCGCGTCGGCAAAGTCCTCCACTACAACACCGACGAGACGCAGCTCGTCGCCGGCCGCGCGGCCCCCGCGTTCGGCGGCGGCGAGGTCGTCGAGCCCATCTACATCCTCATCGTCGGCCGCGCCACGAAGGAGTACGACGGCGAGCAGCTGCCCGTCGACTCGACCGCGCTCGCGGCCGCCCGCGACTACCTCGCCGAGGCGATCCCGGAGCTGGAGTACGGCACCGACGTGGTCGTCGACGTGCGGCTCGGCGAGGGGTCGGGCGACCTCCAGGACGTCTTCGGCGAGGAGACTCAGGAGGTCCCGATGGCCAACGACACCTCCTTCGGCGTCGGCCACGCGCCGCTCACCGAGACGGAGACCATCGTCCGCGAGGCCGAGCGCGCGCTCAACACGACCTACCACGACGACCACCCCGAGCTGGGCCCCGACGTGAAGATCATGGGCAAGCGCGAGGGCGACCGGATCGACATCACCGTCGCCGCCGCGATGGTCGACGCCTACGTCGAGGGGCTCGACGAGTACGACGACGCGGTCGCGTCCGTCCGCGAGTACGTCGACGACCTCGCGCGCGAGTACACCGACCGCGAGGTCCACGTCGACGTCAACACCGCCGACGACTACGACGAGGGGTCCGTCTACCTCACCGTCACCGGCACCTCCGCCGAGCAGGGCGACGACGGCTCGGTCGGCCGCGGGAACCGCGCCAACGGGCTCATCACCCCGAACCGCCCGATGTCGATGGAGGCGACCTCCGGGAAGAACCCCGTCAACCACATCGGGAAGATATACAACCTGCTCTCCACCCGCGTCGCCGAGTCCGTCACGAGCGAGGTCGACGGCATCCGCGACCTCCAGGTCCGGCTGCTCTCGCAGATCGGTCGCCCGATCGACGAGCCGCACGTCGCCGACGCGCAGATCGTCACCGAGGACGAGGTCGCGCTGGGCGACATCGAGGACGACGTGATCGCCATCGTCGACCGCGAACTGGCCGACGTGACCGACGTGACCCGCAGCGTCATCGAGGGCGACGTCTCGACGTTCTGAGGGCGGTCGGCCCGGGGTTTCTACAGGCGCGGCGCCGTAGCGATCGCCATGGCCGACACCCCTACCGACGTCGACCTCAAGGCCGACCTGACCGACGATGTGGCCCTCGTCACGGGCGCGACGCGCGGGATCGGCGCCGAGATCGCCGCGGAACTGGCGGACCTGGGCGCGACCGTCTACGCCGGCGCGCGCGACCCCGACGACGTGACCGCGGCGGACCAGCGCGCGGTCCGGCTGGACGTGACCGACGACGACGAGCTCAGCGCCGCGGTCGACCGGATCGAGCGCGAGGCGGGATCGCTCGACGTCCTCGTGAACAACGCGGGCGTGTTCGCCCGCTCCGGACCGCTCCACGAGATGGACGTCTCGGACTTCGACCGCACGACGGCCGTCAACCTCCGCGGCCCGGTCGTCCTGACAAAGCACGCGCTGCCGCTGCTGTTGGAGGGAACCGGCGGTCGCGTCGTGAGCCTCTCGTCGGAGCTGGGGCAGTTCACCGAGGGGCAGATGGGCGGCGGCTACCCGGCCTACCGGCTCTCGAAGGTCGGCGTCGGCGGGCTGACCGCGTACCTCGACGGGGAGTACGGCGATCGGGGCCTCATCGCGAACGCCGTCTCGCCGGGGTGGGTCCGGACGGACATGGGCGGCGACGAGGCCCCGAGAACCCCGTCGAAGGGCGCCGAAACGCCGGTCTGGCTCGCGCGGTTCGCGCCGGGGAGCCCCGCGGGGCACCTCTGGAAGGACCGCGAGCGGGTCCCCTGGTAGCGTCGGCGACCGCAACGGATTTGCACCGCCCGGTCCGAACCCCGGGCATGACGCGGGTGTGTCTCCTCGGCGACCCCGACGTGGAGCTCTCCTACGAGCTGCTCTCCCGCGAGACGGCTCGCGACGCGCTCGCCACCTACGACATCGAGGAGCCCTTCGAGAACAGCGTCGCCGTCGACACCGTGAGCCTCGGCGCCGCCGTCTCCCTCCTCAACGACCTCGACTGGTACCTCGCCCGCTTCGTCGCGGAGGCGCTCGTCCTGGAGCCGTCCGTCGCGACCGACGAGTGGCTCTCCCGCGACCTCGCCCGCGAGGTCCGCGACGGCGAGGTGCCGCCCGAGGAGACCGACCAGCGACTGAAGGTGTTCGGGCTCGTCGACGGGCGCCCGGTCGAGCCGCTGTTCGTCCGCCGGCGACAGGGCGAGACGCCGGAGTACGACCTGCGCGACGTCGAGGAGACCGTCGTCGTCCGCGTGAGCGAGTCAGAGTTCTCCGGCTGAGGCGTGCGCGGCGACCGCGGCGCCCGCCGACTTACGCCTCGTCGACCTCGGCGAGGATCCGCGTCCGAACGGGGTCGACGTCGACCGGCGCCCACGCCTCGACGTCGTAGGTCACGTCCGCGAGCGTCTCCAGCCGCTCGTCGTCGCTGTCGCCTATCGCCGCCACCGCCTCCTCGCGGAGCCGTTCGAGGACGGCGTCTGAGAGTGCCTCGCGGTCGACCTCCCGATCCGGGATTTCGAGGATGTGCGGGAGGTCCTCGGCGCCCGCCGGAAGCGTCGGGAACGCGGCGGGACCGACCGCGAGCGCGGTCTCCCGTTCGGACGCCGACTCGGAGCCTGCGCTCGAAAGGGCGGCCGACGGTGCCGGCACGAGCGCGTACTCGGCCACCGCGAGGTCGATTGCGGCGTCGATGGCGGCCTCGTCGACCTCGGCCCGCTGTTTGAACGCCAGCTCGGAGAGCGCCCGCGACAGCTCCGCCCGGGTGAGCCAGCCGAACAGGTCGACGACGCCCGCGAGGTCGTCGCGCGCGGCGACGCTCGGCCCGCTCGCGTCCGCCATCGTCAGTCCTCCCCCGGCGCGGGCTCCGCGTGTCCGTCGTCGGTCGCCGAGCCGCCGACGGCGTCGTTCCCGCTGGCCTCCGAGCCGTCGCCGCGGACGGCCACTAGGTCCGCCTCGGCGGCCTCTCGGACCTCGTCGGGGTCGACCGGCGCGTCCTGCCACGCGTGGAGCCGCGTGTCGGGGCCGGGCTCGCCGAGGGCCTCGGCGTAGGTCGCCACCTGCGAGCGCTCGTCGTCGGCGTCGTACGAGAGGCCGTTGAACGCGGCGTCGGCGGCGTAGCCGTCGACCAGCGTCGCCGCCGCGTCGCGGTACCGGTCGGCGAGGCCCTCGTAGTCGACGTCCACGCCCGCGTCCTCGACCGCGCGCAGCGTCGCCGCGCCGACCGCGCGGCTCATGTCCGCGAGCCCGGTCGGGCCCTCGACGGAGCGGTGGTCGTGCTCGTAGCGGCCGAGGTCGACCTGCGCGCTGTCCGCGAAGCCGGCGTGGTCGAACGCCTCCCCGAGCGTCCCGACCTCGAGCCCCCAGCCGCGCTGGACGCGGAGCCGCGAGACGAGGTCGCTCGTCGCCGCGAACTCCCCGGCGAGCGCGTAGCGGAACGCCGAGAGGTACTCCAGGACCGCCGGCTCTCGCCCGGGCGCGGCGTCACCGAGCGCCCGGACCAGCGGCCGGAAGAACAGCCTGAACAGCCGCCCGTACAGCGAGCCGTCCTCGACGCGGGCGTAGTACCCCTTCGAGAAGGCGTAGCCGCGCCCGAGCGGGAACAGCAGTCGGTTGACGAACGCGGGCGAGTAGGTCTTGGTGTCGGCGTCGTGGACGACGACGAACTCCTCGTCGAGCGCGCGGCCGAGGGCGAGCCACACGTCGCGGCCCTTGCCGCGGTCGCCGTCGAGCCCGCGCGCCTCCAGCAGCGAGGCGAGTTTTGGGCCGTCGCACCACAGCGTCTCCACGTCGATGTCGAACCCGTCGAGCCAGTCGGCGAACGGGCCGGCGCGGTCGGCCGACGCCCGCAGCGGGACGATGACCCGGGCGGGGTCGACCGTCTCCAGCGTGGACAGCACGCGCTCGGCCGCGAGCGTCCCGTACTCGCGCTCGGTCATCGGCACGACGACCGCCGCGCGGTCCGTCGGGGCGTCGGGCCGGTGGTCGGTCAACGCGTGGAGGGTCGTCACGCGCTCCTGAACGTACTCCATTTACCGATCACACGGGAGCGACGCCCAAAACAGGTGCGGTACCCCCGACCCGTTCGAAGCGTCCGAACGGGCTCCGCGCTCCGGTCCCGTCGCCGGCGGCGCCTTGCCGTCGCGTCAGGTCGCCCGCGTCGAACCCGTCGCTCCGCCCGGGACGCGCCCGAGGCGGTAGAGGACCGCGTACCCGGCGACGAGGAGCGCCAAGCCGCCCGCGAGCGCGAGGAAGACGGCGTCGTAGCCCGCGCCCGCCTCAACGGCCTCGCCGACGACCCACGAGCCCGCCGCCTGCGTGGACATCATCCCGGCCGAGAACATCGCGTACGCCGACGCGCGCGACTCGTCCGGCAGCGACGCCAGCAGGTACGTGTCCCCGGCCGGGAACAGCATGTGGATGGCGAACCCGACGACGACGCTCGCGGCGATCACCGCCGCCAGCCCCTCGGCGACGACGACGAGGACGACGCCCCCCACGAACGAGGCGACGATGCCGAGCAGGTAGGGGACGTGCGGGAGCCGGTCCGCGAGGTCGCCCGAGACGAGGAAGGCGGGGACGCCGGCGGCGAAGATGACGGTCAGGAGGTTCCGGGCCGTCGCCCGTGGGAGTCCCTTGTCTATCATGTACAGCTCGTAGAAGTTGAACAGGCCCTGCCACACGAAGCTCGTGAGGCCCATCAGCACGACGCCCGCGACGATCAGCTTCCACTCGCCGCGGGCCGCCGCGAGGAAGTCGGTGTCCCCGGCGCCCGCGTCCGGGAGGTCGGTCCGCTTCGCGAGCGCGACGAACAGCAGCGTGCTGACGGCCGCGGCGAGCGCGAGCGCGTAGAAGGCGTAGCGCCAGTCGTACCACAGCGCGACGGTGACGGCGGGCGCGGCGATGACCGCGGAGAGCTGGCTGGCCATGCCGTGGACGCCCATCACGCGGCCCACGCGCTGCGGGAACAGCTCAGAGATGAACGGGTTGGCGGCGACGAAGTAGACCCCGGAGGCCAGGCCCACCGCGAAGGCGGCGACCATGAGCGCGAGGACGCCCGGCGCGAGCGCGACGCCGAGCGCCCCGGCGGTCAGCATCGCGCCGGAGACGACGATGACGCTGCGCCGCGCGAACCGGGTGAGCGCCCAGCCCGCGGGGAGCCGCGGGGCGGCCGAGCCGAGCCACGCGAGCGTGACGATGAGCCCGGCGGTCCCCTCGCGGATCCCGAACGCGTCGATGAACTCGCCCACGAGCGGTGCGAACACGACCCGGGCGAAGTTGACGAGGAAGACCAGCGCGCAGAGCGAGCCGAACAGCCTGGTCCGTGACACGGCGGCGATTCCGCGCGCCCGGACACAAGGGTTGCGAAAGCGCCCGGTCGGGCACCGCGAGCGTTCGGTCTCGACGGGGGAGCCCGCACCGTTCCGCCCGCCCGCGGTTTCGCCGAGGTCGTCAGACCGACGTCGTACAGGGTTTTTATGCGCCCCGGCGACAAACCCCGGGTATGAAATCCACGCGTAAGGGGCTCCGCGACGGGGACCTCGTCAAGGACACCTACGAGCGGCTCAACTGCGCCGACTGCGACCAGGTCCTGAAGAAGGAGAACGATCCCGACGAGGTGTTCTCGGTCCGGATCTGCCCGGAGTGCGGCACGCGGTACAAGGAACTCCGCTGAGGTCGCCGCGCGCCCGAGACGTCGAGCCGCCGCCCGAGTCAGCGCCTTCACCATCGCCCTCTCCTCGCCCGCCGTCGTTCAGGAGCCGAACGAGTCCGCGACCGACGCCGCCACCGCCAGCGCCTCGTCGGTCACGATCTCGATCCACCGGTATCGCGTGTACGCCTCGACCGTCGACCTGGCGGTCCGGTCGGCCGCCGCGAGGGCGCCGTCGGGCTCGTCGAACAGCGCGAGGAACTCGGCCGCCAGCCACAGAGCGAGCGGGTTCTCGCTCCCGGCGAGCGACGACGCCGACTCGACGGCCCCCTCGCGCGCATCGCCGATCGCCGCCGGGTCGTCGGGGAACATCGCGTCTCCCTCCTCGACCCGCGACGCCACGGCGTCGAGCGCCCGGAGCCGCGTCCACGCGAGCGCCGTTCGGGTCAGCCCCGTCGCCGGGTTGTCGGGCTCGTAGTCGCCGAACGCGACCGGGTCGAACCACATGCCGTCGAAGCTCCGGTAGACGGCGCTCGACAGCAGGGCGTCGCTCGGCGCGCCGCGTTCGACCGCACGCTCGTCGACGAACGCCTCGGTGCCCGGGCTGTGTCGGAGGTCCTCGACGCCCTCGCCGTGGAGCTCGCGGAGCCGGTCGCCGACCGCGCGGCCGATCCGGTTCATCTCGCGGCGGAGCGGCTCGGCCACGGACGCCGGATCGCCGAGCGACGCCGCGTACCGGTCGCGCAGGTACCGGCCCGCCTCGACGTGCGACTGGACGCGCTCGATCTCGCCGATCGCGTCTCCCGTCCGAAGCGGGTTCGCCCGGTCTGCGGGCCCCACGCCGCCGCCGACGAGCGTCCGTCGGCGCGCCACGTCGTACCACCGCTCCATCGGCCCGTACACCGCGGCGGCCGCGAGCGGGTCCGCCGCCGGACCGGGGAGTTCCCGCAACGTCTCGGACGCTCGGCGACGCACCGTTCCGAGATCCGGGGCCACCGCGGTCGGGTCGCCCTCGACGGTCACGGCCGCCCACGTGCCGACGGCGGTCGCGGCGTGCTCGCGCGCCGTCGCGTACCGCTCGACCGCCCCCAGCGGCGTCAGCGACGCCGGTCCGCCCGGCAGCGCCTCGCGGGCCGCCGTCCGCTCGGTCTCGATCTGCTCGCGGAACTCGCCGTTCGGGAGCGTCTCCGCCGTCAGCGGCTCCGGGATCGGACTGAGCAGCCGGTCGACCCGGTCCGCGAAGGCGGCCGGGACCTCGGGCTCGACGTCGACGGGAACGAGCCGGGGGCGCTCCGGGACGGGCTCGTCGAACGAGGTCGGGACGCGCTCGATGTCGAGCGACGGCGGGTCGTCCCAGAAACGCGGGTCGCCTCCCCGACCGGAACAGCCGGCGAGCGAACCGAGCGCGACGGCGCCCGCCGCGGCGAGCGCGTCGCGTCGCGTGAGCCTCCGAGACATCAGAAGTCACCCCACTCGTTGGTCGCCGTGGCGTTGCCGGGCACGGTCGCGTTCCCGTCGATCACCGAGTACTCGGTGTTCGTCGTCCGGCACGGCGACCGCCCGCTGGAGCCGGAGCCGCGGATCCGCTCGTCCAGCGCGACCGGTAGCCGGAAGAGCAGCGCCAGGGAGACCCTGGTGTCGGCCTCGCACGCCGCGTCGGGCGGCCTGAACTCGCGGCAGTACTCGTACTCGACCCGCCCCGGCCGCCACGACACCGAGTGGATCTCCAGCCGCTGGCAGGACAGGATTCCGGCCGGCGAGACGTACACCGTCTCCGCGTCGTAGTCCGTCTCGTCGAAGAACTCGCGGACCCGGCGCCGGTCCTCCTCGGCGACGCCCTCGGCGGGCAGCAGCTCGGCCGCGCGGTCGGCGGTCGTGACGAGCTCGCGCCCGACGGAGACCGGCTCCCCGTCGTCGGTCGCCTCGCTCCCGTCGACGAGGACGCGATCGCCGTCGGGGTTCCGCGGTTTCACCACCGTCGGGTCCGTGTCCGTTCCGGAAACTGCCGACGACCTGGCGACGGGGTCGGAGCCGTCGGCCGGGTCGCCGCCGAAGCAGCCGGCGAGCGCGCCGACCGCGCCGAGGGCGGCGCTACCCAGGAGGGCACGTCGCGTGGGGGACATACGCCCCGGTTGAATCGGTCCGGACAAACGTTTTGTGGCGTTCGCCCGACGTGCTCTCCCTCCTCGCGCCGCGGCCGACTCACTCGAAGACCGCGTCGAACGCCGACGCGCCGAGCGGGTCGAACGTGCCGGCCGCGACGTTCTCGCGGACGTGCTCGGGGTCGGTCGTGCCGACGAGCGACGCGGTGACGCCGGGGGCGCTCCGCGCGAAGTTGAGCGCGCGCTGGGCCGGGGTCTCCCCCGCGAGCGTCGCGTCCACGTCCGCGGGGACCGCGCCCTCGACAGCCAGGTCGCCCTGCCCGAGACTCGCGCTCGTCACCACCGAGAGCCCGGCCTCGTGAGCGAACGTGAGCGTCGAGACGGGCCCGTCGGCGTCGGCGCCGGGCGGCGCGGGCTGGTTCCGCCGGGTGAACGCGTCGGCCATCGCGACGTTGAACGGCAGCTGGACCGCCGCGAACCCGTGGTCGTCGTCTGGGCCGACCGCCTCGCCGGCGGCCTCGGCGCGGGCGAGCACCTCGGCGAGCGAGAGGTAGCCGTCGGCCCCCTGCGGCACGCGGAAGGCGCTCCACGACGCGACGCCGTAGGCGCCGACGTCGCCCGCGGCGCGCCGGCGTTCGAGGGCCTCGAAGGCGGCTTCGAGCGCGTCGTACACCTCGGACCGCGAGCGCACGGCGAGCTGGGTCTCGGGGTTGTGGACGTAGAAGCAGTCGACGGAGTCGAGGCCGAGCCGGTCGAGCGAGCGGTCCAGCGACCACTCCAGGTACGCCGGCGTCATCGCGTGGGCGCCGTTCGCGAGGTCGCCCGGGTCGACGATCCCCGGCTCGACGAAGCGCTCGCGGACGTAGGCGCTCGGGTCCGCGGGGCGCTCGCCGTCGAACGGGAGGAAGCCGCCCTTCGTCGCGACGACGACCGACTCGCGGTCGACGGGCGCCTCGGTGAGGGCCTCGCCGACGACGCGCTCGGCGCGGCCGCAGCGGTAGTTGGCCGCGGTGTCGACGTGGTTCACCCCCGAGCGGAGCGCCAGTCCGATCGACTCGCGGGCGGCGTCGTCGACCGCGGGCGTCGGTTCGCCGAGGTACGTCCCGATCCCGAGGCTGGAGACGACGCCGGGGCCGAAGCGGCGGAAGTAGGTGCGCCCGAAGGCGTCGCCGAACCGGTTCCGGTACCCCCAGAGGGCCTCGCGAGTCGCCATGTGGTCGTGGTAGTCGGCTCGCTGGTAAAAGTCGCGCGGGATGCGGGGTCGCCGCCGGGGTTCCCGACCCCGCGAGGGCGCCCGTCAGTCGGTCACGCGGAAGGTCCGCGCGGTGTCCCTGTCGCCGCGGACCGCGTCGACCTCGACGAGTCCCAGCGAGGTGAACACCTCGCCCCAGTCCCGGTAGTACAGCGGCGTCTCGTCGTCGACGTAGTTCACGTCCGGATCGGTCGCCTCCGTCTCCCCCGCCGGCTCCTCGATCTCGGCCGTGACGAGGACCTCATCGGTGATCCGCGCGATCTCCTCGAAGACCCTGTCGACGTCGGGGTGAAGGTGTTGGAGCGTCTCGACCGAGTACACGGCGTCGAACGCCCCGTCCCCGAACTCGCCGACGAGGTTCTCTATCGCGCCGCAGTAGAACGTCCCGTCGGCGGCCAGGTCGGGGTAGGCCTCCCGCATCACGTCGAACGCGTCGGCGTTGATGTCGACGCCCGAGAGGTCGTCGAAGCCGTGGGCCGCGAGGTGACCGAGGTGGCGGCCCGACCCGCAGCCCAGTTCGAGGACGGCCGCCTCGCGGTCGAGGTGCGCGGTCAGCGCCTCGCGGATCCGCTCGCTCGTCTCGTTCGGCCCGCGGTGGGCGTAGTACGTCGGCGAGTACTCTCCCGCCCGGTCCGTCCACGCGTCTCGGACGGTGTCGATGTTCACGGGTAACGACTCTGGCGGGGTGGCATAACGGCGTCGGACGGCGCCCGGCGCGCGCCGGTGCCACCGCGGCCCGCTCGGACGCGTCAGGCGCCGCCCTTCTCCGGTCGCTCGCGCTTCGTCCGCGGTAGTTAGCGTGCGTCTGAAGCGACGAGTTCGGTCGTCTCGGTCCTCAATCCACCGCGGATTCCCGGCGGAACGAAACGAGGGAAGCGCATATTAGTATAAATATTCCGAAAGAAATACAAAATATACACACAAACGAGTAAATATGCTCGACGGAAAGACGGCGATCGTCACCGGCGGCTCGGCCGGCATCGGAAAGGCCATCGCTGCGGAGTTCGTCGACCGAGGGGCGTCGGTCGTGATCGCGAACCGGACCGAGGAGACGGGCCGAGAGACCGCCGAAGAGCTCGGCTGTTCGTTCGTTCAGTGCGACGTCTCGTCGTACGAGTCCGTCGAATCGCTGGTCGAACGGACGGTCGACGAACACGGCGGACTGGACATCCTCGTGAACAACGCCGGGATCGGGCTCACCGGAACGGTCGAGGAGACGACGCTCGACGACTGGCACAGGCTGTTAGAGATCAACCTCAACGGCGTCGTCTACGGGACGCGAGCGGCCATGCCGTCCCTGCGCGAGTCCTCGGGGGCGGTCCTCAACGTCGCGTCCGTGTTCGGGCTGGTCGGGGGGCCCCAGACGGCCGCGTACGCAACCGCGAAGGGCGCCGTCGTCAACTTCACACGAACGACGGCCGTCGATTACGCCGACGCCGGCGTCCGGGTGAACAGCATCTGTCCCGGCTTTGTCGAGACCGAGATGACCGAGTCCGAGCTTAACGACGACTCCTTCTACGAGTTCGTCCTCAGCCAGACGCCGATCGGCCGAATCGCCGAACCGGAAGAGATCGCCGAACCGGCGGCGTTCCTCGTTTCAGACAAGGCCTCGTACATCACCGGAGTCAACCTCTCGATCGACGGCGGGTGGACGACGCACTAGCGCGCGCCCCCGTCGGCGTCGACTTCGTCCTGTCACGTCGTATTCGCCGTGACCTGGACGACCCGTTCGCCGACCCCGCGATCGATCCGAACTACCTGGACGAGCGCGCGGACCTCGACGCGCTCGTCGAGGGGGTCAAGCGGGCCCGCGACATCGCTCGGCAGGACGCCCTCTCGGGGCACGTCGGCCGCGAGCGGTGGCCCGGCGAGGACGTTGAGACCGACGAGGAAATCGCCCGTCACGTCCGGGGGACGTGTCACACCGTGTATCACCCCGTCGGGACGTGTAAGATGGGTGACGACGAGGCGGCGGTCGTGGACGACGAGTTCCGGGTCCACGGGGTCGACGGGCGCCCCGTCGTCGACGCGAGCGTGATGCCCGCGATCGTCGGCGGCAACACGAACGCCCCGACGATCGCCCTCGCCGAGCGGGCGGCGGACCTGATCCGCGACGATCGGACGGCGACCAGCGAGAGGCGGACGTCGGCCGCCGGCGATTAGCCCGACCGACGGTCGTCCGACCTTCCGCGGCGAGCAACACGTCGGCCGCGCCTCGGCGTCAGACGCGCGCACGACGCAACGACTATACGGACTCCGGGAGTCACGTGCGGTAATGGCCTCGCTCACCGACCACCTGGCGGACCTCGTCGCGGACGTCGACGCCGCGTTGCTGTTCTCGCCGACGAGTTCCTTCTACGAGCGATTCGCTGACGCCGAGGTCGAGGTCGTTGTCGTCGCGCCCGACAACGACGTCGACGCCGAGACGTTCGTCGAGCTGCCGCTCCCCTTCGACAACGTCAAAGACCGGATCGGGTTCGGCATCGAGGGCGCCATGGACGCGGACCTCCTCGCGGAGGGCGACGAGGTGGCCTGCGTCGCGTCGGTGTTCGACGGCGGCTCGGACGCGGTCGTCCGCGTCACCGTCGACGAGGGGATCCACACCGGCATCTACGACCTGTTCGCCAACTCCCGGGCCGAGCCGAGCGTCATCCGCGACGTGTTCGAGGTCGCGATCGAACTCGGACAGAAGGGGCAGAAGGGGAAGCCCGTGGGCGCGCTGTTCGTGGTCGGCGACGCGGGGAAGGTGATGAACAAGTCCCGTCCGCTGTCGTACAACCCCTTCGAGAAGAGCCACGTCCACGTCGGCGACCCCATCGTGAACGTCATGCTCAAGGAGTTCTCGCGGCTGGACGGCGCGTTCGTCGTCTCCGACTCCGGGAAGATCGTCTCGGCGTACCGATACCTCGAACCCGCGGCCGAGGGCGTCGACATCCCGAAGGGGCTCGGCGCGCGCCACATGGCGGGCGGCGCGATCACCCGCGACACCAACGCGACCGCTATCGTCCTCTCCGAGTCGGACGGGCTCGTCCGGGCGTTCAAGGCCGGCGAACTCGTCTTGGAGATCGATCCGGAGGAGTACTAAGCGATGTCAGCGGGCCAGGTTTCCGTCCCCAAGTTCGTCGCGACAGTCCCGTACCGGATCTGGCTGGCGCTCGGGGTGTTCGCGCTCGGGCTCGTGTTAGCGTACCTCACCGGCGTGGTCAACCGCCGACTGCTCCGCCGCGCCGGCGTCCCGGAGGTGATCGAGGGGACCGCCTTCGAGCGGACCGCCCGCGAGTTCGACACCTCGACGGTGGGGATCCTCGCGCGGCTGTCCAGCTACTTCATCGTCGCCGTCGCCGTCATCGTCGCCCTCACGGTGGCGGACGTGAACTACCTCGAACAGTTCTGGTCGGGGGTCGCCGCGTTCCTCCCGCGGCTGTTCGTCGCGGTGGTCGTGTTCATCGTCGGCATCGTCGTCGGCGACAAGGCGGAGCTGCTCGTCGCCGAGCGCCTCCGCGGAATCAAGCTCCCGGAGCTCGGCGTGCTCCCGACGCTCGTGAAGTACAGCGTCGTGTACGTCGCGACGCTCATCGCGCTCGGTCAGGTCGGCGTCCAGACGCTCGCGCTCATCGTGCTGCTCGCGGCGTACGCGTTCGCGCTCGTGCTGTTCGCCGCGCTCGCGACGAAGGACCTCGTCGCCTCGGCGGCGGCCGGCGTCTTCCTCCTCCTCCGCCAGCCGTACGGCATCGGCGACGAGGTGCGGGTCGCCGGCGAGCGCGGCGTCGTCCAAGAGGTTGACCTCTTCGTCACCCACATCGAGACGGACGGGGAAGAGCACGTCCTCCCGAACCACGCGGTGTTCCGCGAAGGGATCGTACTGATCCGGGAGTGACTCGCGCGGCGGCGCCGAGTTCGGAACGCACTTACCCGGTCGTGTTTTAGGCCCGCCTAAAATGAGGCGACAGGAGGAACAGCTCGTCGGTGCCCTGTTCGACGTGTTGGAGACTGAGGGGCACGACGAGGCCCGAAAGCGCCTGTTACGCGCGTACGAGTCCAGCGCGTCCGAGGGTCGCGACGAACTGATTGAACGGCTGATAACGGAGCTCGTCGCCGTGCTCAACGAGCAGCTCGGCCGCCGAGAGGGTGCCGTCGTCCTCACCGACGCGATCCAGTTCCTCTTCGACCGCCTCGTCTCCGTCGTCGAGGTCGCGCCGGTCGCCATCGTCGTCGTCGACGCAGAGGGTGCGGTCCAGCTCTGGAACGACGGCGCCGAACGGCTGTTCGGCTGGACGGAGTCGGACGCGCTCGGCGGTCGCCTCGTCTCGAAGGAGGCGGACGCGAGCGGGCCGTTCGGCGACTCCCTCTCGCGGCTCGAACGGGGCGAGCGTCTGACGGGGGTCGAAACGCGCCACCCACACCGAGACGGCTCGCTGGTGGAGATCCGGTTCTGGGCGGCCCCCCTCCGCGATCGACACGACGACTTCGCCGGCGCCACGTACGTCGCGGCCGACGTCGGAGAGCGGAAGCGCCGCGAACAGCGGCTGACCGTACTCAACCGTGTGTTGCGGCACAACATTCGCAACGACGTGAACGTCGTGTTGGGTCACCTCGAAGCGCTCGCGGCCGAGCGACCCGACGACGACCCGCACGTGGCGGCGATGGAGCGGCGGCTCGCGGAGATCGTCGACCTGAGCGACGCGGCCAGACGCGCCGAGCGGCTTCAGGAGTCCGACGGCGAAGCGAGCCGGACGACGTTCGACCTGTCGGCGCTCGCCCGCGATCGAGTCCGGGAATTCGATACCGCTGCCGGGGACGCCGCGTTCAGCGTCGGGGGACCGGACGCCGTCGAGGCCGTCGCCCACGAGCTGCTGCCGTTCGCGCTCGACAACCTCCTGGAGAACGCGGTCGAGCACTGCGGACCGTCCCCCCGGGTACGCGTGGCGGTTCGGGAGGAAGGGGACAGAGCGCTCCTCACGGTGGCGGACGACGGCCCGGGGCTCCCGGCGCACGAGCGGGAGGTGCTGACCCGCTCGGACGAGACGCAGCTCACACACAGCACCGGCATGGGGATCTGGTTGGTCCGCTGGATCGTCCGTAGTTCCGGGGGCGAGTTGCGCGTCGGGGAGAGCGAGGCCGGCGGGACCGCGATCACCGTCGTCCTCCGGCGGTGAGCGCGCCGCGCGGACGTTCCCACCTCGTGAGATCCTCTCTCACGATATAACTTACCAGCCGATCGATACCCGCGTATGAACGACGACGCCACCGCGGTCTGCGACGGCTGGGACGGCAGCGAGTGCGAGGGGACGCCCCACTGCCCCCCGCGCTGTCCGCGGTTCGTCGACAAGGAGGGCACGCGCTGGACGATCCGCCCGGCGAGGGACGCCGACGAGCCGTTCCTCGCCGAGATGTACGACGCGTTCGACCGCACTCACCGCGCGCAGGGCCTCCCGCCGGTGAGCCGGCGGCGCTGCGCCGACTGGGTCGAGACGATGCTCCGCGAGGCGAACAACGTCGTCGCGGAGCGGGACGGCGAGCTGCTCGGCCACGCGATGTACACGCCGACCGACGCCGCGGTGCCCGAGCTCGCGGTCTTCGTTCACCCCACTGCGCAGGACCGCGGCGTCGGGACGGAGCTGTGTCGGCACGTGATCGCCAACGCCGCCGCGGCCGACCGAGAGGGGCTCGAACTCCACGTCGAGACCGGGAACCGCGTCGCGCGGAGCGTCTACCGCACGGTCGGCTTCGAGGTCGCCGAGCGACGCGGCGACCTCCGGATGGAGCTCGACCTCGACGAACCGATCGCGACCGAGGTCCGCTGGCCGCCGCTCGCCCGCCAGGGGCCCGCGGAGCCGGCGGTCGACCTCTCGCCCCGTGACGGCGGCCCCGGACGCTCTCCGGCCGACGACTGAGGCGAGGCGGCAGCGCGACCCGCCCTCCGGACCGCCGTCACCGCAACCGTTAGGCCCCGCCGACCCCAGGGTACCGTAACCGTGGACGACGCCATCGAGTGGCTGCGGAACCGCCCCTTCTACGAGGGACAGATCGCCGACCACCGGCGGCTCCCGGCGCGCGAGCCCGAGTTCGGCGACGTGGACCTCGAACCCCGGCTCGCCGACGCGCTCGCGGACCGCGGGATCGACCGGCTCTACCGCCACCAGGCCGACGCGATCGGCGCGGTCCGCGACGGCGACGACGTCGTCCTCGCGACCGAGACGGCCAGCGGCAAGTCGCTCGCGTACACCGTCCCCGCCTTCGAGGCCGCGATGGACCACGGCGGGCGGACGCTCTACCTCGGCCCGCAGAACGCGCTGATCGCCGACCAGGAGGAGTCGCTGTCGGACCTCGCGGCCGACCTCGGCTTCGGCAGCCGGGTCTCGGTCGACTCCTACACCGGGCGGCTCTCGCGGTCGGAGAAACGGGACGTGCGCGACCGCCGTCCGACCGTCCTCCTCTCGAACCCGGACATGCTCCACTACGCGCTGTTGCCGTACGCCGGGCGCCTCTGGGACTGGTTCTTCTCGTCGCTGGAGCACGTCGTGATAGACGAGGTCCACAGCTACCGCGGCGTGTTCGGCTCGCAGGTCGCGCTTACCCTCCGGCGGCTCGCGCGAACCTGCGAGCGGTTCGGCTCGTCGCCGCAGTTCGTCTGCTGCTCGGCGACGATCAACAACCCCGTCGACCACGTCGCGACGGTCACCGGCCGCGACCCCGAGAGGATCGCCCTCGTCGACGAGGACACCTCCGGGCGCGGGCCGCGCGACTGGGTGCTGTGGAACCCGCCGGAGTACGACGACGACTGGCAGGAGCGCGGGAGCGGTCGGCGGAAGTCGAGCCACACGGAGTCGAAGCGGCTGTTCGTCGACCTCGTGACGGCGGGCGCACAGACCCTGGCGTTCACGCGGGCGCGACAGACCGCCGAGCAGTACGCGACCGACAGCGCGAGCGACCTCCGGGAGCGGGGCGAGCGCGACCTCGCCGGGAAGGTCGGCGCGTACCAGGCGGCGCTCACCGACGACCGCCGCCGGGAGATAGAGGCCGACCTCCACGCCGGCGACCTGCGGGGCGTCTGGTCGACGAGCGCCCTCGAACTCGGCGTCGACGTGGGCGGGCTCGACGCGGTCGTCCTCGACGGCTACCCCGGCACGCGGATGTCGGCCCACCAGCGCGCGGGCCGGGCCGGCCGCGGCGACGACCCCGCGCTGGTGGTGCTGGTCGGCGGCGAGGACCAGCTCGACCAGTACCTGATGCGGAACCCGAGCGACTTCTTCGACGCGCCGCCCGAGGACGCGATCTGTGACCCGGAGAACGGCCAGCTCATGCCCGGCCACGTCGCCTGCGCGGCCGACGAGAACTGGCTCTCGCCCGGGGACGAGCGGTTCTTCGGCGACTCGTTCCCGGGCGTGGTGGCCGACCTCACCGACGAGGGCGTCCTGAACCGGCGCGAGGCCGCCAAGGGGACGCGCTGGGTCCACGCCGGGGGGTCGAGCCCGCAGCAGTCCGTGAACCTCCGCACCGCCGAGGAGCGCGAGATATCGCTGATCGAGCGGTCGAGCGGCGAGACGGTCGCCGCGCTCGGGTTCGCCGACGCGCTCCGCGACGCCCACCCCGGCGCCATCTACCACCAGCAGGGCCGCACCTACGAGGTGGTCGACCTCGACCTCGACCGCGACGTGGCGGAGCTCCAGCAGTCGTGGGCGGACTACTACACGCAGGTGCGGTCGGACAAGGACATCGTCGTGAACGAGGACCTCGACGAGCGCGCGCTCTCGGCGCGCGAGGACGTGCCGGTCCGCTTCGCGGACGTGACCGTGACCGAGCAGATTACGGGCTTCGTGCGGAAGGACGCCGCCACGGGCGAGTCGCTCGGCGAGTCGACGCTCGACCTCCCGGAGACGACGCTGCGGACGAAGGCGCTGTACTTCCCGGTGCCGAGGGATCTCGAGCGCGAGATGCGGCGGCTCGGCGACGCGCTCGACGGCGAGGACGCGGGCGACCCCGAGGTCAGCGCCGACGGCGGCGAAGCGCCCGGCGACGGCGACGAACCGATCCCGGGCGGCGAGTACGCGTTCAACGGCGGGATCCACGCGGCCGAACACGGGATCATCTCGCTGTTCCCGTTCCACCTCCTCTGTGACCGCGCCGACGTCGGCGGCATCTCGACGCCGCACCACCCGCACACCGAGGGGCCGGCCGTGTTCGTCTACGACGGCTATCCGGGCGGCGTCGGGCTCACGCGCCGCGGCCACCGCCGGATCGAGGAGCTGATGACCCGGACGGCGCGGCTCATCGACAGCTGCGACTGCGAGGGCGGCTGCCCGGCCTGCGTCCAGTCGCCCCACTGCGGCAACGGGAACGACCCGCTGGCGAAGGCGCCCGCCGTCCGCCTGCTCGAATCGCTGACGGGCACCGACGCGGACGCCTGACCCAAACTGACTTGCCTCCGGCCGTCGAGCGTTCCGTCGATGGCGCTCGACCTCGACGACGCCGCGGACCCCGCCGCCCGGGCGATGGAGTGGCTCGTCCTCGGCGCGGCGTACTTCCTCCTGCTCCTGTTCCTCATCGGCGTGTTCGACCTGTTCGTCTCGCTGTACCGCCTCCTCGTCGCGGGGAACTTCACCGACCCGGCCGAGGTGGTCGCGCTCCTCGACAGCGTCCTCCTCCTCCTGATCATCGTCGAGGTCCACCGGACGCTCGTGGCGTACGCGCGCGGCCAGCCGGTCCTCCGGATCGTCGTGAGCGCGGCGATCATCGCCGTCTCCCGGCGCGTGATCAGCTTCCGCTTAGAGGACTACGGCGGCGGCAACGAGGCGCTGCTCGCGGCCGCGGCGCTCGGCGTGCTCGTGCTCGCGCTCACCGTCGGCTACTTCCTGCTCGACCGGGTGAGCGTCCCGGGGCGGCTGGAGCTCTGATCGCGGTGCGACCGGAGCGCCGCCCGCTGCCGGCCGAGACCCCCGCGCCGCTCCCGGTGGTTTCACGGTGGACGCGCCCGTGTGGAACCCATGGAGCTGTTCTGGCACCGACGGGACCTCAGAGCCGCCGACAACGTCGGGCTCGCGGCCGCGAGCGGGGCCGGCGACGACCCCGACCGCGGTCCCGCCGCGCCCGTGTTCGTCTTCGATCCGTCCGTCCTCGACCACGCGAGCGACGTTCGCGTGCGCCGCCTGCTCGACGGGCTGGCCGCGCTGCGCGACGACTACCGCGCACGCGGGAGCGACCTGCTCGTCGCGCGCGGCGACCCGGAGACCGTCCTCCCGCGGCTCGCGGCGGCGCTCGACGCCGAGCGCGTCGTCTGGAACCGCGACTACTCCGGGCTCGCCCGCGAGCGCGACGCCGGGGTGCGACGCGCGCTCGACGCGGTCGACGTGGCGCGCGAGGCCCACCACGACGCGGTCCTCCACGACCCCGACGCGATCCGGACGAACGCCGGCGACCCCTACTCCGTGTACAGCTACTACTGGAAGAAGTGGACCGACCGCGCGAAAGAGGACCCGGCGCCGGCGCCGACCGAGGCGGGCCTGGCCGATACCGATCGGCTCGCCGACGCGGCCGACGCCGTCGACGGGACGGACCCGTCGGGCGCGGTCGCGGACGGCGGCGAGGCGGCGACGCTCGGCGCGGCGGTCGGCGACCTCCCGACGCCGGCGGACCTCGGCTTCGCGGAACCGGACGCCGACGTCGGCCCCGCGGGGACGGAAGCGGCCCGGGAGCGCCTCGACGACTTCCTCGACGAGGCCGTGTTCGCCTACGAGGCCGAGCGCGACTACCCAGCCCGGGAGGCGACCTCGCGGCTCTCCGCGTTCTTCAAGTACGGCGAGATCGGCGTCCGCGAGGCGTACGCCGCCACCGAGGCGGCGATGGCCGAGGCGGAGTCCGACTCGCGGCCCGAGGACGCCCCGGAGCAGGTCGAGGAGTTCCAACAGCAACTGGCGTGGCGGGAGTTCTACACGCAGGTCCTCTTCCACAACCCGGAGGTGGTCTCCGAGAACTACAAGGAGTACGAGGAGGGGATCGACTGGCGCGACGACCCCGAGGAGATCGCCGCGTGGAAGCGCGGCGAGACGGGGTACCCCATCGTCGACGCCGGGATGCGCCAGCTGCGCGAGGAGGCGTTCATGCACAACCGGGTGCGGATGATCGTCGCCTCCTTCCTCACGAAGGACCTCCTCGCGGACTGGCGCCACGGTTACGACCACTTCCGCGAACGCTTGGCCGATCACGACACCGCCAACGACAACGGCGGGTGGCAGTGGGCGGCCTCCACCGGGACCGACGCGCAGCCGTACTTCCGCATCTTCAACCCGATGACGCAGGGCGAGCGCTACGACCCCGACGCGGAGTACATCACGGAGTACGTCCCGGAGCTCCGCGGGCTCGACGCCGACCTGATCCACGAGTGGCACGAGCTGTCGCCCACCCAGCGCGCGAACGCCGCGCCGGAGTACCCGTCGCCGATCGTCGACCACTCGGAGCGCCGCGAGGCGGCCCTCGCGATGTACAAGCGGGCGCGCGGCGAGGATCCGGAGGACTGAGGCCGCGGCGCAGAGAGCGCGTTCGTCTCGCGACGGAAAACGGAGCGGCGACGCCGACTCAGTCGGCGACCGCGGCCACCATCCCCTGCTTGTAGTACCGCTGGAGCGTGACGAACAGGACGATCATCGTCAGAACCGACCGCGGCGAGTACGAGCCCCAGTACGGGTTCGGCTGGACGAACGGTGTCGTCACGGCGCTGTCGGCTCGGCGGTAGGCCCTTCCCCTGCCGCCCGAGCGGGAGCGTCGCGCTTCTGAACGCTTATCCCCGCCGGCCGACTTCGATCGGGTATGAGCGACGACGACGCCGTCGACGCCGAGTCCGCCGAGGACGAGGCGGGCGACGCGGCGCGGACGAACGGCACGGCGGAGGCGACCGCCGAGGAAGCGGCCGCCGAGTCGGCCGACGGCGACGCCCGTCACGACGACGAGGCGCTCGCCGCGGCCGTCGCCGAGCACGACGAGGCGCTCGCGCGCGAGGTGGCGGCGCTGGAGGCCGACCTCGCCGAGACCCGCGAGGCGCTGCGCGAGCGCGACGAGGAGGTCGAGGAACTGACGAGCAAGCTCGCCCGCGTGAAGGCGGACTTCAGCAACTACAAGCAGCGCGCGAAGCGGAAGCAGGAGGAGATCCGCGAGCGCGCCTCCGAGGCGCTCGTCGAGCGGATCGCACCCGTCCGGAACGACCTCCTCCGCGCGCTCGACCAGGAGGAGGGGAGCGACCTCCGCCCCGGCGTCGAGTCGACGCTGGAGAAGTTCGACGACGTGCTCGCCGACGAGGGGGTCGAACCCATCGAGCCGGAGCCGGGCGAGGAGGTCGACCCGGCGCGCCACCAGGTGATGCTCCGCGTCGACAGCGACCGCCCAGAGGGGACGATCCACGAGGTGTACGAACCCGGCTACGAGATGGGCGACCGCGTGCTGAGCGAGGCGAAGGTGACCGTCAGCACCGGCGACGGCGAATAGCTCGCGCGCCTCTGTTCCGGCGGCGCGTCAGGACCGGACCGCCGATTCGTAGGCGTCGGCGAGGTCGTCAAGGCCCGCGTTCGTCGCCGCGGCGTGCGGCACGGAGAGCGGCGAGACCGACACCTCGCCGTCGACGACGGCGCGCCGGTCGGTCCCCACGGGGTCCGGCACGTCGCCGTCGTTCATCCGGCCCCAGATCGGGTCGGAGAACCCGACGCGGCCGTCGCCGTTCCGCTCCGCGCGCATCCCGTACCACGTCGAGGGCGTCGTGACGCGGAGCTGCGCGCGGTCCTCGTCCGCGATGGGCGCGTTCACGTTGAGGTAGTCAGCCCGCTCGAACACGCCGGCGTCGACCGCCTCGTCGACGAGGTACCGCGTCGCCCGGGCCGCGTGCGCGAAGTCCGCGGCCGCGAACTCCCGCTTCCACCAGTCGTCGCCGCCGGGCACGTACATCGAGGTCGCGACCGCGGGCACGTCGAAGAACGCGGCCTCGACGGCCGCCGAGACGGTCCCCGACCGGCCGAGCGTGTAGGCGCCGAGGTTCGCCCCCTCGTTACAGCCCGCGACGACCGCGTCCGCCTCCGGGACGAGTTCGTCGAGGCCGGCGACGACGCAGTCGACGGGGGTCCCGTCGACGACGTACCCCAGCTCGTGGTCGTCGACCGCGGCGTCGTCGGAGAGGCGGCGACCGACGGACGACTGGTCGTCGGCCGGCGCGACGACCGTCACCGCGTACTCGGTCGCGAGCGCGTCGTGGAGCGCGCGCAGCCCCGCGGCGTCGACGCCGTCGTCGTTGGTCAACAGGATCCGGTCGACGCTCATACCCGTACCACGGGCGAGTCGGGCAAAAGTCCACCGTCGGTGCGGGCGTCGCGTCGAACGGAAAAGCACACGTATCGCCGGGCCGACCCGTCGGTATGGGATTCGGGGACACCGCAAAGAAGATTCAGACCCTCGCGGACCGCGCGGAGCGCACCTACAAGAAGATCAGCGAGCTCCGCGACGAGGTCGACGAGACGCAGGAGACGGTGAAAGACACCGCGGAGCGCGTCAAGACGCTCGAAAACGAGATGGCCGAACAGCGGGCCGTCCTCGACGCGGTCGCCGAGGAGGTCGGCGTCGACTTGGCGCGCGTGAGCACCGAGGCGCACATCACCGACGCCGAGGAGACGGCGGCCGCCGCGGGCGACGACGCGGACGCGGGCGACGACGCGGCGTAACCGACGGTCGGCTCAGTCGTCGCTCGCGGCCGTCTCCGCCCGCGAGACGACCTCCGCCGGCACGCCCGCGACGGTCGCGCCCGGCGGCACGTCCTCGGCGACGAGCGAGTTCGCGGCGACGCGCGCCCCCTCGCCGACGGTGACGCCGGGCAGCACTATCGCCCCGGCGCCGACCATCGCCTCGTCCTCGACGACCACGTCGCCGAGGCGGTACTCCTCGTGGAGGAACTCGTGGCACAGCAGCGTGGCGTCGTACCCGATGACTGCGTCGTCGCCGACGCGGATTCTCTCGGGCCAGAACACGTCGGGCGTCGACTCCAACCCCCAGGCGACGCCGGCGCCGACCGTGACGCCGATCCGCCGCAGCAGCCAGTTCTTCAGCCGGAGGCTCGGACAGATCCGCGCGAGGACGATGACGACGTAGTTGCGCACGACCGCGAGCGGCGACTTCGCGTCCGGCCACGACCACAGGGAGTTGCGCGCTCCCGGCGTCGGAAACCGGTCGAGGCGGTCGCTCCGACTCGGGTCGGTGTCGTCGGACCTCGCGTCCAGGTCGTCGCGTGGCGGCTCGGTGTCCTCGCGCGTCGCGGCCGCGTCGTCGTCGGTCACGACGGCTCGTTCGGACGGGGAGAATAAAAGGGTCGCTCCGGGGCGTCGGTCGGAACGCGTCCGGTCAGCTCCGGAGGTCGTCCATGTGGTCGATCCGGCGCTGAACGAGATCGGCTGTACCGATGTCGTGACGGATGCGGACGCGATCGCCCGCGGCCGCCAGGGCGTCCTCCGCCTGCGCCTCGGCGGCCGCGACGGAGTCGCCGCGGCCGACGACGGCGAACGCCCGCGACGTGGTCGTGTACAGGCGCCCGTCGCGCTCGTCGACGCTGGCGTAGTAGAGGAGCGCGTCGCCCGCGTGCTCCTCGTCGACCGCGATCTCGGCGCCCGCGTCGGGGTCGGTCGGGTAGCCGTCCGGCACGGCGTACTTACAGACGGTCGCCTCGCCGGAGAAGGAGAGCTCCGGGAGCGGCTCGCCGTCGCGCGCGGCGGCGAGCACGTCGACGAACGGCGTGTCGAGGACGGGCAGCGTGTTCATCGCCTCCGGGTCGCCGAAGCGCGCGTTGAACTCGACGACCTTCGGACCCGTGTCGGTGAGCATGAACTGGCCGTAGAGGACGCCCTTGTACTCGGGGAGCGCGTCGACGACCGCCTCCAAAACCTCGACGGCGGCCTCGTAGTCGCCCTCGCGCATGAACGGCAGCGACGGTCCCGTGTCGGAGTACGAGCCCATTCCGCCGGTGTTGGGCCCCTCGTCGCCCTCGTAGGCGCGCTTGTGGTCCTGGACCGCCGGCGTCGTCCGCAGATCGCCGTCGGCGACGAACGCCTGGATCGTGAACTCCTCGCCGACGAGTCGCTCCTCCAGCACCACGCGGTCGTAGCCGGAGTCGCGGAGGTACGCCTTCGCCTCCTCGCTCGTCACCTGGTCGCCGATCACCTTCACGCCCTTCCCGCCGGTGAGCCCGGCGGGCTTGACCGCGAGGTCGCCGTCGTACTCGTCGATGTACTCGCAGGCCGCCGCCGTGTCGTCGAACACCGCGTAGTCCGGACAGCCCGGGATCGCGTGCTCCTCCATGAACTCCCGCTGGTACGCCTTGTCGGTCTCCAGCCGGGCCTCGGCGGCCCGCGGGCCGAAGGCGTACACGCCGGCGTCGTCGAGCGCGTCCGCGACCCCCGCCTCAAGCGCCGACTCCGGGCCGATGACCGCGAGGTCCGCGCCGACCTCGGTCGCGTAGTCGGCGACCGCGGCCGGATCGGTCTCGTCGATCGCCGCGAACCCGTCCGCCAACCGTCGGATCCCCGGGTTCCGAACGCCGGCGCAGGCGTACAGCGCGCAGTCGTCGGCCACGGCGCGGGCGATCGCGTGTTCGCGCCCGCCGCCCCCCACCACGAGTACGGTCTCCGTCATGCCCGACGGGTGTCCGCACGGTAGTGTAAACCTTACTCTCTATCGGGCTCGATATATGCGCGGACGTGGATAGAACTACGCCCGAAGCGGGAATCGCCCCAGTGCGGACGGCTTTTGGCCCGCCGGGCCGAATCGAGCCCATGTCACAGCCGACCGAGCGGAACCGCCTCGACGGCGAGGCGAGCCCGTACCTCCAACAGCACGCCGACAACCCCGTCAACTGGCAGCCGTGGGGCGACGAGGCGTTCGAGCGCGCTCAGGAGCACGACGTTCCGGTGTTCGTCTCCATCGGCTACTCCTCGTGTCACTGGTGTCACGTCATGGCCGAGGAGAGCTTCGAGGACGAGTCGGTCGCCGCGCTGCTCAACGAGGAGTTCGTCTCGATCAAGGTCGACCGGGAGGAGCGCCCCGACGTCGACAGCACGTTCATGACCGTCTGCCAGCTGGTCACGGGCGGCGGCGGGTGGCCGCTCTCGGCGTGGTGTACCCCGGAGGGGAGGCCGTTCTACGTCGGGACCTACTTCCCGCCCGAGCCGCGGCGGAACCAGCCCGGCTTCCGCGACCTCTGTGAACGCATCGCCGACTCCTGGAGCGACCCCGAGCAGCGCGAGGAGATGCGGCGGCGCGCCGACCAGTGGGCCGAGAGCGCGCGCGACGAGCTGGAGTCGGTGCCGACGCCGGACGCGGCCGGTCCGGACGGTGAGGACGCGGCCGGTCCCGCCGGCGACGACCTGCTCGACACCGCGGCCGCGGCGGCGCTGCGCGGCTACGACGAGGAGCACGGCGGCTTCGGGAGCGGTGGCGCGAAGTTCCCGATGCCCGGGCGGATTGACCTCCTGATGCGCGCCTACGCCGGGCGCGGCCGCGACGCCCTGCTGTCGGCCGCGACCGGCACGCTCGACGGGATGGCCCGCGGGGGCATGTACGACCAGATCGGCGGGGGGTTCCACCGCTACGCGGTCGACCGCGAGTGGACGGTCCCGCACTTCGAGAAGATGCTGTACGACAACGCCGAGCTGCCGATGGCCTACCTCGACGGCTACCGCCTCGCGGGCGACCCCGCGTACGCCCGCGTCGCGAGCGAGTCGCTCGCGTTCCTCGACCGCGAGCTCCGCCACGAGGGCGGCGGCTTCTTCAGCACCCTCGACGCGCGGAGCCGACCGCCCGCGGGCCGCGGGGGCGACGACGGGGAGGGAGACGTCGAGGGTGCGTTCTACGTGTGGACCCCCGAGGAGGTCGACGCCGTCCTCGACGAGCCGGCCGCGTCGCTCGCCAAGGAGCGGTACGGGATCCGGGCCGGGGGCAACTTCGAGCGCGGCACGACCGTCCCGACGATCGCCGCGTCCGTCGAGGAGCTGGCCGCCGACCGCGACCTGTCGCCCGAGGCGGTCCGAGAGATCCTGACCGAGGCGCGCACGGAGCTGTTCGACGCCCGCGAGGAGCGCCCGCGTCCCGCCCGCGACGAGAAGGTGCTGGCCTCGTGGAACGGGCGAGCGATCTCCGCGTTCGCGCGGGCCGGGAGCGCGCTCGGCGAGGCGTACGCCGAGATCGCCCGCGAGGCGCTCGACTTCTGTCGCGAGCGCCTCTACGACGCCGACCGCGAGACCGGCGCGCTCGCCCGGCGCTGGCTCGACGGCGACGTGCGCGGGCCGGGGTACCTCGACGACTACGCGTTCCTCGCGCGCGGCGCGCTCGACACGTACGCGGCGACCGGCGACCCGGAGCCGCTCGGGTTCGCCCTCGATCTCGCCGACGCGCTCGTCGACGAGTTCCACGACGCCGACGACGGGACGATCTACTTCACCCGCGACCTCGACGGCGAGGCGCGAGACGGCTCCGGCGACGCCGGCGGCGAGACCGCCGACGCCGGCCCCCTCATCGCGCGGCCGCAGGAGTTCACCGACCGGTCGACGCCGTCGAGCCTCGGGGTCGCCGCCGAGACGCTCGCGCTCCTTGACGGCTTCCGAACGGACGGCGAGTTCCGCGAGATCGCCGAGCGCGTCGTGCGGACCCACGCCGACCGGATCCGCGGGAGCCCGCTGGAACACGCCTCCCTCGTGCGGGCGGCCGACCTGGTCGAGACCGGCGGGATCCAGGTGACCGTCGCCGCCGACGCGGTCCCCGACGACTGGCGCGAGACGCTCGGCGAGCGGTACCTCCCGGGCGCCCTGATCGCGCCGCGCCCCGCGACCGACGCCGGCCTCGACGAGTGGCTCGACCGCCTCGGCATGGCCGAGGCCCCGCCGATCTGGGCGGACCGCGACGCGGTCGACGGCGAACCGACCGCGTACGTCTGCGAGGGCTTCACCTGCTCGCCGCCGCGGACGGACCTCGACGCGGCGCTCTCGTGGCTGGAAACGCGGGAGTCGTCCGAGTAGGCGGCCGTTCGACCCCTCGGCCCTCGCTCCGTCGGGACCGGCCGGGTCGGCGCGTCGCGCTTAACTACCCCCGTCACCACGACCCGACCATGTACGACTTCGTCGTCGTCGGCGCGGGCCCGCCGGGGTCGCGGTTCGCCCGACGCGCGGCCGAGGACGGCCGCGACGTCGTCGCCTTCGAGAAGGGGTCGATCGGCGAGCCGCTCGCCTGCTCCGGGCACGTCTCCGACGACGTGTGGGAGTACGCCCCCGACGGCGCCCGCGACGACCTCCTCCAGAACCGGGTGTACGGGGCCCGCTTCCACGTCGGCGGTCCGGATTCGCGGTCCTACCCGTTCTACAAGCGGGAGCCGGTCTCCAACGTGATCGACCGCGTCGGGCTCGACCGAGCCCTCGCCGAGGCCGCGCGCGAGGCGGGCGCCGACGTCCGAGTGAACCACACGGTCGTCGGCGTGGAGGAGCGGGCCGACCGGGTCGCCGTGGACGTTCGGACGCCCGCGGGTGACGTGGAGCGCGTCGAGGCCCGGATGGTCGCCGGCTGCGACGGGCCCACGTCGCGGGTGCGGCGCGCGCTCGACCTCCCGGAGCCGGACGAACTGCTCCACGGCGTCCTCGGGTTCGACCCCGCGGCGGACGCGGGCGACTACGTCGACGTCCACCTCACCGCGCCGACGTTCTTCGCGTGGCGGATCCCCCGCGGCGACGCGGGCGTCGAGTACGGGCTGGCGGCGCCGCCGAGCGAGGACGTGTCGGAGATGTTCGAGCGGCTCACGGACGCCTACGGCGCGACGACCGACCGGCGCTGCTCTGGCGCCATCCCGGTCGGCCCGCCGGCGCGGACGACGAGCGACCGCGGCTTCCTGATCGGCGACGCCGCCGCGCAGACGAAGCCGTTCACCGGCGGCGGCATCCTCTACGGGATGCGCGCGGCCGACGTGGCCGCGGCGGCGATCGACCCGGCGGACCCGGAGACGCTCGCGGACTACGAGTCCGGGTGGCGCGCGGAGCTGGCCACGGAGATCCGACTCGGGAAGGCGATCAGGCGGTGTTACTCGCTCCCGGAACCGGTTCAGCGGGTCGGGCTACGGGCGCTGTCCGGCGAGATCGGCGTCCACATGGACGAGCCGTCCTCGTTCTTCTCGGCGTCGCACCTGCGGTCGCTGTTCTCGCGGGCGACCCCCCCGGAACGGATACATCCCGACGACCGGGGGGCGAAGTGACCCCCGGCGGTCGCTACTCGTCGACGACGCTCGCGAACGAGACGTTCTCGCGGACGCTCGTGATCTCGACGGTCGGCTGTTCGCCGGGCTCCGCGTCGGGAACGATGACGACGTAGCCGCGTTCGATCTTCGCGATCCCGTCGCCCTTGTCCCCGAGCGTCTCGATCGTCACGTCCCGTACCTCCCCCTCCGAGACGGGCGGGTCCGGCTGGACCGCGCCGGCGGCCCCGCGGGAGGTGGGCCGCTGGCCGTCGTCGGACGCGGTCCCGTCGGACGCGCCGTTCGTCTCGGGGACGGACGCGCCGTCGGCGTCGCCCGTCGACTCCGCCGCCGATTCGGCGCGGTCCAGGACGGCGATCCGATACGTATCGCCCACGCTGACGCTTCCGTGTTCGATCTCCGAGGTCGGGACGGTGACGACGTAGTCGTCGCCGCGGGACTCCACCCGTCCGGTGTACAGACACGCGAGAGAATCAGTAATTTCGACCATGAGCGCTATTGCGCGCACGGGGATGAAAAGCCACCTGTTCGTGCGGACGACGGGCGAAGGTAAACGTTTACCCTGTCCCGAATTAACCAACGCGGTATGAGCCGAAACTACGAGTCGCTCCACGACCCGAACGCGGAGTACACGATGCGGGAGCTCTCCGCCGAGACGATGGGGACCACGGGGACGCGCGGGGGCGGCCGCGACGTCGAGATCACTGACGTTCAGACGACGATGGTCGACGGGAACTTCCCGTGGACGCTCGTCCGCGTGTACACCGACGCTGGCGTCGTCGGCACCGGCGAGGCGTACTGGGGCGCGGGCGTCCCGGAGCTCATCGAGCGCATGAAGCCGTTCGTCGTCGGCGAGAACCCGCTCGACATCGACCGCCTCTACGAGCACCTCATCCAGAAGATGTCCGGCGAGGGCTCGATCGAGGGCGTCACCGTCACGGCCATCTCCGGCATCGAGGTCGCGCTCCACGACCTCGCCGGCAAGATCCTCGACGTGCCCGCCTACCAGCTGCTCGGCGGGAAGTACCGCGACGAGATGCGCGTCTACTGCGACTGCCACACCGAGGACGAGGCGGACCCCGAGGCGTGCGCGGACGAGGCCGAGCGCGTCGTCGACGAGCTCGGCTACGACGCGCTGAAGTTCGACCTCGACGTGCCGAGCGGCTTCGAGAAGGACCGCGCGAACCGCCACCTCCGCCCCGGCGAGATCCGCCACAAGGCGGAGATCGTCGAGAAGGTCACCGAGCGCGTCAAGGACAAGGCCGACGTCTCCTTCGACTGCCACTGGACGTTCTCGGGCGGCTCCGCGAAGCGCCTCGCGGACGCCATCGAGGAGTACGACGTGTGGTGGCTCGAAGACCCCGTGCCGCCGGAGAACCTCGAGGTCCAGGAGGAGGTCACGAAGAGCACGACCACGCCGATCACGGTCGGCGAGAACCGCTACCGCGTCACCGAGCTGCGCCGCCTCATCGAGAACCAGGCGGTCGACATCGTCGCCCCCGACCTGCCGAAAGTCGGCGGCATGCGCGAGACGCGCAAGATCGCGGACGTGGCGAACCAGTACTACGTCCCGGTCGCGATGCACAACGTCGCCTCGCCGATCGCGACGATGGCGGCGGCCCACGTCGGCACCTCCATCCCGAACTCGCTCGCGATCGAGTACCACTCCTACGAGCTGGGCTGGTGGGAGGACCTCGTCGAGGAGGACGTGATCGAGGACGGCTACATCGAGGTGCCGGAGAAGCCGGGTCTCGGGCTCACGCTCGACATGGACACCGTCGAGGAGCACATGGTCGAGGGCGAGACGTTGTTCGACGAGGAGTGAAACGATTCGTCGAACTCGATAGGCGAGCGGAGCGAGCCTATCGGTGTTCGACGAGGCGGAAGCCGAAGTCGAGCCCAAAAATCTCCGATTTTCGCAGTTCGACGAGGCGGAAGCCGAAGTCGAGCCCAAAAATCTCCGATTTTCGCAGTTCGACGAGGCGGAAGCCAGATCGTACTCGATAGCTGAGTGGGTGCGCCCCCGTCGACGGGTGCGTGAATGAGCATTTATTTTACCGTTCCCCGCGAGGAACGCATTATGTCGTCCCCCGACGATAGCGACCCCTCCCAAGTAGCGACCCGGGCGAAACAGACCGGCCAATCCCTGTACTCGCGCGCGTACGATTCGCTGATCACGGGCGTCGCGATCATGATCCCCGTCGTCGTGACGCTGTACATCGTCAGCATCGCGATCGGGTTCGTTCGGAACGCGCTGGACCCGCTCATTCGGGTCCTACGGTGGGCCGGTCTCATCCAGCGCATCGAGTCGGGCGGATTCGTCCAGCTGCTCATCGAGATCGGGATCTACGCCGACGTCGTGGCGTTCGTCTCCGAGCTCATCGCGATCGCGGTCCTCGTGCTCGTCATCGCTGTCGTCGGGGTCGTGGGACGCAACCGCTACGGGCAGCGGGTCGTGGACGTCTTCGATCTGGTGGTGTCTTCGATCCCGGGCGTCGGAACGGTGTACAAGAGCTTCCGGCGGATGGGAGACGTGGTTCTCGACGAGCAGGACGACAAGTTTCAGGAGGTGAAGCTCGTCCAGTGTTTCGACGAGAACGTCTACGTGCTCGGGTTCAAGACCGGCGAGGCCCCGGTGACGATAGAAGAGTCGACCGGTCACGAGGAGATGGTCTCGATGTTTCTGCCGTTGGCGCCGAACCCCGTGACCGGTGGCCTGTTGACGTACATCCCGCAGTCGGACGTCTACGACATAGACATGACCATCGAAGAGGGGATTCAGAGCGTCCTCACGAGCGGTGTCGCGACCGACCAAGGCGCCTCGGGGACTCTCAACATCGGCCTCGAAGAGCTACAGAACTCACAGCGGTACCAAGACATTCGCAGCGCGGTGGTCACGACCGACTACGACGACGACGACGACCGGGAGTAGGCGCGACGACTCTGACGGCCCGGGAGGGTCTGTTGTACCGCGAGGGAGCGAGCGTTCGACGACCGGCGCCCGCTGGTCGCTTCGGACCTCGACGCCGCCGCGTCGTCCGACGATCAGCGCCCTCGTCACGGCCGTTAGCCGAGCGCGTCAGCTCCGTTTCACCACCCGATCGAGTCCGACGGGCTGTAGCCCGCGCCGGGCGAGTTCGGCCTCGACCTCCCGCACCCGGGGCGCGATCGCGTCCGGCTCGTGGCTGTCGGTCCCGACGGTCACGTCGACGCCGGCGTCGACGAGCCGGTCGAGGAACGGGGGCGCCGGGTGGAACTCGCCGTAGTCGTCCAACAGGCGGCCGGCGTTGATCTCGGGGACGGTCCGCGAGTCCCGGAAGGCGTCCGCGACGGCGGCGTAGTGGTCCTCGGTCGCGAACCCGCGGAGGTGCGGGTTGCGCTCGACCAGGTCCGGGTGCGCCGCGATCGCGAACAGCTCCGAGTCGATCAGGGCGACCAGCTTCTCGAAGTAGCGGTCGACCAACTCGCGCCGCTCCGACTCCGGCTTGTCCGCGAAGCGGGACCGCGTGTGGACGTTCGCGCCGTCGAGCTCGTGGACGCTCCCCACCGCGTAGTCGAAGCCGGCGTCGTCGAGGAACTCGGCGATAGCCCCCTCGTGGGCGGGGTCGTAGTCCATCTCGGCGGCGTCGAACACGTCGACGTCGACCTCGTCGCGGACCGCCTCGATCGCCTCGCGGCGCCGCTCGTAGGTCAGGTCGAGATTGAACCCGAACGCGCGCTTGTACCGCCGCGCGGTCGGGGCCGGCGAGACGTTACAGTGGTCGGCGAGACCGATCCCGTCGAGCCCGGCGTCCGCTGCCGCCTCGACCATCCATCGCAGGAACGCCCCGTCCGAGTAGTTCGTGTGGGCGTGGAAGTCGTACACGGAGGTTCTTCGTGGCGAGGCGACTCGAAGGTTCGGGTCGCACGTGACGCGGCGTCGCGCCTCTCCACGGCGCTTCTCCACGTAACCCGCCTCGTCCGCTCTCACGTCTCGTTCCCCGGACGGTCGCAGTCTACCCACAGCATAATCCGCGAAACCTGTTGAAAGTTCATTTAGAAAATTTTTTGCTACTGATGTTTAATTGTATGAGTCATGAGGACAAGTAACAAGATCCGGTGTCGCGTGGTCGACGACGAGTCCCGCCCGCTGGCGGGGCGCGTGGTCGTAGGAGAGCGGCCGGGCGAGGGGGGCCAACCGGTCGGCCACTGGACCACCGACGACGACGGCGGATTCGTCGTCGAGACGGACGGCGGCGTCGACGACGTCTCGTTTACGGTTCGCAACCCCGCACGCGGCGGCGCGGAGGAGCCCGTGCGACGGCGGCGGACCCCGGACGACGCCGAGCACGCGCTCCACCTCACGGTGAAGGCGCGCCGGATGACGGTCCACGGCGGTATCGAACACCGGGGGATGAACGAGGCGGCCCAGACGGCGGCGGGGCCGGTCCGGAGCCACCGGTTCCACACGCAGTTCCCCGAGTTGGAGCCCTATGAGCGCAGCGAGGCGTTCCTGCGGACGCTCGGAGGCACGGGGGGCGAGGCGGGCGCGCCGATGATGGAGCCCGCGGACGCTCCGGTCGGCGAGGCGGAGACGCCGGCCGGGTACGGGATCTTCGGCCAGTTCGTCGACCACGACATCACCTTCGACCCCACCTCCGACATCGACCGGCGGAACGACCCCGCCGCGCTGCGGAACTTCCGCACGCCGGCGCTCGACCTCGACTCGCTGTACCGGACGAACGCCGAGGCCGCGCCGTTCCTGTACGACCACGAGCGGGACGAGCGCAAGCTGCTCACCGGCGAGGCGGGCGCGCCGGACGCGGCGGAGGGCGGCGGGCTCTCGGGGCTTCCCGGGACCGACCTCCAGCGTAACGATCAGGGCGTCGCGCTGATCGGCGACCCGCGAAACGACGAGAACGTCGTCGTCTCGCAGCTCCAGCTCGCGTTCGTGAACTTCCACAACCGCGTCGTCGACCACCTCCGGGGCCCGGGCGCCGACCTCGTCGAAGACGGCGAGTCGGTCCTCGAAGCCGCCCAGCGGCTCGTCAGATGGCACTACCAGTGGGTCGTGCGCCACGACTTCCTCCCGCGGATCTGCGACCGGTACGTCCTCGACGACATCGAGGACCGCGGCCGGCAGTTCTTCGTGCCGCCGGGACGAACGCCGGCCATCCCGGTCGAGTTCGGCGGCGCCGCCTACCGCTTCGGGCACAGCATGATCCGCCACGCGTTCGACGTCAACGACGAGGTCGGCGAGGTGCCGCTGTTCCCCACCGGCCCGGGCGACGGCCGGAACCTCCGCGGCGGCCGACCGGTGCCGAGCGACCTCGTCGTCGACTGGTCGCGGCTGCTCGACGCCGGCGACGGGGACTTCCAGCCGGGTCGGAAGATCGAACCGCTGCTCGCGCCGACGCTCTTCGAACTCCCGTTCGGGGGCGAGCCGTCCCTCGCGGTCCGGAACCTCCGCCGGGGCGAGGCGCTCGGACTCCCCTCCGGGCAGGACGTGGCCGCACGGATGGGGAACGATCCGATCCGCAACGAGGCGTTCGGCCACGACTCGGGGATCATGGAGGCGCTGCGGGCCCATGAACGCGGCGCCGACCCCGACTCGCCGCTGTGGTACTACGTGCTCGCGGAGGCGGAGTTCCAGCAGGACGGCGAGCGCCTCGGCGCGGTCGGCAGCCGCATCGTCGCCGAGACGCTCATCGGGCTGATCGAGGCCGACGAGACCGCCTACCCGAACGCCGCGCCGGACGACTGGGAGCCGAGCCTCCCGCAGCCGACGGCGACGGCGGGCTACACCCTCGCCGACATCACGGCGTTCGCGGCCGAGGCGCGGCCGGACGGCCTCGTGATCGACGCGATCGATCCGGGCCCGGGCGCCGGGGGCGACCCGCTCGACGAGTCGGTGACGCTCCGGAACGCCGCCGCCGAGCCGATCGACCTGTCGGGGTACGCGATCGACCTCGGCGGGCAGCGCGACGACCTGCCCGACGCGACGCTCGACCCTGACGAGACGCTGACGGTCCACATCGGCCCGGGGACCGACACCGCCGCCGACCACTACCTCGACCGCGGCGCGCCGGCGCTCAACGACGCCGGAGAGACCGTCGCGGTCTTCGACCCCGATGGCGAGCGGTCGACGCGCCGGCGGTACGTCGGGTGAGTCGGTCGCGACGCGCCGACGGGGCGCGGTACCGACGCGCCGACTCGGACGCGGCCCGACCCGCGTCACCGCCCCCCGCCGACGACCGCGTTTGCGGAGATGACGAGGAACGCGAGCCCGGACATGCCGGCGATGACGGCGAACGACGCGGCCCAGCCGAGCAGGTCCGCGACGAGGCCGACGCCCACCGAGCCAGCCGAGCCGATCACGGTGTAGACGGTCCGGATCAGGCCGAACCCGGCGCCCCGCTCCGCGTCGCCGAGCGCGTCCATGAACCGCGGGTCGATGGCCGAGAAGAAGCTCGACCCGAGGCCGGCGAGGAAGACGGCGACGCCGAGCCCCGCGACCGCGGGGAGCGCCGGGAGCCCGACCGCTGTCGGGAGCCGCAGGAGGCCCGGGAGCGCGACCAGCGCGCCGAGGCCGAGCGCACCGCCGAGGAGGGCCGCGGCGATGCTCGCGTCGCGGCCCAGCCGGTCGGAGAGCCGACCGAGCCCGACCTGCGCGCCGGCGCGGACGACGAAGAACGCCGAGAAGACGCCGCCGGCGAAGCCGGGCGAGTACCCGCGGAGCTCGACGAGGAACGTCGGAAGGAAGGAGATGACGCCCTGCGCGACGTACGTGCCGAGCGTCGCGACCGCGAGCGGGACGAGGACCTCCCGGCACCCGACCAGTTCGAGCAGCGGCGCGAGCCGGAGCCGCTCGGCCATCGGCTGCTCCGGGCGCCGCGGCTCGGTCGGGCGCACGCGGCGCGCGAACAGGGCGAAGATGGGGACGCCGACGAGCGCGGCCAGCGCGACGCCGGGCCGCCAGCCGTAGCGGAACCCCACCCACGTCGCGGCCACCGGCGCGACCAGCCCCGCGAGCGGCCCGCCGAGCGAGTGGATCCCGACCGCGGTCCCGAGGTCGTCGAACGTCCGCGAGAGCAGCGTGGTCGCTACCGCGTAGTGGAGCCCCGCCGCGAGCCCGAGCAGCACCGCGGCCAGCACGAACGCGGGGAAGACCGGTACGACGGCGAGCAGGAGGCTCGTCGCGGTCGTCCCGCCGACGGCGACGAGGATCACGCGGCGCTCGCCGTACCGGTCGGCGAGGATGCCGCTCGGGAACTGCGAGAGCCCGTAGGCGAACCACATGCCGGAGAGCGCGACCCCCACCGCGGTGTTCGACACGCCGAAGTCGTCGATGATCAGGGGGACGACCGGGCTGATCGCCAGCCGGGCGAAGTACGTGACGAAGAACGCCAGCATACACAGGGTCAACACCGCGTGGCGGTACCGCCAGTTCATCCGACAGTCACGGGCGTGTCGTCGGGACGGTCGCCGGTCAACGCTTTCGATCCCGACGGGGCGCGGAACGCCGTAGCGGGGGTTTCTGGCGAGCGGGACTCACCCGACGGCGGCCGGGTCCACGCGGCTCCCGACCCACAGCAGCGTGAGCAGCAGGCCGCCGACCGAGGCGGGCAGGAACCACTGGAACGCGGCGAGCAGCCCCGCGGAGGCCTGTACGCCGATCACCGCGAGGAGCGTGGGGCCGCAGCAGGCGAACCCGGAGAGGACCCCCGGGACCCCCGCGACCGCGCCCGCGCCGGCCCCGATCCGGCACGCCGACGGCCCGCGCCACGCGACGACGGAGACGGCGAGGGTGACGCCGACGAGCGCCGCGAGCCCGAGCCCGAGCGCGGCGTTGACCGGGGCGAAGAGGTACTCGACCGGCCCGACGGAGAGCAGCGCCACGGGCTCGTACTGGAACGGCGCGACGCGGCGGAGGGCGAGCGCGCCCGGCGTCTCCGCGACGACGAGGTCGAACCGAGGGGGCGCGCCGCCGCTCGCGCCGGCGCGGACCCCGAGGTGGCCGAGCCCGACGTGGTACGCGAGGAGGTACGCGACCGCGACGACCGCGGCGGTCGCGCGGCCGTCGCGTCGACCGAGAGACGCGCGCACGGCGAACGCCGTCCGCCGGCCGAGCCCGACGAGCCACTCGCGCGGGGCCTCGGTCGGCGCGGCGGTCTCAGCGGCCATACCCGGCCCAGGTGTGGTCGCCGACGAACGCGGTGTCGGGGTAGAACCCGGCCCAGGCGAACCACATCGCGTCGAATGCGAGGACGCGGTCGAGCGGGAGGTCCGCGGCGGCCAGTCCGCCCTCGCCCCCGACCCTGTACCCGTCGCCGTCGGTCGCGACCGCGGCCCCGTCCGGGTTCCGGTAGACGTGCCCGGTCGAGAGGGCGGGCTCGGCCACGGCGACGACGGCCGCCCCGTCCCCGCCGACGGTCCCGGTCAGGACCCGCTCGTCAAGGAGGGTGGCCTTGTCGAACGCGACGGCGCCGTCGGCGGTGCGCGCCCCGACGACGACGGACTTCGGGTGGCCGTCCTCCGTCGACGCCAGCGGCGGGAACAGCGTCCCGTTCCGGGCGTAGTAGCCGTTCACCGGGGCGTAGCTCCCGTACGGGTCGCTGTCGTAGCGGCGGACGTGGCCGGTCGCCTCCGTCATGACGAGCGAGCCCGGCCGTCGCGCGGCCCACTCGCTCGCGGTCGTCCACACGACCCGGAACTCGTCGAGCGTCGCGCCCGCGAGCGGGCCGTCGATCGCGGTCGCGAGCATCTGCGGCCACCAGCTGTCGGTGGCGCGGTCGTACATGATCAGGTTCGAGTTGACCAGCCGGCCCGACACGCCGAACGTCGTGGCGCCGCGCCGGAACCCCTGTGCCGTCCCGGTGAGCGGGCAGTAGGTGACCGCGATCGGTTCGCCGGCGATCTCGTCGTTGACGATCTCGTGGTGCGAGAGGATCCGCCGGGGGTACGCCCTCGCCTCGCCGTCGCGGACGACGCCGAACACCGGCTCGTCGGCCGCGAGGTCCGCGTCCGCGATCGGCCGGAACTGCGGGTCGTCGACCGACGGGATCCCGTCTTTGCCGACGCCGCCGTCGAGCGACTCCGACAGGAGCGACGCCGGCTCGTACGCGAGGTGGTACTCGGTTTCGACGGTGGGCGGCGGGCTCCCGTCGCCGCCGGACGCCCCGTCGCTCGACGCCCCGGCCGACTCCCCGTCGCGGTCGGCCCCGCTCGTCGCTCGACCGCCGAGACAGCCGGCGACGGCGGCGCCGACGGCCGCGAGTCCGGACAGCGCCGCGCGCCGAGTTCGATTCATGCCCCCGTCTCCGTCTTCGACCGTATAAAGCCCGAAGCGGGGGTGTGAATTGCACGCACACCCGTCCGGCGCGGGGCGGTTCTCGGGCGCCTCGCGGTACCGAAGCGGGCCGAGGCCGTCGGGGAGAACCGGCTGCCGGGACCGGCTGACGGCTACTCGTGACCGCTCTGCGAGCCGCCGCGCAGCCGCTCGGCGATCGCCGCGCCCGCCGTCCGAGGGTCGGCCTCGCGCACCGTCACGGGGTCGCCGACCGCCACGCGGCCGGGCTCGACGACGGTACAGCAGAGCCCGCCGCGCTCGCGCAGCGCGGCCGCGATCCCGTCGGCGCCGGCGAGCGATTCGAGGCGCGCGCAGGGCGGACGGCGGCGCGTCGGCCGCAGGAGCGCGTCGCCGACGGCCACCGTCGCGCCGAGCAGCGGGTCCAGTCCGCCCCCGAAGCCGTCGACCACCACGTTCCGCCGGTGTCGACCGTCGCGGAGGTCGACCCCGGTCTCCTCGCGGACGGCGGCGAGCGCCGCCGCGGAGACGAGCGTCACCGCGCAGCCGTCCAGCTGGAAGTGACCGTCCCCGCGGCGGTAGCGGTCCCCCTCGACCCCGTCGGGACGGACGTCGACCGCGTCCCGACCGACCGGCGGCGCGCCCCCTTCCGGGGCCGTGACGAGCGACGCGACGCGACCGGTCTCGTCCGGTCCGCGGGGCCCGAGGTCGCCCCCGGCTCGGCCGTCGCGGCCATCCTCGGCCGGCATCACGGGCCCCCGAGGAGGGTCGCGTCGTCGGGCCTCAGCCACTCGCGGTGGAGGTAGTAGACCGCGGCGACGGGCGGGGCGGGGAGCGCGGCGAGGGCGTAGATCCACTTGAACAGTCCCAGGTCGGCGACGCGCCGCTCGGCCAGCGAGAGCGAGTCGAGCAGCAGCGTCGCGGTCGCCAGCGGCGCGAGGAGGTAGCCGTGCGCGAAGGCCACGGCCGCGCCGACGGGGGTCGACGGCGTCAGGAACGCCCAGTCGAGCGCGTACAACAGCGTCCAGCCGACGACGGCCGCGGCGAGCGCGGCGAGCCACGGCCCGTCGAAGCGCCGATCCTGCGGGTCGGTCGGGTCCGCGTCCGGCGCGGCCGTCGTCGAGTCGCGGGTGCTCACGGGGGCCCTCGGCGCCGCGCGCTAATCAACGTCCGGGTGCCCGCGGACGCGACGGTCGTCGGCGCCCGAGCGTCGCCGCGGTGCGGGGCGCTCACTCGTCGAAGGCGCCGGCGGTGAGGTACCGCTCGCCGCTGTCCCAGAAGACGGTGACGACGAGGGGTTCGGCGCCCGCGTACGCCCCGGCCTCGCGCAGTTCCGCCGCCACGTTCCTGGCCGCGAGGTTGGAGGCTCCGGACGACTGGCCCACCAGAATTCCCTCCTCGCGGGCGAGCCGCCGGCACTCGGCCTCCGCGTCCGCGAGCTCGACCGTGTGTACCTCGTCGATCAGGTCGACGTCGAGGTTCGGCGCGACGAACCCCGGTCCCATCCCCTGGAAGCGGTCGTCGCCCGGCGGGTCGCCGGAGAGGACGGCGTTGTCCGCGGGCTCGACGGCGTCGATGCGCACTTCCGGGAACGCCTCCCGCAGTCGGCGGCCGATCCCGGAGAGGGTGCCGCCGGTACCGACACCGGCGACGAGGGCGTCGACGGTGCGGTCGCCAACCTGATCGAGGATCTCCGGCCCCGTCGTCTCGTAGTGCGCGCGGGGGTTGGCGGGGTTCTCGAACTGCCGCAGCTGAACGGTGTTCGGCTCCGCTTCGAGATCGTCCGCGCGCTCCTTCGCGGCCGAGATGTCGCCGTCGACGAGCTCGACGGTCGCGCCGTACGCCTTCATCAGGCGCCGGCGCTCGATCGACTTCCCCTCCGGGATCACGAGCGTGACGTCGTAGCCGCGCGCCGCGCCCGCCATCGCCAGCCCGATGCCGGTGTTGCCCGAAGTGGGCTCGACGATGCGGTCGCCCGGCTCGATCTCGCCGGCCGACTCGGCGGCCTCGATCATGTACAGCGCGGGACGGTCCTTCGCCGAGCCGCCCGGGTTCCGGGACTCGACCTTCGCCGCCACGGTCGTTCCCGCGGGCGCGTCGACCCGCACCAGCGGCGAGCCGAGCGTCGACAGGATGTCGTCGTCCATTACCCGATCCGAGGCGACCGCGACCCAAAGGCCCCGCGGACTGCGGCAATCGATGTCGGCCGCGAACCGCCGAGGGCTCGTCTTGCCACCGACGCACCGTTTAGGTGCCTCCGCGACCTACCTCCGCAAAATGACGCTCGAAACGCTCGCGCCCGCCGACCTTGACGCGGACGCGTTAGACGAGTCCGTGCTCGAAGCGCTCGGAGCCGACGACTACGTCTTCAAGGTGTGGGGCGGCGACTGGTGCGGCGACTGCCGGCGCCAGCTCCCCGAGTTCGGCGCCGCGCTCGCGGCCGCCGGGGTCCCGGACGACCGCATCCGGGAGTTCCCGGTGACGAAGGGGCCGGACGGGAAGGAGGGCGAGTTAGTCGAGGAGTACGGGATCGAGCTGATCCCGACCGTCGTCGTCGAGTCGCCCGAGGGCGAGGAGCTCGCGCGGTTCGTCGAGGAGGCAGAAGTCTCCATCGCGGAGTTCCTGGCCGAGCGGCTCGCGGACGTCGAGGCGACCGCCTGACCCTTTTCTCGCCGCTCAGTCGGCTCACGCGTTCATGTCGAACGCGTAGTAGAGCGCGGCCATCGTGACGCCCATCGCGACCGCCTGAAATGTCATGGAGGTGTCGGATAGGACGCCGACCACGAGGACCGACGCCGTCGCGATCACGCCGGTGACGACGGCGTACCGGAACCGGGAGAGGCCGCGCGCCCAGTCGTCGGCGCGTCGGTACAGCTGTCGGGGACCTGCCATATGCGGTCATCTCCAGCCCGAGGGAAGTGCCTTCGGGTCCGGGCGCCGCGCGGCGGGGGAGCGCTAAAGTCGGTTCGGCGTCGACCACGGGCATGGCACGCGTCACGGTCTGGAACGAGTACCGTCACGAGCGCGAGAGCGACGTCGTCGCCGACGTCTACCCGGAGGGGATCCACGCCGTCGTCGCGGACGCGCTCCGCGAGGGCGGCCACGAGGTCCGCACGGCGACGCTTGACGAGGGCCCGGACCACGGGCTCACCGAGGCCGCCTTGGACGACACCGACGTGCTCGTCTGGTGGGGCCACGCCGCGCACGACGAGGTGCGCGACGAGGTCGTCGACCGCGTCCACGAGCGCGTCCTGAACGGCACGGGCCTGATCGCGCTTCACTCCGCGCACTACTCGAAGATATTCAGGCGGCTGATGGGCACCAACTGCTCGCTGAAGTGGCGCGAGGCCGCCGAGCGCGAGCGCCTGTGGACGATCGAACCGGGCCATCCCATCGCGGAGGGGATCGGCGAGTACGTCGAACTGGCGGAGACCGAGATGTACGGCGAGCGGTTCGACGTGCCCGCGCCCGACACGCTCGTGTTCACCTCCTGGTTCGAGGGCGGCGAAGTGTTCCGGTCCGGCTGCTGCTACCGCCGCGGGAGCGGGAGGGTGTTCTACTTCCGACCCGGCCACGAGACGTACCCGATATACGACGACGAGGACGTTCGACAGGTCCTTCGGAACGCGGTCGAGTGGGCGGCGCCGGGCGACGGCCCCGCGCCCGAGTTCGGCAATTCGGAGCCGGTCGCGGATATCGACATGAGCGACGACCGGACGGTTCACTGATCGGCACGAGCGCCCGCGGAGAAATCGACGAGCCGGCGGCTCAACGGCGTAGAGCGACCGCCGCTACGGCGCGGACGTTGAAAGGCGACCGCCTCGCGCGAACGCGAGACGACCGGTGGTGTCGCACGCCGGCGGCCGGTCGAGTTGCCCTCGGCCGGCCGGGTATATAACCCCTCGTTTACTCCGGGCGGTGGACCTCGCCGTCGCGCGAGTCGGCGTCCTTCCGGCGGAGCGCGGCGGCGGCGTTGTTCGCGTCGTAGCCGAAGAACACGTCCTTCGCGTACGTCTCGGCCACCTCGGCGGCGTGGATCAGGTCGTCGACGTCGACCTCGACCGCGTACAGCTCCAGCGAGAACGGCGTCTCCGGCGGCGCGCCGTGGAGGTCGTAGTCGCCGCCGAGCCGCGAGCGAAACCCCCGGGCGATGGTCTCCAGCCAGTAGGTCGTCGCGTACTCGGTGTCGTACAGCGGGACGACGAACTCGTCGACGTGGTCGGCGAGCCGGTCGAGGTCGAGGCCGGCGCGCTCGTAGAGGTGGTCGGGGTAGGGGTCGGGGTACAGCGTGAGCAGGAGCCGTCCGGGGACGAGGTCGGCCGCCTCGGCGACGAACTCGGTGATCACGTCGGCGCGCCAGTCTGCGAAGTCGTCGCGGTCGCTCTCGGCGAACAGGCGCTCGCAGCGGTCGCAGTGACAGAACCCCTCGCGGGGGAACCCGACGTCGTCGAGGCGAACGTCGGCGTTCGCGTCCGCGCAGTCCGCGATTATCTCGAACAGGCCCTCGCGGTACTCGGGGTGCGTCGGGCAGATGTACGCCCAGTCGAAGTACTCGCGGTCGCGGGTCGCCGGCTCGCCGCGCTCGTCCACCGGGACGAGGTCCTCGTTCTCGCTCGCGGCGGCGTTGTCGCCGAAACACGACACCATGTTCACGGCGTTCGGCAGCGGCTCGGCCGCCCGGCCGGTGACGTCTTTGACCTCGTAGAAGCCGAGGTCGAACGGCTCCATCTCGACCTCGTCGGCGTTGCGCGTGACGACCCCGTACATGGCTTCAGCTACGTGGCTGGTCGGTAAAAACGGACGGTCTCGCCGCGGTCGGCCGGGGAGGCGGCCGCCGCGCGATGCGGATCGCCGAGCGGTGCGGTTCGGGGGCGGTGCGGTCCGCGGAGGGCGCGGGCGCGGCGCCGCGGCGTTACTCGACTTCGACCGGCTGCTTGTCGCCGGCGAAGAGGAAGTACGCGAGCGCGACGAGCGACAGCACGAGGACGAGCTTGGCTTTCTTGCTCATGTCATACGGTTCGTGCGGCGGGCGCTAAAACTTACCGGAGGGCGCGCGTGAGAGACGGCCGCACGCCGACCCCCGGTCGGCGACTCAGACGTCGATGTGCTCGGCGATGTCGGACCGCAGGATCGTCGCGCAGTAGTCGCAGCGCACGCCGTCGGCGACCACGTCGAAGCGGGTCTCGACCGGCTCGCCGGCGTTCGTGATGCAGTTGCGGTTCGGACAGGAGAGCACCCCGGTCACGCCGTCGGGACGAGTGACGCGGTTCTTCTCGACCACCTCGAAGTCGCGGACGATGTTGATCGTCGCCTCCGGCGCGATGAGCGAGAGCACGTCGACCTCGGACTGCGACAGCTCCCGGTCCTCGACCTTCACGATGTCCTTGCGGCCGAGCCGGTCGGAGGGGACGTTCATCCCGACGGAGACGCCGAACCCCTCGGCGCCGTCGATGCCGAGGATGGCGAGGACGTTCAGCGCCTGCCCGGCCTCGACGTGGTCGATGACGGTGCCGTCGCGGATCTTCGAGACGCGGAGCTCGTGCTCGCTCATCGGTCCACCTCCGGCCCCTCGTCGGGGTCGGCGTTCTCTAAGAGGGTGTCGAGCAGCGCCATCCGGACCGGGATGCCGTTGTGGGCCTGCTCGAAGTAGCGCGCGTGGTCCGTCTCGTCGACGTCGGGCGCGATCTCGTCGACGCGCGGGAGCGGGTGCATGACGGTGAGGTCGTCGGCGGCGGCGTCGAGCGTCTCGGCGTCGATCCGGTACTCGCCGGCGACGCGGTGGTACTCGTTCTCGTCGGGGAACCGCTCCTTCTGGATCCGGGTGACGTAGAGCACGTCCAGATCGTCGAGGACGGGCGCTAAGTCCTCGTGCTCGCGGATCTGCGCCCCGGTCTCGTGGAGGTCGAACCGGACCGACCGCGGGAGCCGCAGCGACTCGGGGCTGATGAAGTGCTGGTTGGCGTCGAACTCGGTGAGCGCGGCCGCCAGCGAGTGGACCGTCCGCCCGTACTTCAGGTCGCCCATGATCCCGATGGTGAGGTCGTCGAGCCCGTGGTCCTCGCGGATCGTGTGGAGGTCGAGCAGCGTCTGGGAGGGGTGCTGGCCCGCGCCGTCGCCGGCGTTGACGACGGGGACGTCCACGCGCTCGCCGGCCAGCGTCGCGGCGCCCTCGCTGGGGTGACGCAGGACGAGGGCGTCCGCGTACCCCTCGATGACGCGGACGGTGTCGGACAGCGACTCGCCCTTGGAGACGGACGAGGAGTCGACGTCGCCCATATCGATGGTGTTCATCCCGAGGCGCTTCGCCGCGCTGTCGAAGCTCATCCGCGTCCGCGTGCTGGGCTCGAAGAAGCAGAGCGCGAGCACGCGACCGGCGTGCCGGTCCGCGTAGGCGGCGGGGTCGTCGGCGACCGCTCGGGCCCGGTCGAGCACGGCCTCGATGTCATCCCGCGAGAGCTGGGTCGCGGTGATGAGGTGGTCCTGTCGCATCGTCTGAGATGGGACTCGGCAGTATCTTGAATCCCTCGGCTCCGGCCGCAGCGCGGGTATTCACGGACGTGGGCACCGGCGAGACGACCGTTTCGATATCCGTAACGCCGCCCCGATCGCACGGACCGGCGACCGGGTCGAGCGCCGACCGCCGCCGATCATAAGGCGCCGCGGCCCGAACCGATCCGCATGTCCGAGAACGGTCCGGCCGACCTGCTGCCGAACGACCGCGTGAAGCAGAGCGCGCTCGACGGCGACGTGACGCAGCTCCACCGCGGGAACCGCTACGGCGACGAGGGCGACACCTTCGAGGTCGACGGCGTCGCGTTCGAACTGACGGAGGTCACCGAGCGCACGCTCGGCGACATGACCGACGAAGACGCGAAGCGGGAGGGGTCGCCCTCGCTGGAGGCGTACAAAGAGCGGATGGTCCGCGCGCACGGCGGCAGCTTCGAGTGGGACGACGACGCCGACGTGGTGCGACACCGCTTCGAGCGCGTCGACGAGTAGCTGACCGACAAGTAGCGGACCGATCACCGGACGGCGACCGGCGCCGCCGAGCCGACTCAGTCGTCGTCCGCGGCCGCGCCGTCGCCCTCTCCCGCGGCGGTCGCCGCGTCGTCCTCGATGCTCGGCGGGTACTTCCCGCGGTCGAGCTTCAGGTCCGACTGCGGGCGGGCCATACAGGTGAGCGCGTACTCCTCGGCCTCCTCGTCGGTGAGGCCGCGGGCCGCGGGCTGGGTCACCTCGCCCTCGACGATCTCCGCCGAGCAGGCGAGACACATCCCGACGCGGCAGGAGTACTCCTGGGCGATCCCCTCGTCGAAGCAGGCGCTGAGGATCGTCTCCGTGTCGGCCACCTCGATCGTCTCGCCGGTGCCGACGAACTCGACGGTGTACTCGGTCATGGCGCCGAGTACCCGCCGCCCCGTCAAAAAGGGTTCCCCTCAATCTCGTCGCTGTCTCGGGGACGGAAGCGAGTGAAAGAGATAGTGAGTTATCTGGGACAAGTTAATTCCTCTATTTCGGTTTTTTTATAAACGGGGCAACTATCCAACCCCATCGATGGTCCTCGCACCCTCAGCGACGCAGCTACCGACGTATCGGATCTGGGGCGCTACCGTCGCCCGCGACGAACTGCTCTTGTTGGCGACGCTGCTCGTCCTGTGGGCGACACTCGGCAGATGGGTGTATAAAGACGCGAAGGACAGAGGCAGCGACTGGGCGTGGCAATGGGGGTTCGGCACTCCGCTAACGGTGATCGCGGAGTTGGACGTGATGCTGTTGGTTGTCGTGATTTATTTGCTAGTCCGTGAATCGGCGTAGAGTGACCTGCCGTCGGGTCGTAACCTCGATTTCGGTGCTGACATTTTTAAATATACACACGCAACTGTGTACTGTAATGTCGACGAAAACGATCTCGCTCGACGAAGAGGCCTACGAGCGGCTCAAATCGCACAAGCGGGAGGGTGAGTCGTTTTCCGACGTGGTCAAACGGATCGCCGGTGAGCGATCGTGGACGGAAGTCGCAGGAATTCTCTCCGAAGAGGAGGGCGACGAGCTCGAATCTCTCGTGGAGGAGGGGCGGTCTCGTTCTCGCGACCGGCGCGAACAGATCGACGCAGATGTACGGGACGTCGAATGATCGAGGACACCGCCTTCATCATCGACGTTCTACACGACGATCGGGACGCAGTCCGATACCTCGATCTCATCGAACGGGAGAATCGTCCCGAGAAGATCTCCTCGATAACGGTACTCGAACTGTACGAAGCGGTTCCACAGTTGAACGCTCCTGAAGAGCGCCGACAAGCGATCCTCGACGTGCTCGACACGCGCCACGCGGTCGTCGCCGACGAGACCGTAATGCGAAAGGCCGGGAAGATCTCCGGCTCGCTTCGCGCTCGGGGTGAGGAGACCGACAGAGAGGATTGTATCATCGGGGCGACTGCGCTTTTGAACGACGAACCGGTCGTGACCCGCAACCGCGATCACTTCGAGCGCATCGACGGCCTCGACGTCGAGACGTACTGAGCGCTCGTCGACGGCTGTCGGTTCCCTCCCACCTATCGCAACGACTAATCCCCCGCCGGACGCTTCCCGAGGTATGACCGGCAAGGCCACCGCGCGAGCCCACCCGATCCAGGGGCTCGTCAAGTACCACGGCATGCGGGACGCGGAGCTTCGGCTCCCGTACCACGACAGCATCAGCCTCTGTACCGCCCCGACCGCGACGACGACCACCGTCGAGTGGCGGCCCGACGCGAGCGAGGACACCTACGTCATCGGCGGCGAGGAGGTCGACGGGCGCGCCGCCGAGCGCATCGACATGGTGGTCGACCACGTCCGCGACCTGGCCGGGGTCGACGCCGCGGTCCGGCTGGAGAGCGAGAACTCCTTCCCGTCGAACATCGGCTTCGGTTCCTCGTCGTCCGGGTTCGCGGCCGCCGCGCTCGCCCTGACCGAGGCCGCCGGGCTCGACATGACGCTCGCCGAGGTCTCCACGGTCGCCCGCCGCGGCTCCTCGTCGGCGGCGCGCTCGGTGACGGGCGCGTACTCGCGGCTCGACGCCGGTCTCAACGACGAGGACTGCCGCTCGCATCGGCTCGACGTGGGCATGAGCGACGACGGCTTCGACCCCGAGGAGGACCTCCGGATCGTCGCCGCGCACGTCCCGGCGTACAAGGAGACGGAGGAGGCGCACCGCGAGGCCGCCGCGAGCCACATGATGCAGGCGCGGACCGCGCACGTCCAGGACCAGCTGGTCGAGATGACCGACGCGCTCCGCGCGGGCTCCTTCGAGCGGATCTTCGAGACCGCCGAACACGACTCGCTCTCGCTGACGGCCACGACGATGACCGGCCCCGCGGGGTGGGTGTACTGGCAGCCCGAGACGATCGCGGTGTTCAACGCGGTCCGCGAGCTGCGCGAGTCGGGCGTCCCGGTCTACTTCTCGACCGACACCGGCGCGTCGGTGTACGTGAACACGCCCGCAGACCACGCCGACGAGGTGGAGAGCCGGATCGCGGAGGTCGGGATCGACACCGACGTCTGGGAGGTCGGCGGCCCGGCGCGCGTCCTCGACGAGAGCGAGGCGCTCTTCTAGCGAACGGTCGGGAGACGGGGTCGCTCCGGCTGCGACCCGAGTCCGCGACTCGTGGACGCCGTCTGACACGGGCTCTCCAGGCTCGACCGGGCCGGTCGACTTTTGGCCGTTCGCGTCCGAGCGGGACCATGACCATCGTACCCGACGACGTCGCGGACCTCATCGAGGAGCACCTCCCGGACGCGGTCGCCAGCGTGACCGCGCCCAGGATCCACGACGACGAGGACGAGGACGCCCACTTCGCGGCCGTCGTCGTCTCGCCCGCCTTCGAGGGCGAGTCGCTCGTCGACCAGCACCAGTTAGTGTACGACGCGGTCGGCGACCACATGACCCGGTCCGTCCACGCCCTGGAGATCAAGACGTACACCCCTGAGGCGTACGCGGAACACGGCGACGGCGCCCTCGACGACGACCTCCGCGAGGCCGGGCTGCTCTCGGTCGACGAGGCCTGATCGCCGACCCCGGTCCCGTCGAACCATTCTCGCCCTCCATGCCGATCCCATCCGCAGCCGTGCGCGCCGCACGCGGGGTCCTCGCCGCCGTCTCGCTGTTGGCGTTCCTCGCGGCCTTCCTCGCCGCCGAAGCGCGCCTCGCGTCACCGACCGTCCTCGCCGCCCTCACCGCGGTCGGGACGCTCGCGATGCTGGCGGCGGCCGGCCGCTCGGGACTCCGTCGACTGGTCCTCGGGAGCGACTCCGGCTCCGACGAGACCGAGGACTCTCCCGCCGAAGCGGACGCCTGGCTCGGCGAGTCGGCCGAGGAGACGCCGTGGACCGACCGCGCCGACCGCGCCGACGCCGAGGCCGAGGCCGACTGGCCGCTCGCGCGGCTCGAACCGGCGCTCGACGACGCGTGGAACCGGTACTCGGACGCTGCGCTGACGCTCGGGCTGGCGGCCCTCGGCGTCGGGTCCTTCGTCCTCCTCGCCGTCCACCCGGGCGACGAGCCGCCGCTCGGGCTGGTGCTCTCGCTGCTGTTCGGTCTCAACGGGGCGCTCGTGACGCTCCCGTTTCTGTTTACCGAGGATTGACGAGCTTCCGGTCAGCCGTCGCCGTCCGGGGTCGCCTCATCGGTTTCGGCGGCTTCGGCGGTGTCGCCGTCGGATCCCTCGTCCGCGACGCGGTCGGCGACCAGCTCGGCCAGCGGGTCGACCGTGACCGTCAGGCGGGCGACGAGGAACACCACAGGGACGAGTGCGACGAACAGGAACCCGGCGTCGTACGCCCATGCGGCGCCGTCCAGGACGGGGACCGCGACGCCGGCGAGCCCGCGGTACGCGACGAGGACGGCCCCGAAGACGACGAGCCAGTGGACGATACCGCCGCCGTTCTCGACGATCCGGTCGGACCGGGCGTCGCCCTCGGCGTCGGGTTCGCCCAGCGCCAGCCGCGTCAGCAGCGCGAACTTCGGCGCCGCGTACAGGAGGGTGCCCGCCACCGCGAGCGCGACGACCGCCGTCGCGACGGCGGCGAACGTCGCGGGCGCGAAGGGGACGAGTCGGTCGACGCCCGGCAGCAGTGTGACGACCGCGAGGACGCCGACTATCGCCAGCGCGCCGATGAGGAGCCTGCTCGTCGACCGGACGGTGTCGCGGTCGAGCGCCGCGCCGATCGCTGAGTCGTTCGAGCTCATGTGCGCCCAGCCGTTGCGGACGGACCGACATAGAAGCCGGAAGCGTTTGCGCCGATTTTCGGCCGTTTTCGCTCGGCTTAACGCCTCGCTCCGACAACGTCTCGCGGTAGCAATTGTCTCGGTAGCAGCCCGCACGATCCCGCGCGCTGCCGGCTTCCAGTACCTTTTACAGCGTCTCGCGGGAAGGTCGGCGCATGGGTGACGACTACCGCACGGAAGAGGACAGCCTCGGCGAGATGCAGGTGCCGGCGGACGCCTACTGGGGCGCACAGACCCAGCGCGCCGTCGAGAACTTCCCCGTCTCGGGGATCCCGATGAGTCGACGGTTCATCCGCGCGCTCGGCGTCGTGAAGAAGGCGGCCGCGCAGGCGAACCGCGACCTCGGGCTCATCGAGGACGACACCGCGGAGGCGATCGTCGCCGCCGCCGACGAGGTGATCGCCGGCGAGCACGACGACCAGTTCCCGGTCGACGTGTTCCAGACCGGCTCCGGCACCTCCTCGAACATGAACGCCAACGAGGTGATCGCCAACCGCGCCGCCGAGATCGCCGGCGCGGAGATCGGCGACCGCGTCGTCCACCCCAACGACCACGTCAACTACGGCCAGTCGTCGAACGACGTGATCCCAACGGCGATGCACGTCGCCGCGCTCGAAGCGGTCGAGAAGGACCTCGTGCCGGCCTTAGAGACGCTTCACGCCGAGCTGGAGGCGAAGGAGGCGGAGTTCGACGGCGTCGTCAAGACCGGCCGGACGCACCTCCAGGACGCGACGCCGATCCGGCTCGGCCAGGAGTTCGGCGGCTACCGCACGCAGGTCGCGAAGGGCATCGAGCGCGCCGAGGGCGTCCAGTCGAACCTCCGCGAGCTCGCCCTCGGCGGCACGGCTGTCGGGACCGGGCTCAACACCCACCCCGACTTCCCGGAGCTCGCCGCGGAGTACATCTCCGACGAGACCGGGACCGAGTTCCGCGAGGCGGCGAACCACTTCGAGGCGCAGGCGGCCCACGACGCGATGGCGGAGGGCCACGGCGCGCTCAAGACCATCGCCGGCAGCCTCAACAAGATGGCCAACGACCTCCGGCTCCTCGCCTCCGGGCCGCGGAACGGCCTGGGCGAGATAGAGCAGCCCGAGAACCAGCCCGGCTCCTCGATCATGCCCGGGAAGATCAACCCGGTCGTCGCCGAGTCGGTCAACCAGGTCCACAAGCAGGTCGTCGGCAACGACGCCGCCGTCTCCGCGGGCGCCGCGCGCGGCGAGATCGACTTGAACCTCTACAAGCCGGTCATCGCGCACAACTTCCTCGAGTCGGCGGAACTGCTCTCGAACGTCGCCGAGACGTTCGGCGAGCGGTTCGTCGGCAAGCTGGAGGCCAACGAGGAGTTCGCCCGCGAGCGCGTCGAGCAGTCGATGGCGCTGGCGACGGCGCTCAACCCCGCGATCGGCTACGACAAGGCCAGTAAGGTCGCGAAGACGGCCCTGAAGGAGGGCAAGAGCGTGCGCGAGGCCGCCGTCGAGGCCGGCCACCTCACCGAGGAGGAGGCCGACGAGGTCCTCGACCCCGAGGCGATGACCCACCGCGTCATCCTCGGCGACGAGGACTGACGGGGTCGAGCGTCCCCCGAGAGGCGCCCTCCGTTTCCCCGCCGTCAGTCGACGATTTCGCAGCCAAGGGCCTCCAGCCGCCGCACGGCGGCCGGCAGGTCGTCGTCCCCGACGAACACGTGGTCCGTCGCGAACGACGAGACGACGAACACCGAGACGTCGACCTCGGCGAGCCCCGTTGCGACCGCCGCGAGGAAGCCGACGAGCTCGAAGGGGAGGTCCATCTCGAAGGTCAGGCGCCTCCAGCCGGGCTCGACCGCGGCGGCGTCGACCGCGTCGACATCGCCCTCGTCCACGACGACCGTCGTCTCGCCGTCCGCGCGGACCGTCGCGAACGCGTCCGGGTGTCCGCGGTCGGTCCGGCACACCGCGTACGTCTCGTCCGACACGCTGACCGCGCCGCCGTCGAGGAACTCGGCCGGATCCATGCGGGCCGCAGGCGCCCGCGGGGCAAAAAGGCGCGCCGTCCGCCGACCCCGCCGCGACCGGTCCGCTCCGTCCCGCGGTCGCCGCGGTTCGCGCCGAATCGGAACCATTTAAGCCGGTGTCGGTACCGATCCCACACGGATGAAACTTCACGAGTATCAAGCGAAGTCTCTCTTCGCGGACGCCGGGATCCCGGTTCCGGACTCCCGGCTCGCGACGAGCGTCGAGGACGCCCTCGACGCCGTCGACGAGATCGGCTACCCGGCCGCGATCAAGGCGCAGGTCCACGTGGGCGGCCGCGGCAAGGCCGGCGGGATCAAGATCGCGACGGACCGCGAGGAGGCCGAGCAGTACGCCGACGAGATCCTCGGGATGGACCTCAAGGGGTACACGGTCGACCAGGTCCTCGTCGAGGCGGGCGTCGACTTCGTCGACGAGCTGTACGTCGGCGTCACGATGGACCGCGGCGAGGGCAAGCCGGTCCTGATGGTGTCGACCGAGGGCGGCGTCAACATCGAGGAGGTCGCCGAGGAGAACCCCGACGCCATCGCGCGCGAACACGTCGACCCCGCGTTCGGGCTCCACCCCTACCAGGCCCGGAAGGTCGTCTACGAGGCCGGCGTCGACGCCGACGTGGCGCTCGACGTGGCGTCGATCCTCTCGACGCTGTACGAGCTCTACGAGGAGAACGACGCCTCGGAGATCGAGGTCAACCCCGTCATGATCACGAGCGACCGCGACGTGATCGCGGCCGACGCCGTGATGAACATCGACGAGGACGCGCTGTTCCGCCAGCCCGACCTCGCCGACATGGCCGAGGAGTCCTACGAGGACGACCTCGAACGCAAGGCCGGCGAGTACGGCTTCGACTACGTCCGCCTCTCCGGGAACGTCGGGATCATCGGCAACGGCGCCGGGCTCGTGATGACGACGCTCGACCTGGTCGACTACTACGGCGGCGCGCCCGCTAACTTCCTCGACATCGGCGGCGGCGCCAAGGCCGAGCGCGTCGCGAACGCGCTCGACATGGTGTTCTCCGACGACAACGTCGACGCGGTCGTCTTCAACATCTTCGGCGGGATCACCCGCGGCGACGAGGTCGCGAAGGGGATCAACGAGGCCCTCGAACAGTTCGACGAGATCCCGAAGAAGGTGGTCGTCCGCCTCGCCGGGACGAACGCCGAGGAGGGGATGGAGATTCTGAACACCGACCTCGTTGAGGTCGAAAAGACGCTGGAGGACGCGGTCCAGCGCGCGGTCGCGAACGCCGAGGAGGTGACCCAATGAGCATTTTCGTCGACGACGACACCAGAGTGGTGGTCCAGGGGATCACCGGCGGGGAGGGCAAGTTCCACGCCGGACAGATGATCGAGTACGGCACCAACGTCGTCGCCGGTGCGGTGCCCGGCAAGGGCGGCCAGGAGGTCCACGGCGTCCCCGTCTACGACACCGTGGACGAGGCCGTCGCGGCCGAGGACGCGGACGCCTCCGTGATCTTCGTGCCGCCCGCGTTCGCCGCGGACGCGGTCTTCGAGTCGCTCGATACCGACCTCGACCTCGCGGTCGCGATCACCGAGGGCATCCCGACCCAGGACATGGCGAAGGTGAACAAGCGCCTCGGCGAGACCGACACCCGCCTCATCGGCCCGAACTGTCCGGGGATTATCACGCCGGGCGAGGCGAAACTCGGCATCCTGCCGGGGAACATCTTCTCCGAGGGCAACGTCGGGCTCGTCTCCCGCTCCGGCACGCTCACCTACCAGGTCGTCGACAACCTCACCGAGCGCGGGCTCGGCCAGTCGACCGCCATCGGCATCGGGGGCGACCCGATCATCGGCACCTCGTTCGTCGACGCGTTAGAGGCGTTCGAGGCCGACCCCGACACCGACGCCGTCGTGATGTGCGGCGAGATCGGCGGCGAGGACGAGGAACAGGCGGCGAGGTTCATCGGCGAGCACATGGACACGCCGGTCGCCGGCTTCATCGCCGGCCGCACCGCCCCGCCGGGCAAGCGCATGGGCCACGCCGGCGCCATCGTCTCCGGCTCCGGGACGGGCACGGCGCAGTCGAAGATCGACGCGCTCAACGACGCGGGCGTCCCCGTCGGCGACACCCCCGAGGAGGTTGCCGACCACGTCGAGGACTTCCTGTAAGGACGCCTCGACCCTCTCTCCCTCGTTTCTCTCCGTTCGAGACGGGTAGTCCCCGATTTTCAGGAGCGGTAGCCGGAGCGAAAGCTAAAATTACCGCTAGGGAAACACACGCATATGAACTTCGGTCCCGACGACTCGGCGACGGACGCCGACGCGGCCGCCGCAGGCGCGTCGGGACCGACGGCCACCGACAGCCGCGTCCTGTTCGTGGACGACGAACCGGGGGCGGCGGACCTCGCCGCCACGCACGTGGAGCGCCTGTTGGACGGCGTCGAGACGGTCACCAGGATGTCACCGGAGGCGGCGTTCGACGTGGTCCGGAGCGAGCGCGTCGACTGCGTCGTCAGCGACTTCGACATGCCGGGCAAGGACGGACTGGCGTTCCTCGAGGCGGTCCGCGAGGTCGACCCCGGCCTCCCGTTCGTGCTGTTCACGGGGAAAGGGAGCGAGGAGATCGCGAGCGAGGCCATCTCCGCCGGCGTCACCGACTACCTCCAGAAGGGCGCCGGACGCGACCGCTACGAGATGCTCGCCAACAGCGTCGCGAACGCGCTCGGCCGGCGGCGGGCCGAGCGCGACCTCCGCGACGTGAACGCGAAGGTCACGGCGATCCACGAGTTCGCGGCCGAGCTGGCGTCCGCGACCGACGTGGCGACGGTGTTCGACCGCACGGTCGACGCGGCCGAGGACATCTTGGAGTTCGACCGCTGCGTCACCGCCCGCCGCCGCGGCGACCGGGTCGTCCCTGCCGTCCTCTCCGACAGCGTCACCGAGGACGAGGTCCGGACGTTCGGCGTCGGCGAGGGCGTCGTCGGGACCACGGTCGCCGAGCAGGAGACGATGGTGGTCGACAACCTCAGCGTCGACCCCGCCGACCCGGACGAACTGGAGGACCCCGCCTCGCCGGGGCGCACCGCCGGCGGGGCCGACCGACGGGAAGGCTCGGACGTCGCGGACCCGGTCGCCGACGACATCCGGTCGGCGATCAGCGTCCCGATCGGGTCGCACGGCGTGTTACAGGCCGTCTCGAACGGCTACGCCGCGTTCGACGACCGCGACATCGAGTTCGCGGAGCTGCTCGCGTCCCACGCGGCCAACGCCATCGAGCAGATCGAGACGGAGACCGCGCTCCGCCGGGAGCGCGACCGACTGACGGCGCTGTTCCACGACCTCCCGCTCCCGGCGGTGCGCACCGTCGCGCTCGGGGAGGGCGAGCGCCGCCTCGACGCCGCGAACGACGCGTTCGAAGACACGTTCGGCTACGGCGCCGACAGCGGGTACGAAGCGGTCCGCGAGGCGGTCGTCCCGGACGGCGCCGACCGGCTCGACCCGGAGACGGTGCTGGAACGCGACGAGCCCTCGCGGCTCGAAGTGCGCCGCCGGACCGCCGACGGGATTCGCGACTTCATCCTCCACGTGATCCCCGTCAAGCAGTCGGACGAGGCCGTCATCTACAGCGTCTACGCCGACATCGAGGAGCAGAAACGCGTCGAGCGGACGCTGCGTCGGCTCCACGCGACGACCCGCGAGATGTTCGGCGGCGACGACCGCGAGGAGATCGCCGCGGTGGCCGCGCGCGGCAATCGACATCCTCGGGTTCCCGAACAGCGGCGTCCGGTTGTACGACCCCGAGGCGAACGTGCTCCGCCCGACGGCGATAAGCGAGGAGGCGACGGCGGCCTTCGGCGACAGACCCCCGTTCGGGCCGGGCGACGGTCGGGTCTGGGAGGCGTTCGAGTCCGGCCAGCCGATCGTGGTCGACGACCTCGCCGGGATCGACACCGCGGTCGGGTACGGCGACCTCCGGAGCCTCCTCGTCGTGCCGCTCGGCGAGCACGGCGCGATGCCGCTCGGGTCGCGCGAACCGGGCTTCTTCGACGAGACCGACCTCCAACTGGCGCGCGTCCTCGCCGCGAACGTCACCGTCGCGCTCGATCACGCCGAGCGGACCGAACAGCTCCGCGACCGGGACGCCGCGCTCCAGCGCGAGATCGATCGCTTAGAGAAGTTCGCCGGCCTGGTCTCGCACGACCTCCGGAACCCGCTCAACGTCGCCGCCGGTCGGACCGACCTGGCGCGCTCGCTGACCGACGACGAGGCGGTCCTCGGCGAACTCGACCGGGTCGAGGACGCGCACGAGCGGATGAGCCAGCTGATAGACGACCTCCTCGCGCTGGCCCGCCAGGGCCGGACGGTCGACGAGATCGAGTCCGTCCCGCTGGACGAGGCCGCCGAGCGCGCGTGGCGCACGGTCGACACGGGGGACGCGACGCTCGACGCGGCCGACGCGTCGTCGACCGTCGAGGCCGACCCAGAGCGGCTCCGCACGCTGTTCGAGAACCTGTTCACGAACAGCGTGGAACACGGTTCCACGAGCAGCCGGACGGAGTCCGGCGACAGCGTGGAACACGGCTCTGACAGCGAGGCCGGGGCCGACGACGGACTCACCGTGACCGTCGGCTCCCTTCCCGACGGGTTCTACGTCGCGGACGACGGGGCCGGGTTCGATATCGACCCGGAGGAGGCGACGGAGTACGGCCGGTCGAGCACGGAGCGGGGGACCGGGTTCGGCCTCGCGATCGTGCGCGAGATAGCGGCCGCACACGGCTGGGAGCTTTCGATCGACGGCGACGACGGGGCCCGGTTCGAGTTTCGCGCCCGAGCTACTATATAAGGATCTGGTTGCCGTGCGCACTCGGCGCACAGGCGGGCCACGATTATGCGCGAATCGCCCTTGTAGGTAACGTATGAACGAAGGAACCCGCGAGCTGCTCGAACCGCTCCCGCCGAGCGCCAAGCTGGTCTACTACGTGCTCGACGCGGAGGGCCGGTTCGACCAGACGGGCCTCGCCGATGCGACGCGCCTCTCGACGCGCACCGTCCGGTTCGCGGTCGAGAAGCTCACGGAGGTCGGCCTCGTCGAGGAGGGCCTGTGCCCCCGCGACGCCCGCCGCTCCGTCTACCAGGCCGTGCCGCCCGCGGAGCGCGACCCCGTCGACGAACCCGAGGCGACCGCCGACTCCGCCACCGAGGCCGACGCCCCGGCCGCCGCGGTCGCCGAGGACTGAACCCGGTCCGCGCCGAACCGCCGCATCGCCGCCGAACCGACGCCTGGATCCGTCGCGCTTTTGCCCCCGCGACCGGTAGTGAGGGCACTCCGATGGCGACGTACCACATCGAAACCTACGGCTGTAGCTCGAACCGGGGAGAGAGCCGGGAGATCGAGCGCGCCCTCCGCGACGGCGGGCACCGACCGGCCGACGGCCCCGACGACGCGGACGTCGCCATCCTCAACACCTGTACCGTCGTCGAGAAGACCGAGCGCAACATGCTTCGGCGCGCGGAGGAGCTGGCCGAGACGACCGCCGAACTCGTCGTCACCGGCTGTATGGCGCTCGCGCAGGGCGACTTGTTCGACGAGGCGGACGTCGACGCCGAGATCCTCCACTGGGACGAGGTCCCCGAATACGTGCTCAACGGGGAGTGCCCGACGGTCACGCCCGACGCGGAGCCGGTCCTCGACGGCGTCGTCGGCATCCTCCCCATCGCGCGCGGCTGTATGAGCAACTGCTCGTACTGTATCACTAAGTTCGCCACCGGTCGCGTCGACTCGCCGTCGGTCGAGGAGAACGTCGAGAAGGCCCGCGCCCTCGTTCACGCCGGCGCGAAGGAGATCCGCGTCACCGGCCAGGACACGGGCGTCTACGGCTGGGACGACGGCGAGCGGAAGCTCCCGGAGCTGCTCGACCGGATCTGCGACATCGACGGCGACTTCCGGGTCCGGCTGGGCATGGCGAACCCCGGCGGCATCCACGGGATCCACGAGGAGCTGGCCGACGTGTTCGCCGCGAACGAGGAGCTGTACGACTTCATCCACGCGCCGGTCCAGTCCGGCTCCGACGACGTGCTTGCGGACATGCGCCGGCAGCACCGCGTCGACAAGTTCCGCGAGGTCGTCGCGACGTTCGACGACCGGCTCGACCACTGGACGCTCTCGACGGACTTCATCGTCGGCTTCCCCACCGAGGACGAGGCCGACCACGAGCTGTCGATGGACCTCCTCGCCGAGGTCCGCCCGGAGAAGATCAACGTCACCCGCTTCTCGAAGCGCCCCGGCACCGACGCCGCCGACATGAAGGGCCTCGGCGGGACGGTCAAGAAAGAGCGCTCGAAGGCGATGTCCGAGCTGAAGATGGAGGTCGTCGGCGAGGCGTACGAGTCGATGGTCGGCGAGACGTTCGAGGCCCTCGTCGTCGAGGAGGGCACCGGCGACTCCGTGAAGTGCCGCGACGGCGCCTACCGACAGATAATCGTCCAGAACGCCGCCGAGCGCGGGGTCGAAGTCGGCGACTTCGTCACGGTCGAGGTCACCGGGCACAACACCGTGTACGCGTTCGGCGACCCCGTGGTGACCGGGCGCGACCCCGTCGACGGCGACGTCGAGCGGGACGACCGGCCCGAGTCGACGGCCTCGTCCGCGTGATGGTCCGAGGCACCTCGTTCTAACCGGGCGATGCGGGGCTCAGGCGGACTCGTCCGCTTCCGGGTCCCCCGTTCCGACGCCCGCGACGTCCGGGTCCCCCCACATCGCGGCCCGTCTCGCTCGTCTCCTGAGTTCGGCGGCCTCCGGGACGGGCCCGCTCGGGCCGTCGGATTCCGGGCGGTCCGGGAGCCGGATCCGGACGACGGTCCCGCGCGGGTCGTTCTCCGCGAACTCGACCGCCCCGCCGCCCCGGGTCACCGTCCAGTAGATCAGCCACAGCCCGAGTCCCTCGGCGTGTTCGAGCGGCGTCTCTTCGGCGTTCCGAAGCGTCTCTCGGTCGGTCGCCGGAAGCCCGCCGCCGGTGTCCGCGACGACGAGGGTCGTCGCGTCGCCGTCGCGTCCCACGCACACCGTGACGGTCACGTCGTCGCCGTTGTGCTCGACCGCGTTCCGGAGCGCCTCCTCGAACGCGAGCGGCAGCGACGGGTGCGCGCGGACGATACGCCGATCCGGTAGCTCCGTCTCGATCGCCGCCTCGGGGTCCTCCGCGGTCACCCGGTCCACCCGCTCCCGAACGAGGGGGACGAGATCGAACGACTGGAGCGACCCGGTCCGCCAGATCGACGCGATGCGGCGCGTCCGCTCGCTCGTCTCGGAGAGCTCCGACAGGTGGTCGCGAACGATCGCGGCGCGCTCCGCGACTTCCGCGTCGTCCTCCACGTCCTCGATCCCGTCGAGGTAGCCGAGCGCGACCGACAGCTCGTTCCGGATGTTGTGGCGCAGCACGCGGTCGTTGATCGAGAGCAGGGTCGCCAGCTCCTGCGCCTCCGCGAGCTGCTCGTCGGCCTTCACCGCGTACGGCCCCGCCCGGGACCCGACCGCCGCGCCGAGGCTCGTGGCGAACGCGATCAGGAAGGGGAGCTTGAACGCGTGGTGTTCGAGCAGCCAGATGAGCCAGACGACGCCGGCGAGCGAGGCGAACGAGAGGGCGGTGAGGGCGGCGATCCGGACCGCTCGCCACCGCCCGGAGTGGGAGATACCCCAGCCCGGGAGGTCGTACACCGTGTAGAAGACGAAGCCGGAGAGCCCGACGATCAACGCCGATTCGAGCAGCGGGCCCACGCCTCCCCCCTGCGACGCCAAGTGGCCGGCGCCGAGCCCGGCACACAGGGTGCCGAGCGCGGCGAACCCGACTCGGGGGGTGACGATGGAAGCCATCGGGCACCGTACTCCCCCACGACGGTTATGGGTTTCCCGACGGAACGTCCGCGACGGCCGAGGTCAGCCGTCGTCGTAGATCATCTCGACCTCGTCGGCGAACCGGTCCAGGATGTTCCGCCGCTTCTTCTTCATCGTCGGCGTGAGCAGGTCGTTCGCCTCGGTGAACTCCTCTTCGACGAGGCGGAACTGCTTGATCTTCTCGTAGGACTCGAACTCCTCGTTCACGCGGTCGACCTCCGCCTGGATGCGCTCCCGGACGCGGTCGTCGCGGCAGACCGCCGCGCGGTCCTCGGGGAGGTCGACCCCGTTCTCGTCGGCCCACGCCGCCACCCGCTCGAAGTTCGGGACGATGAGCGCCGAGACGAACTTCCGGCCGTCGCCGAGGACGACGCACTGCTCGACGAACTCGTTGGCGGCGAATCGGTCCTCGATCGGCCCGGGCGCGACGTTCTTGCCGGTCGAGAGCACGAGCAGCTGCTTGGCGCGCTCGCGGAAGGCGACGTACCCGTCCGGGCGGAGCTGGACGATGTCGCCGGTGCGGAACCACGGCTCCGCGGCGGCGGCCTCCGCGTCGCCCCCGTCGTCCGACCCGCCGACGCCGATGCGCTCGTCGGCCGGGGTCCCGGCGGTCACGACGTCGGGGGGAAGCTCGTCCGCGTCGAGGAACGCCTCCGCGGTCGCGTCCGGGCGGTTCCAGTAGCCGTCGCTCACCTGCGGGCCGCGGACGAGCAGCTCGCCGACGTCGCCGGCGAGGTCGGCGACCTCCTCGCCGACGACGGAGCCGTCGATCGCTATCTCGGTGTCGACCACCGGCGGCCCGATGGTGCCGACCTTCGGCTCCTCGGGCGGGTTGACGCTGATGACCGGCGAGGTCTCGGTCAGCCCGTACCCCTCCAGGATCGGGAGGTCCATCGCGTGGTACAGCGCGCACAGCTCGGCCGACAGCGACCCGCCGCCCGAGATGAAGAACTCGATGTTGCCGCCGATCGCCTCGCGGACCGACGAGAAGACGAGCCGGTCGGCGACCGCCCGCTTGGCGTCGAGCAGGGGGCCGGGACTGTCGGCCTCGTGGTGGGCGCGCCCCACGTCGACCGCCCACTCGAAGATGCGTTCCTTGACGGGCGACTCGCTTGCCTGCTCGCGGATCGCGTCGTACAGCTTCTCGTAGACCCGCGGGACGCTGGTCGTCGTCGTCGGGCGCACGAGCCCGAAGTCCTCCCGGAGCGTGTCCGGACTCTCGGCGTAGGCGACCGTCGCGCCCGCGGCGAACATCATGTAGTGGCCGGCCATCCGCTCGAAGACGTGCGCGAGGGGCAGGAACGAGAGCGTGGTCGACTCGGCGGAGATCCCGGGGACCGACGGGTCGCGGTCGGGCCGGTCGGCGAAGCGCCGGTAGCACTGCGAGACGTTGTCGCGGAAGTTCGCGTGCGTGAGCCGGACGCCCTTCGGCTTCCCGGTGGTTCCCGAGGTGTATATCAGGCTGGCGAGGTCGTTGACCTCGACCGCGTCGACCCACCCCTCGTAGGTCGCCTTGTCGAACGCCTCGGCGCCGAGCTCGTGGACGTCACCGAGGCCGTACACGTCGTCGAGGTCGTCGGCCTCGACCGCGTCGCCGTCGACCTCGTCGACGGTCACTATCGCGTCGAGGTCGTGGTCGAGGTCGCCGCGTACCGCGAGCACGTCCGCCAGCATCTCGGCGTTCTCGGCGACGACGACCGTCGCCTCCGGGTCCTCCAGCAGGTAGCGCAACTGGCTCGGCGACGACGAGGCGTACACCGTCGTCACGACGGCGCCCGCGGCCAGCGCCGCGAAGTCGGTCTGGGCCCACTCCATGCGGGTCTGCGAGTACATCGCCACTCGCGTGTCGGCGTCGACGCCCAACTCGCGGAACCCGGCCGCGAGGTTCCGGACTATCCCGCGCATCTCGGCGTACGTCAGGTCGGCGTAGTCGCCGGCCGGCGCCGGCGGAACCACCCCGGCGGCGACGAGCGACCGGTTGTAGGTGCCGCCCTTGTACCGCTGAGCGATCCGGTCCGCGTGCCGCTCCGCGGTGCGTTCGAACATCTCGGGGAGCGTCTCCCGGGCGATGGCCTCGTCCGTGAACGCTCGTTCCGCCGCTTGCCAACTCATACACCCTCAGTCCCGCCCTACCTTCATAAACAAACCGGTAGTTTGTAGTTTCTCGCCGCCACCTCCTCCGCTTCCCGCGTCGGCAGTCAGTCGCTGCCGGCGATCCGTCTGCCGACGCGGTCCCTGTCCGCGCGGACTTCGTCGGCTATCTCCGCGACCTGCGCCAACACCGGGTAGCGAGGTCCGTCCTCGGCGCCGTAGAGGTAGTCGTGGAACGGGTGGCCGCTCTCCCCGTCGAGCGGCGACTCCGGGGTCAGCGGCGGGTCGTCGAGCGAGCGCTGCCGGTCGGCGGCGAGTTCGTCGCACTCCCGTTCCAAATCCGTCAGTCGGTTCCAGACGTCTATCGCCGCGTCGGCCTCGCCGTCAGACCGGATCCCGTCCAGGTGGCCGACCAGGCACCGGCGGCGTCGATCGATCGCCGACAGCGCCGCCTCGCGGTCGTCGAGCTCGTCGATCTCCGTCCCGATCGCGTCGGCGAGCCGCTCGCGGGCGTCCGCGGCGCGCCGGCTCCGGTCGACGAGCGCCGACTGTGCGCCGCTCGACAGGGCGCCGTCGGTCGCCAGCGCGGTCGCCGCGTCGGGCCCGAGCTCGGCCGCCAGGCTCTCCGCGGGCGTCTCGTCGTACTCGGCCCGGTAGTGCGGCAGCGACATGACCGTGTCGCGGTACGCGGCCATCACCCGCCTGAGGGTGACGCTCCGGCCGCTCGGCCCCCCGCCCGGCGGGTCGCCGCCGTCGCCGTCGATCCGACGGAGGGCGCCGGCCGGCACCCCGGTCGGCGTCGCGTCCGCCGCGACGGAGACGGCGTCGATCCGCGACACGCGGTCGGCGAACGACTCGAACGCGTCCCGCTCGTCGAGGACGCGGCGGCGCTCGCGGCGGCAGGCGGACTCGGCGTCCCGGACGTACGCGAACGCGAGCAGCGTGAGCACCCCGACGAGCGCGACCGCCGTGACGACCCCCGGTTCCGTCGCGATCGCGCCCAGCTCGCACCAGCCGCTCGAACACCCCTCCGTCAGTCCCCGATCGGGGATCTGAAACACCGCCGCCGAACCCGGCTGAACAGTCATTTGGGTCTGTTAACACGGTACACACACAAAGCGTTTTGGTCTCGTCGGCGGCGTTGGCCGGTCAACGGCGGCTTCTGTCCCGGCTCCGGGGTCAGTTCCGGACGCCGTCGTCGGTTATCACGGTGTCGACCATCCCGATCGGCGTGGCGTCGTAGCTCGGGTTCTCGATCTCCACGTCCTCGACGGGCTCGCGCATCACCTCGACGGCGTCGCGGAACTCGTTTTCGAACCGGAACTCCTCGATGGTCTTCGCGCCCGAGCCGACCGCGGTGACGGGCACGCCGAGCTCGCGGGCGGTGACGACCAGCGGGAACGTGCCGACGCGGTTGTAGTAGGTCCCGCCGGTGATGCAGGTGATCCCCAGCAGGACGCGGTCGCAGTCGCGGAGCGCGTACCCCATCGCGCCGTCGACGACCATCCGCGTCTCGACGCGCGACATCCCGGCGAGGACGCGCGCGGTCTTGCGCCCGAGGGTCCGCGGGCGCGCCTCGGTGACGTAGACGGTGAGGTGGGCGCCGTCGCGGGCGGCGTCCTCGATGGCTTCGAGCACGGTCGTCGAGTAGTCGTGGACGAGCAGCGTGTCGCCGTCGTCGAGGTGTTCGGCCGCGTTGGCGGCCGCCTCCCCCTTGGCCGTCTCGATGTCGTCGACCACGCGGGCGATCACGTCCTCCAGCAGCTGTTTCGCGCCCTCGACGCTCGTCGCTTCGCCGACGATCGAGCGCTCGACCTCGCGCATCGCGTTGTGGAGCGCCGCGTGGGAGGGGTTCGAGCGGCGCAAGACGCCCGCGTTGTGTTCGAGGTCGCGCTCGAACTCGTCGACGGTCACGTACTCGCGGTCCAGCAGGTCCGCGAGCGACCGTGTCGCCTTCACGGCCACCGCGGACGTGCTGTGGGTCCGCATCGCCCGGATCTCGGCGACGGTCTCGTCGATCATGCCCCAACGGTCGACCGCGCTCGTAAAAGGGGTTCCGGGGACGCGTCGGCGCGCCGACTATTCGAGCCCGAGACGCTCCACCGCGCGCGGCACGCACCCCGCCTCGGGCTCGACGTACGAGTAGTGGTCCGCGACCAGGTCGGTGACGTCGACGTCGGCGTAGCCGTCCGGCGCGGTCGCCGACTCCGGGAGCCCGCCGTGGCCGACCGCCCGGGTCCGGTCCGACGCGCGGTACACCCAGCCGAGAACGCGGTCGTTCCGGCTGTGGAAGCTGTAGACGGGGGCGTCGAGCGCCGCGATCGCCTCCCCGTACCGCCCGTCGGCCCCGACGCTCTCGTCCGGGACCGCGCCGCCGAACAGCGACGCCGAGGCGAGGACGCCCGTCCGCCCGCGGGCCGCCAGCTCCCGGAGCGTCGCCCCCGTCACGCGGGCCCCGAGCGAGTGGGCGAACAGGTGGACCGGCCGGCCGTCCTCATCCGCCCACGCCGTCAGCCAGTCCGCGAGCGGCGCGGCGTTGGCGTCGGCGGTCTCCTTCGCCGGCCCCCAGTCGACGTTCGACGCCCACGAGTAGCCGATCACCGGGCGGGTGCCCCCGACCGCGGCGTCGCCCGCTGCCGCCGCGTCGGTCCCCGTCTCCTCGCCCGTCACCGCGGCGAGCGCGAGTCGAGCGGTGTACGCCTGGTCGCGCGCCGACTCGGCGTCCGCGCCCAGCCCGTGGACGTACAGGACCACGGAGTCGGCGCCGCCGAACGCCCACGACCCCGAGCGCTCGGTCGGGTCGGCGGCGTCGAGGCGCCCGCGCGTCGACACCATCGGCTGCGTCTCCGGCGCGTCGTACCCGCCGAAGTCGCCGTCGAGCGCGTTCGCGACGTAGAGGCCGCCGCCGCCGAGGAGCCCGACGCCGCCCGCGACGCCGTAGAGGAGTCGGCGTCGGGTGATGAGACCGCCCGCGTCGTCGGCGCCGTCCCGCGAGGTGTCGGAGGAGATACCGATCCCTCGCCCCGAACGATCAAATAGCTGACGCGGCGACGGCTGTATATCGGTCGCTCCCCTACGAGGGGTATGAGCTACCCGGTCACGTACTACTGTCCCCACTGCGGGACGCTCGTCGCGCTCGAACGCGAGGGGTACCTCGCGGACAGGTCGGTGACCCCGTACCCGCTGGAGGGGTGGACGTACGTCGCGCCGACGGAGCCGTTCGACGCCGAGGCGGGAGACGACGATGCGGACGACGGCGAGGACGCGGACGACGCGGTCGAAGCCGACGGCGTCCGGTTCGTCTGCGGCGAGAGCGACGGCGTCGACTGGGATCCCCACGACGGTGTCCGCGGCACCGATGTCGGCGGCGACGAGCCCTATCGCGAGCCGGACGCGGACGGCGTCGGCTGCGGCGAGGCCTTTTACCTCTCGTTCGTCCGCTTCGAGGAGGGACGGGAAATCGACCCCGCAGCGGAGTCGGAGCCCGTCGCGATCGACCCCGACCCGCGCCCGAGCGGTCCCCGCGGGCCGTCCGGTCCCGGCGAGGCCGGTGGCCCGAGCGACTCCGACGGCGGCTTCTGGTGAGTACACGTCTGAAGCTCTCTTCGACTACTCGCGAACGACTGAGAGCGGATCGCCGGAGAACACCGCTAAAGCCCCAGCCGCTCGGCGATACGTTGCTACCGCCGCGGCAGACACCCCCAAAGCCCCAGCCGCGAGGACCCCGTACGCTCGCTGCGCTCCTCACTCGTCGCTTCGCTCTCTCGTTGCGGTGCTTGCGTCGCCTACGGGGTCCTCGCGGCTGCCCCTTTGATTCCCACCCCGCACAGCACCTCACGCCTCCCCAGCCTCGTCAGTCGTCCTCGCTCCGCTTCGGACGACTGACTCCCTCGCGCGTGCTCCTCGCGGCCGCCGAAGGCGGCCACTCAGAGGCACGCGCCACCGCCTGATTCAGCGATGCGGACCATCTCGCAGAGTCACGCGCGGCCCGCGAGCCGAACAGCCAAACGCCTTAAACGGTGAGCGAGTAGGCCGGGACATGGAGAGCATCAACCGGACCGCGATCGAGCTGGTCGACGAGGCGCTCGATTTCGCCGGCGAGCTGGACGTCGTCGGCTACGAGCTTGACAACGGCGCCACGGTCGTCGACTTCGGTGTCGACGCGGCCGGCGGCGTCGAGGCGGGACTGCTGCTCGCGGAGATACAGACCGCCGGGCTGGCGAACCTCCAGACCCGGATGGGCAAGCTCGCGGGCGCGCCCCGCCAGTACGTCGAGCTGTCGACCGACCACCCCGCGGTCGCGCTGCTGTGCTCGCAGAAGGCGGGCTGGGAGATCACGACCGAGGGCGGCTTCGAGGGGCTCGGCTCCGGGCCGGCCCGCGCGCTCGTCGGCCGCGAGACCGAGTTCGAGCGCGTCGGCTACTACGACTCCTCGGAGTTCGCCACGCTGGCGGTCGAGTCGACGGCGCTGCCCGACGAGGCAGTGGCCGAGCAGGTCGCGGAGCTGGCCGAGGTCGACACCGACGGCGTGTTCCTCCCGGCGTTCGCCACCGGCTCGACCGCGGGCTCCGTCACCACGGCGGCCCGCGCCGCCGAGCTCGCCGTCTTCCGCCTGCTGGAGATCGGCTACGAGCCCACGGACGTGCTCCACGCCTCGGGGTCCGCGCCGCTCGCGCCCGCGACCCGCGACGAGACGGAGGCGATGGGGCGCACGAACGACGCGCTCGCGTACGGCGGCGAAGTCCACCTCCAGGTCGCCCGCGACGACGACCGCTTCGACGAAATCGTCTCGACCGCCGGCGAGGAGTACGGGACGCCCTTCGTGGAGGTGTTCGAGGACGCGGACTGGGACTTCTACGACGTGCCCGAGAGCGTCTTCGCCCCGGCGCAGGTCACCGTCGACGTGGTCGACGGCCCCGTCTACACCGTCGGCGAGACCGACGAGGAACTGCTCGCGGAGTCGTTCGGCTACCGCTGAGCGCCCGCGAGGCCGCCGATGCGACTCAAGCCCGTCCCCGACCCCCCGGCCGACCTCGACGCGCTCCGCGAGTACCAGCGCGCGGTCCCGCTCGTGCCGGGCGACACCGACGACTGCTGCGCTCGACTTCGTCGGCGCCGCGACCTCCCCGACCGGCAGACCGCGAACGACTGGCTCGCCTTCCTGCGCGCGCTCGACCTGGTCGAGGAGACCCCGCGCGGCTTCGTCCGCGCCGACGCCGAGCCGACATCCGAGCGCGTCCGCGAGGGGCTCCGCGAGGAGGTCCTCCTCGTCCCGGAGGCGCTCGCCGCGCTGCGCGAGGCCTCGCCGGAGGCCCCCTTGACGCCCGACGACCTCTTCGCGGCCACCCGCGACCGGGTCCCGCGCCACGACAGGGCGCGCAACCCCGACTGGGAGGCCGCGTGGCGCGACCGCGCCGCCCGCCTCCTCGGGTGGCTCGCGCTCGTCGACCTCGCCGCGCCGGTCGGCGGCGACCCGGACGCGACGGAGCGGTCGGAGGGGCCTTTGACAGACGCCGGGTACGTCGCCGGCGACGCGCTCTGAGCCGGTCGGAGGGGCCTCCGACCGCCCCGTCGTCCCGGTCGCGTTAAGTTTGGCGTGAATTGTGGTAGACGGCGAAGGCTTCGAGCCAGTTTTGAGCTGTCTCTAGCGCGACATTGCTGAAACTATTCGCAAATGATGATGTTCGTCGTTCTATCTCCCAAAA